>CAZVES010000130.1:0-6771 GCA_964625835.1 uncultured Hyphomonadaceae bacterium
GTTGCCCGGGCAAGGCAGCCCGCAGCCAGTTCGCCAAGCCGTGTCAGGGTGACCGGGTCGATCTCCCGGTCCGGGCCCTGCCCCGTGGCGAGCGCAAAGACCGTATCGCCATCGACCGGCGCAAAGATGGGGCGGATGGCACGCGCAAGCCCGGCCAGTGCCATGTCTGACAGGCGCTGGGCCTGGCTCGCGGTCAGGGGTGCATCGGTTGCCACACAGGCAATGGTCGTGTTCTGACCGGGCTGGGGCGAGACCTTGGCCGCCCCCCAGTCTTCAGGTGCCACGCGGTATCCGGCCGGCGGCCGCTCTCCGCCGAATTCATCGCCGACTTCAAACGGCCATGCCCAGAAGCAGGATGTGCCTGGCATGTAGACCGAGCCGAAACAGTTCACCGCGACCAGCGCACCGATCGTGTAGCCGTCATCGGTGTGCCAGCTGGCCGAACCCAGCCCGCCAGCATGCCGTCCCGCCCGTGCACCAAGACCCGCTCCGGCCCGGCCGAGGGTGAAATCTGCGGCAACACTGCGAAACGCCGCCCGGCCCAGGTCTCCATAGGGCGGCGCCGTGCCCCAGTTCTTGTCGCCGCCATTGGCCAGGTCATAGAGGATCGCGGCCGGCACAATGGGCGTCTTCGGAACGCCGGGAAGGTCCATCAGGCCGAAGCCGCGCCCCACCCCGCAAAGCTCGGCAACCACGCCATCGGCGGCGGCCAGGCCGAACGCGCTGCCACCGGAAAGGACCACGCCGTCAACCATCTGCACCAGCATGCCGGCCTTCAGCAGGTCGGTCTCCCGCGTGCCCGGCCCGCCACCGGCGACAGAGACTGCGGCCGTAACGGGGGCATCTGCAAGGACAAGCGTTGTACCGGTGACAACACCAAAATCCTCTGCATTGCCCACTTTCAGACCGGCCACATCGGTGATCAGGTTGCGTTGTCCGGGACTGGCCATGGCACGCTTGCCTTTCAATTGCATGGGTTTTTCCCTAGAGGCTTATTTCCAGACTTGCAAAGCTGCTCCGGAGGTCGCCCACGTGCCACACCACCTCAGACTGCCCGCCCTTTCACTTCTGAGTTTGCTTCTCACGGCATGCGGGCAGACCGCTCCCAGCGTATCCACGCCCGAACCGGCTGCGTCCGGCGCAGATGAATGGGCGCATGGCGCCATGGTTGCGGCGGCTGACCCGCGCGCGGTCGAGGCCGGCCTGTCGGTCCTGGAAGCCGGGGGCCACGCCGTGGACGCGGCCATTGCTGTTCATGCGGTGCTCGGCCTCGTCGAGCCGCAAAGCTCCGGCATCGGTGGGGGCGCATTCATGCTGGTGCATGAGCGAGGCAGCGGCGAAACACTGGTCTATGACGGCCGCGAAACCGCCCCCTCCTCGGTCGGGCCAGACCTGTTCATCAAGGATGGCGAGGTGATGGGCTTTCTGGCAGCCTGGCAATCGGGACGCTCGGTTGGCGTTCCGGGCCAGGTGGCACTCTACAAGGCGGCCCATGACGCCCATGGCCGGGCCGACTGGCAAGGCCTGTTCCAGCCTGCGATCGAACTTGCACAATCGGGTTTCGAAGTGTCTCCGCGCCTGGCCGAACTGCTGGCCAATCCGCGCCTTCGCGCCGCGGTTCGCCTGGACGAGGGCGGTGCGGCGAGCGAGTACTTCTATCCCGGTGGGGCTCCCCTCGAAGCAGGCACCCTGCGCAACAATCCGGATTATGCCGAAATGCTTCGGGAGGTTTCCCTCGTCGGGCCCTCCGCATTCTACACCGGCCCAAGGGCACAGCGCATTGTCGACGCCGTGACCGGCGACACCGAACCCGGTGCGCTGAGCCTTGAGGACCTGGAAGACTACCAGGTGAAAGTGCGCGGCGCGCTTTGCGGGACCCACCGCTTCGGCGAGACCTACACGGTGTGCTCTGCCCCGCCGCCGAGTTCGGGCGGGGTGGCACAGAACGCCATCCTCGGGCTCTATGGCCGGCTCTTGGACGAGGCCGATCCATCGGGCGAAACGGAACGGCTACGGGCATGGGTGGATGCCCAGCGCCTGGCTTACGCGGACCGGGACCACTATCTCGCCGATCCAGATTTTGTTCCTGTCCCGTCGCAGGACCTGTTCAACCCGGTCTACCTCGATGTTCGGGCCGGCGAGGTGGAAGCGCCCGGCGCTATGCCCCGCCCGGGTGATCCGGGCGTTGCGCTCCAGCGCGGTTCGATCATCGGCATGTGGGGGCGCGACACGACCGAGGAAACACCCGGCACAACCCATATTTCCATCATCGATCTCGAGGGCAATGTCGTCTCCATGACCGCAACGGTCGAAAGCGCCTTCGGCAATGGCGTGATGGTGGACGGGTTCCTGCTCAACAATGAGCTGACCGATTTCGCCCGCAATCCGGAGAAGAACGGCCTGCCCGTTGCCAATGCCCCGGCGGGTGGCAAGCGTCCGCGCAGTTCCATGTCACCGACCATCGTGTTCGACGAGGAAGGCGATGTGGTGATGGTCACGGGCTCGCCGGGCGGCAACTCCATTGTGGCCTATGTATCGAAAACCCTGATCGGCGTCCTGGACTGGGGCCTCAGCGCCCAGGAGTCGGTAGAACTTCCGAATGTGATCGCCCGCGGCCAGGCCGTTGGGGTCGAGACCACGGCCGATGGCGGGCAGGACTGGGCCGACACCTTGCGCGAAGCGGGCTTTGAGGTGCGCGAACGCTCTGGCGAGAACTCCGGCCTGCATGTGATCGTGGTGCGCGAGGATGGGCTTGAAGGCGGCGCGGACCCACGCCGGGAGGGCGTGGCGCGACGACTGGAACGGGAATAGCCGGGCCGGGATCAGGCGGAAACACGCGGCTTGGTGACGACCCGGACGATGTAGGCAAAGAAGTGCGCGATCGAGGCGAGCAGCCGCGTTCCGGCATAGAATCCCAGGAGCCAGAGAGCGCCAAAGAAAAGCATCTCGATGATCTCGCGCGGCCCGCCGCTTTCTCCAAAAATGCCCCGCGAAACGACCAGAACAGCAAGCGGGAGCAAGGCCACCAGCAGGGTCTTGTGCCAGGTGAGGAAGAACGGGAAACGTGAATGCCAGAACTGGCGCGGCTTGCTCGCCGCACCGGCCGCGGCAACAGCCTTCACCCGCCGGGCATCAAGACCGATGGCGAGCGAAAGCCGTGAGGCGTCTTCCTCGAAATGGGCCCGGCGCACCTCGACGGCATTGCGCGTGGCCAGCCGGCGAAGATCCTTCGGAAGCTCCCCTTCGCCCGGCATGCGCGCCCCTTCCAGAAGGACCGGCACGACGGTGATGTCGTTTTCCAGGGCTGAGGCGATCTCGGCGCGCACAATGTCCTTGGGATCATCGAGACGGCGACCGCCGCCATCATGGGAGGCATTGATCCAGTTCGGACCGATGACGGCCACCAGCACGTCGCATGTCTTCACGTTGCGCTCGATGGATTTCACGAAATCCTCGCCCGGCTTGATGCTTTCCAGGTCGATGAAGATTTTGTCCTTTGACCTGCGGGCGATCTTTTTCAGCCGCTCGAATATCTCGTGGGCCGCCCAGTGGCTGTCGCTTCGCCTGTAGGAAATGAAAATCTTGGCCATCGTCGAGGTCTCTCACCTGCAAACCTTGCCACCAATGCCATGGCTTGGCCACCACCTTCAGAACGGTGCGGGGCTGTCAGCCCGGATCGTCTCGCTCTCTCCCGGCAGATCGATGCACAAGTGGGTGGCATGGAGACACATGCGCCGATGACTGGCCGGTTGGGCACCTGGCCCGTAAAGCCTGTCTCCAATGATCGGATGCCCCAGCGCATGCAGATGCACCCTGAGCTGGTGACTCCGGCCCGTCCGCGGGCGCAGCGAGAGGCGGGTCAAGCCGTCTGACCGAGACAACACCCGCCAGTGGGTGAGGCTCGGCTTGCCCGTTTCCCTGCAGACCTTCTGCAAGGGCCGGTTCGGCCAGTCGGCGATCAGTGGCAGGTCGATCGTCCCCGACTCCCCGCAAACCTCACCCCAGACCAGTGCCTCATAGCGCTTGTGGACCCTCCGCTGGGCAAACGCACGCGAGAGCGCAGCCTGGAACTCCGCGTTGCGGGCAAACACCATTAGCCCGGACGTTTCCATATCCAGCCTGTGAACGATGCGCACGCCCGCGACCAGATGTTCCAGCCTTGCCACAAGGCAATCGGCCTTTTCCGGTCCACGCCCCGGCACGGACAATAGCCCGGGCGGCTTTTCGGCAACCAGCCAGCCCGCTCCTGAACAGACAATGCGCACCGGGCCCGGCGGAGGCGCGTAGGGCGGCAAGGCGGCGCCAGCGCTACTGGGCGGCTTCTGCGCTGCCATACTCAGGCTCTTGCGGGAAAACCAGTTCGAAGCAGGTCCCGTCCGGGCCCGTCTTTCCAAGGCGCAGGTCAGCGCCCATGGAGCGGGCAAGGTCACGCGCGATGGCGAGCCCAAGGCCGGTGCCGCCGCGCTTTCCCTTGCTGCCGAATGGCTTGAAGAGGCTGGCCTGTATCTCCTCCGGCAAGCCGGGACCTGTGTCCTGGAACTGCAGGCAGGTGCCTTCAAGCCGCACGCAGACCTTGCCGCGATTGGACATGGCTTCCGCGGCATTGCGAATGATGTTGGTGGAGATCCTGTGCAGGTGATCAGGGTCGGCGAGGACGGTGAGACGGGAGTCCACCTCGTTGGACCAGCCGATATCATCGCTCTTGACCAGCGCTTCCTGGGCCGCTTCTTCGAGGATTATGGCGAGATGGCAGGGCTGGCGGTCGACCTTTGGCGCACTGGCCTTGCCATATTGCAGGGTCTGGGTGGCCAGCGAGATGGCCCGCTCGAGGGCCCTCTCCAGGCGCGGTGCCGCCCGTTTCACACGCGGGTCCTCAGAGCGTTGCAGCGTGTCAGAGACAAGCTGGGCCGAGGCCAGCGAGCCGCGTAAATCATGGTTGATGCGCGCCACGGCCTCGCCAAGCTCCGCGAGACGTTCGCGCTGGCGAAAACTCTCCGACACCGCCGTTTCCATGTCCGAAAGCGCATTCTGTGCCCGGCCGATCTCGTCGCGGCGGCGGGTGGGCGCAAGGCGCCGCGTCCAGGCACCCGGATCATCGCGAAACTGCTCCACCGACCGGGTCACGCGCCGCATGGGCCGGACTAGGAAGAAGAACAGGACAGCAAAGACCAGCCCACCTGCTGCAAGCGAAATCAGCAAGGAGATAAGGAGGATCCGCCAGCCGAACGCCCAGAGCGCTTCCTGCAGCGGCTTCTCGGGCACGAGCACCTCGATCACCCGGTCATCCTCAACGCCCACATCTATAATCAGCAGCGTGCGTCCCTCCGGCGCGAAGAGAACGCCGATGGCATCGGCCATGCCCGAAAACATGCCACCCTGGCGCAAATCCACCGGAACGACAGGTTGGGGTATCGGGCGCGCAGGCGGCAGGATCTGGAACCGCATGTCGTCATCTATCTCGGCTAGGCCGAGGATTTCCGCTGTCTCCTGCAGGCTGCCTGAGAGTTCCATGGAGACATCGCGCGATGGCGCAGCTTCGACCGCGAGGGACGCGATCCGTGCGGCCTGGGCGCGATCTTCCAGCCAGCTCATGCGAAAGCCGGCCGCGCTGGGAATGAAAACGATCAGTTCGACCAGCAGGACAACCGAAATCGTCAGCCAGAAGAGGCGGACAGACAAACTGTGTTGCCAGCCGACCCTGCCCCCGCCGCCGCTCCCTGTAGCAGTCTTTGATCGTTCAGCCGACATCACGGCCCAAGCGTTACGCTAGGGTATCTTCTGGAGCAAGCCGACAAGTCGCTTCGCGCCGGGCCCGAACACGGTCTCGGCAAAGTAGGACGAGGCGGCTCGTTTCACCACTTCCGCGCGGGTCGGATAAGGCGAAATGAAGTTGGTCAGGTCGCGGACCTTCAGGCCGTTCGACATGGCCACGCTGACAAGTTGCAGAATGTCCCCTGCTCCGTCGCCAACAATGGATGCGCCGAGCAGCTTTCCCTTGCGCACGATGAGCTTGGCCTCGCCCCTCGTGTGTCCTTCTGCGATGGCACGGTCATTCTCGTGGAATGGGAAGGATGGCGCCTTGATCTCGTCGCCATGCTGGTCGCGGGCCTCGGCTTCGGTTAGGCCAATCTGCGCCACTTCCGGCGAGGTATAGGTCACGGCGGGAAGCGGCAGGCTGGACGCCTTCGAACTGGGTGACTTGAAGAGCGCTCGGCGCACGAACACCGAGGCATGCCAGCCGGCAAGGTGGGTGAACTGGCCTTCGCCCGCTACATCGCCGAGCGCCCAGACGCGGCCATTGGATGGCGAGCGGAGCGTGTCCTTCACGGTCACGGTGCGGCCGTCATGGTCGACCCCGCCCTTTTCCAGGTCGAGGCCATCGAGCACGGCGCGGCGGCCAAGGGCGACGAGGATGTGGCTGCCTTCTATGGACTGGCCGCCCTCATCGCTTTGCGTCGTCAGGCGGATGCCCTCATCGGTCTTCTCCACCTTCGCGGCCTTGTGGCCTTCCAGGATGGTAACGCCCTCCTCACGCAGCGTGTCGGCAGCGATCTGCGCATGGGCCGGGTCGGAACGGCCGAGCACTTTGCCCATCTCGACCAGGGTCACCCGGGAGCCGAGCCGGTTGAAGGCCTGGGCCATCTCCATGCCGATGGGGCCACCGCCAAGGATCACAAGGTGTTCGGGCTGCTCCGGGATCGAGAAGATCGTTTCATTGGTCAGGTAATCAACCTCGTGAAGCCCCTCGATCGGCGGAATGAAGGCGCGCGA
>CAZVES010000131.1:0-6767 GCA_964625835.1 uncultured Hyphomonadaceae bacterium
CCGGCGATTTTGGGTTTTGGCATTGGTTGACGGTCGAAGGCCAGCCTTCCGGCTTGCTGGTCTGGGCGGTTGCGCCCGAGGCAGTGGCCTGTCTGAAGGCGTGTGTTGCTGGCAGTGTGCGGGCTCACTTTGCGCGCACGCAATTGGCCGACAAAGCCCTCCACATCATAGGCCTTTTCGGCCCCGAGCGTGATGCACATGCGCCGTGGAAAGAGAAAGAGGCGTTCCTGACTAACCGCCCAGGCTGTTGGCTTCCTTCTGGTGCCAGTTCCAGGCGGTGCGAATGATCGTGTCAATGTCGGAGTGGCGCGGCTCCCATCCCAGCACGGCGCGGGCCTTATCGGCGCTGGCCACAAGGGCTGGCGGGTCGCCCTCCCGGCGTGGTCCGACGGTTCGGTTGACAGGCGCACCGGTGACGCGCTCGACGGCCTCGACGATCTCCATCACCGTTGTCCCGGTGCCGGTTCCCAGATTGAAGACCTCACTGGCGCCGCCGGACTGGAGATGATCCAGGGCGCGCAAGTGGGCGTCGGCGAGATCCATGACATGAATATAGTCCCGTACGCAGGTGCCGTCGCGCGTGTCAAAGTCATTACCGAAGACGGTCAGGTCGAAGCCGTCTTTCAATTGCCCCTGCAGCGCCAGTGGGATCAGATGGGTTTCGGGCTCGTGTCGCTCTCCGATCTCACTGTCAAAATCGGCACCGGCCGCATTGAAATAGCGCAGCTTGACCGACTTCAGGCCATGGGCGCGGTCGTAATCGTCCAGGATCCTTTCCACGAAAAGCTTTGACCAGCCATAGGGATTGATCGGGCTCTGCGGCGTGGTTTCGTCCATGGGCATCTTGTCGGGGATTCCATAGGTGGCGCAGGTCGATGAGAAGATCAGCTTGTCGACGCCGGCATCCAGCATGGCATCCAGGATGTTGACGGTCCCCAGCGTGTTGTTCCGGTAATACATTCCGGGATGGCTGACGCTTTCGCCAACATAGCTGAAGGCGGCGAAGTGCGCGACGCTGTCGGGTTTCACGTCCGCCAGGGCCCGGTCCAGTGCGCCGCGATCAAGGATGTCACCCTCAATGAAGTCACCATAGCGCACCATATCGCGCCATCCACGCGAAAGATTGTCAAAGGTCACGACATTCCAGCCTGCGTCTGAAAACGTCTTGCAGCAATGACTGCCCACATAACCGGCGCCGCCCGTGACGAGTACGGTCTTGACCATGTGATGTCCCTCCTCGCGTGGACTTGGCTTGCTAGGGGCACGCCCGGTTTTATGCAAGTCGCCAGCCGGTTCAATGGCAGTTTGCCGGGCCCCGGCGGGTCGACAATCGCGCCCGTTGCCCATAGCAGTGTCGGAATTGCCCCTTCGCGAAATGGGGGAAAGACAGAACTGGGCGCGGTCCCGCCTCGGAAAAGGTCATGACACACGCGCGCGAGTTTTCCCCAAAACGGGTCCTGGTCACCGGCGCGGCCGGATTTGTCGGCATGCACACGGCCCTGGCGCTGGCCGGTCGTGGCCACACGGTTTGCGGGCTCGACAATTTCAACACCTATTATGATGCCAGGCTGAAGAGGGCGCGCCAGGAAAACCTGGCTGGCCAGGCGACGATCCATGAGATTGACCTGACCGACCGGGCCGCCCTTGACGCGCTCTTCGATGCGTTTCGCCCGGATGTGGTGGTGCACCTGGCCGCCCAGGCGGGTGTGCGCCACTCGCTCAGCGCCCCGTTTGAATACCTCCAGTCCAACGTGATTGGCCACACTGCGGTGCTCGAGGCCTGCCGCAGCCTGGGCGAGGATTTCTCCCACCTTGTCTATGCCTCCTCCAGTTCCGTCTATGGCAAGCGCGCCGAAACTCCATTTCGCGAGGATGATACGGTTGACCTGCCCAACTCCCTCTACGCGGCCACAAAGCGGGCCGATGAACTGATCTCGGGCACCTATGCCCACCTCTATGGCCTGCGCCAGCTGGGGCTGCGCCTGTTCACCGTTTATGGCCCCTGGGGCCGGCCCGACATGGCCTACTGGATGTTCACCGAAAGCATCCTGAAGGGTGAGCCGATCCGGGTCTTCAACAATGGCAACATGCTGCGCGACTTCACCTATGTCGATGACATCGTCTCCGGGATTGTCTCGACCGTTGAACAGACGCCAAGCTTTCCCGATGCGGGGCGCCCGCACCGGATCTACAATCTCGGCAACAACACACCGGAAAAACTGCTCGACATGATTTCCGTGCTCGAGACCGCGATTGGCCGGAAAGCCGAACTGAACTTCGAGCCCATGCCGCCCGGCGACGTGCCGCGCACCTGCGCCGACATTTCGGCAATCCAGCGCGACTACGGTTTTGCCCCCTGTGTGTCGATTGAAGACGGCCTGCCGAAAGTTGTGGAATGGTACCGGTCCTGGAGCGGTCTGTAAGACCGCGCGGACGCATCCGAGACCGCACCCGCGCAAGCCCTGTCTGATTCCCCATCGGTGGCCCCATGGCGCGCGCACCGGGCTGGGCTTTCGATCACATAATTGTGTATTCTGTTTGCGATAGGATAAATTAAAACAGCCCCGCACCGCAGAGCTGGGCACGCACCCGCCTTCGCGTGCGACACAAAACATGGTGACAGGAAGAAGGAGACTGACGATGACCCCAGGAAAATGGATCGCTGCCATGGGAGCAGCCCTCATGATCTGCGGCGCTGCGAATGCGCAAGACTGGTATGTGAGTGGCTCGATCGGCGTGAACGCACAGGCTGACAGTGACAATGCCGGACAGACCGGGGCTTTCACCACAGGCAATCTCGGCGACGGGTCGACCCTCGCTGTCGATGAGGGCACGCCCTATGGCTGGCAAACCGAATTCGAGACCGGCCTTGCCGTCGCAGGCGAGTTTGGCCTCGACTATGACGGGGCCCTGCGCTCCGGGGTTGAGATCGTTTACACCCGATCCGACGTCGACACCCATTCCGACGTGACACTTGGCGGCGGCGACATTGGCGCGCTCGATGCTGCGGCCCTTGCCGGCGCGCCCGATCCCCTTGGCGTGACCATTGCCGACCTTGTGGCCGACGGACAGGGCGAGCTGACCAGCGCAGGCGTCTTCCTGAACGCCTATTACGACTTTAACCGCAGCGGCGATTTTGTGCCCTATGTCGGCGCAGGCATTGGTTTTCTCGATGTGAATGTGGAGTACGCACCGTCGGGTGTCGGCATCATCGATGACGGTGAAACGAAGTTCGCTTACCAGATCAAGGCCGGTGTCAGCTTCCAGGCGAGCGAGAACTGGGACGTGTTCGGCGAGTATGCCTACCGCGCCAGCGACGACATCGAAGTGACCAACGACCTTTTCCCGGGCACGCTCGACATCGAAAACCAGCAAAACCTGTTCTCCGTTGGAGCGCGCTACAGGTTTGGTCGGTAAGCCATTGCGCCCGTTTCCTGCCCGCCCGCCGCGCGCATCCGACATATGTGTGCGGCGGGTCACGGGTAGAGTATAGGCTAGCTGTCTCCCCCGTCGGATAGGTGGCGCCAGACACCATAGCGCCAGGGCATGTACCATCGCGCGCCGGGGCGCTCGGCCGGAACGGGGTCAAGTCCCCCGGGACCGCCAAGGGGATGGCACCTCGCCAGGCGTGCAAGCGCCATCCAGGCCCCGCCCCAGACGCCGTAGCGGCTGGCGGCCATGGCGGCATATTCACTGCATGGGGGCACATAGCGGCAGCGTGCGCCGAGCGCAAAGAACAGCGGAGACAGTGTGGCCTTGTACACCGCGAGCAGAACAGACACCCCCCGGGCGGGTTTTCCGCGCTCGGAATTTTGATTTGGAGTTTCCGCGCCGCACATAAGTGTGCGTAACACAGTATCAATGCCGATCAAGATGGCCATGCATGACTGACACCCCTGCCCCGAAGCACCCAATCGATGAGAAGAGCCTGCGCCAGGCCATCGGGCATCTCTCGCGTTGGCATGCGGCGGGCTCACTGATGTCCGTTATGATCACCTTCATTCCCGCCTTCCTCATCGCCTCCATCCTTCCCCAGATCGGTTTCATCCGCAGCGCCACGCTCGACCTGATCGAGCTTCTGCCCTTTGTCACGGAGACCAATACGCGTCGGCGCGAGGTCATTCTTTTCATCCTCGGCGCGCTCCTGCTCCTTGTGCTCGCCAACATCGGAACGGGTATCGCCAGTGACATTGTCCGAGACCGGATCATCCGGCGGATCAACCAGCAGCCCCAACCCGTCGAACTTGCCGAGGCAATGAAGAACCGGTTGCGCGCGCGCTCTGGCCGGCTTGAACAGCAGTACAGGTTTTTCCCCAAGCATGCCGGAGACGGGAAACTTCAGCCCCATGGGCTTTTCGTGGGCATCGGCACCATGGCGCCCTTCTGGCTGCTCATGGTGTTTTTCTTTATCTATTTCAGGTGGTAGCGCGCGCCGCGAGCGCCTGTTCGAGGGCGGCCACCGCAGCGTCGAAGGCCAGCAGCGTCGAGGTGTGGCGCGGCGGGTAGTCCGCCACGCCGGCCAGGTGGCGCAGCTCCCAGAAGCGGCCATCGGGTGGGGCCGCCCCCTCTTTCAGCATGGCTTTCAGGGCGTCGCGCGCGGCGGTGATCTCGCCGGGCGAGGCGCCCACGGCCTGGCCGGACAGTATGGCGGTGGCCGCCTGGCCCAGGGCGCAGGCCTTCGGATCGACCGCAATCGCTTCGATTGCCGCGCCATCCGGGGTGAGGCGCACATCCACATGCACCGTGGAGCCGCAGATGCGGGAGACCTTCAGCGCGCTGCCCTCCGGGTTCTCGAGCCGTCCCAGGCGGGGGATATCGCTCGCCAGTTCGAGCACGCGGTTGTGGTAGAGATCGACGGCCATGCTTTAGAAATCGGCTGGGCCGGGGCGGAAATCAAGTGCGGCCGTCAAGCCCTGCGCCAGGGCCTCCGAAAACGGTCGTTTTCAGAGCAAGACGGTTGAAACTGGAGACAGCGCGGAGAGGCGCGGGGGACCTGTGGCGGGATGTGCGGCAGGACCTGAAGCCGCGCCCGCTGGCCGGTTGGCACCCGTTTCCGGCAGGGCGGACGAGCCCAGCGCCAGAATGCGCGCCGGGCGGTGTCCGCCCGCGGCATCACCCTTGCCGAAGCCTTCGCCAGCAGCGGCCTGGCCCAGGAGCCATCCCACCTTCGCCGTCGCCCGGGCAAGGAGGTCGCGACCATTCTTGCGGCGCTCTCCCATCATGTGACGATTGAAATCGGCACGCGTGTGCGACAGGTCGAGCGCGCGCACGCGGATGACGCCATACCAGGTGATCTCGATGCTGAGGCCGGCAAAGCCGTGTCCCTCTTCGATCATCCGGCTGCTCCAGGCCACAAAGGCGCGCAGGCTGCACCACAGAATGGGCCAGTAGAGCGGATGCACATGGGCATAGGGATCGCGCAGCAAGTTCATGCCCCGCAGTTTAGACCCGCGGCAAACCCGGTCGGATAAGTGGTGCCCCGGGGCCCGGATTTCAGAGTCTTGACTCCTCCGATGTATGGAACATAATACGAACAAAGAGGTGCTTATGGACCGTTCAGCATTGAAATTAGTAGATTTTTCCAAGGTTGGGCGCGGCGCTGCGGACAGTGGCGCCGGGTTTCCATACGGGCTGGCCAAGGCGGGGGTTCACGAAGTTTGTGCACGCCGCCATGGCGATGGACCTGTAGCGGCCGGTTTTGCACTGGCCGCGGGACAGTTCGCTGGCCTTGACGGCGCGGTCGCCTGGATTCGCCTGGCGCGGGAGGCCCTGTCCCACGGTGCGGTCCACGGGCACGGGCTGGCCGGGTTCGGTGTCTTGCCGGGGCGGTGCCTCGACATTGCGGTGCGCAAACCGGCCGAATTGCTCTGGGCCTGCGAGGAGGCCGTGATGTCCTCGGCCGTCGCCTGTGTCGTGGCCGAATGCCGCGACCTGGATTTCACGTCCAGCCGCCGCCTGACCCTGGTCAGCCAGGCACGCGGCACGCCCGTCATCCTGCTCATGCCCCACACCCGGGAGGGAGCCACGGCGGCCGCCGGGCGCTGGCGCGTCGCCGCGCGACCCTCAGCGTCCAACCGGCTCAATCCGCGCGGGCTGGGGCGTGCGCGCTGGGAGGCGGAATTGGAGCGCTCGCGCACGGCTCCCGGCGCGACGGGGCAGCGTTACCTTATGGAGTTCGACAATGAGACGTTTTCTCTGCATCTGGTTGGCCGACTGGGCGCTGGACAGGCTGCGCCGCACCCGCCTGACCCGGCCACCGCCGGCTCGCACGAAGCCGGGCTCCGCCAGGCGGGCTAGGGGCCAGCGCCCCTTCGCACTGGTGGATGCGGGCGCCGGTGGAATGCGCATTGTGGCGGCCAATGGCGCCGCTCAAGCGCGCGGCGTGGAGGCGGGGCTCACCTTGTCGGATGCCTGCGCGCGGGCGCCCGGCCTCGCCAGCGAACCGATCGACCGGGAAAGCGACCGCGCCGCACACCTGGCATTGACGCGCTGGATGACGCGTTACTCGCCCCTGGTCAGCCCGATGCAGGGCGACCTTACGGGCATCTGGCTGGAGACCACCGGGTGTGACCACTTGTTTGGCGGCGAGCGGGCCATGGCCGAAGACATCTCCCGGCGCCTGTCCGGGTTCGGTTTCAGCCACTCCATCGCCATGGCCCCGACGCCGGGCGCGGCGGCGGCACTGGCGCTGGCGGCCCCGGCATCACCGCAAATTGTCAGTGAGGACGCGCTCCGCGATGCTCTTTCGCCCCTTCCCGTGGCCACGC
>CAZVES010000132.1:0-6744 GCA_964625835.1 uncultured Hyphomonadaceae bacterium
AGAAGGAAGAGCTGGACTACCTTGAAACAGTCTCTGACGCGTTCGGCTTCGACGAGGCCACCTTCCGCCGCATCAAGGCGAGCTATCTCGGCAGCACACCCAATGACCCATACCATGTTCTGGGCGTCTCTTACGACGCAAAGTTCTCAGAGATTCGCCAGGCCTATCGCCGCCTGATGAGCGACAATCATCCAGACCGCGTCGTCACCAATGGAGCGCCGCGAGAGTTCGAGATCGCTGCACAGCGCAAGGCCGCCGCGATCACCTCAGCCTATGCGAAGATCAAGGCCGAGCGCGGCCAGCTCATGGGATAGCGCGGCGGCCTCACCCTGCGCGCGCACGCGCGTAGCCGGTCACTCAACACGAATTCACGAAATTGCCCCGTTCTTGCAATTGACGTAGCAGGCCGCCCACCCCATCCTCTTCGGTAGGAGACGCTTATGACCCTGAATGAGACCAAGCTTCCGACAGAGAACCTGTTAGAGACGGTTATGGCCAACCTGCGGGCCGGACTTGCCTTCATGGCGAAGTTCGCGATTGCCGGATTGCTGATCATCTTTGCAGGTGTACTGACGGTGGCCGCGGCTGTGGCCGGACTGGTCATCGCGTCGATTGCCCTACTCCTTCGGTTTGTGGTTCGCCACACGCCCTCAGGTCAGGCCTCCCCCCGTGGCAAATGGAACAGCGCCGAGACCATCACGCTGGAAGCACGCCGCACCGACCATGGCTGGCGCGTGGAATAGGCATGGCCTCTTTCAACCGTCCCGGCGCACAGCCGGGGTGGACACACCGCTGACTTCCTTTCGCCGTCCAAGTTCGCGCTTGAACCTGTAAAGTTCGGCAGGCCGCCCCCCCGTTGAAGTTTCCATGGCGCCAGTGCCTTCAACAAGGCCCGTCTTTTCCAGCGCCCTGCGGAAATTCTGCTTGTGCAGGCCCAGTCCCAGCAGGGCTTCGACGACCTGTTGCAGGGCCGACAGGGTGAACCGGTCGGGCATGAGTTCGAACACCACGGGGCGATACTTCACCTTTCCGCGGAGCCTGCCCATGGCCGTGGCCAGAATGCGCCTGTGGTCTGAAGACATCGGCAGGCCCAGCGTGTCGGCCGGTGCGGGCAGCCCGGCATCGCGCACGCACTCGGGCACGAGCCCGGCCTCATAGAGCAGTTCATAGCGCTCAAGCACCCGTTCTTCGACCCAGGAATGGGATCCGCCAAGGCCGAAAGCGACGCTGGCCCTGTCGAGGCGGCCCGAATGGCCGGCCGCCCAGGTCTTGAGTGCCGGGCCAATGGTCTCGTCAATCAAGTCTGGCCGGCCGGCCCTGTGATCCTCCCAGGGAAAAAAAGTATACCAGTCGCCCCAGCGGGCATCGAAACCGCCGCCAATCTCGCCCGGCTCCGGGGTCAGCGCCAGGTAGCTGACGGAAATCACCCGTGCGGTCTGTGCCGCGCCGCTGAGCCTGGCGCCCGGCGTCTCGCGGCCCTTGTCGCCAAAGGTGTAAAGCTGTTCGACATAGCCAAGGTCAAAGCCCGTCTGCTCGCGCACCCAGCCGCGCAGGCCCAACTCGAAGGTCCGGTGGCCAACCGGGTCAAACGGGCCGAATGGCAGGGCCGGGCTGCCACCACGCCCGCGCGTGACGAGAACCCGCGGCGACTGTCCGTCGGCCGCAACGATGACGGCAGACAGGCCGATCACCAGGTCGGCCGTCACGCGACGCCCCGTCCGGCATCAATCTCTGACATGATGGCCTTAAAGCGTTCCAGAAAGGCGGTCTGTGCATCACCGGGCGCAAGCGGCTCAAGCGACAGGTGACACCCATCGGGGGGCGCAATGAAGAAACGGTCCGATTCCTCGCGCGAAAACCCGGCCAACTGCATGGCTTCGAGCCAGGCCGACATCAGGTCTGCCTTTTTGATCAGTTTCTTCACCCTGCCGGGCAACTCGGCCGGCAATCCGAACCGAAGATGGATCGCCCGGGTCAGCCGCGCCTCCACCTCCTTGTAGTCCCCCCCGAGCACGGCCTTGAAGGGTGAGATCATGTCACCCACCACATATTCGGGCGCGTCATGGACGAGCGCCGCCAGCTGCATGTCGGGCGGTGTCGAGGGTTTCAGGTTTCTCACGAGCGTTTCAACCACCAGAGAATGCTGCGCAACCGAGAAAGCGTAATCGCCGGTAGTCTGGCCGTTCCAGCGAGCGACACGTGCCAGACCATGGGCGATGTCCTCGATCTCCACATCCAGCGGCGAAGGGTCCAGCAGGTCCAGGCGCCGGCCCGACAACATGCGTTGCCAGGCGCGGGCCGTTGCAGTGGCGCGGCGTGTTCCTGTCATGGTGCGATGTCTAGGACAGTCAGGGCAAAATGTGAATTTGCCATGGAGCGTTTACCTGCATTTGCCGCGCCCGGACCTGGGGGTTAATACATACGGCACGGCTGGCAACACACTGCCACCAAATGACCCCACCCTTGTGAGGTCCGGTTAACCCCTGCCGGGGCATGGTGTTCGCACACAAGGCAAGCGAGACCGAGGCGTGGTGATGGTTGAAGCGATGATAAACTGGGCAAGCCAGACAGAAACAGCTGTGCTTGTCCTGGCCGTGGCCGTTATCGTGATTGTCGTTGAAGCCACCCGCCAGGGTCGCAAGGCCCTCTGGGGCGATTTCTTCTACGATGAAATCGACGACGAGTAAGCCAGTGTCCTTTTTGCCCGGTCAGGTCGCCATGGGCGCCTGACCGGGTCCTGCTTCGCCCTCGGCGGCCTTCTGGCCAATCTCGGTCACTTCCGGCGGGCCGAAGGTGATGATCGTCGCGCCTTCACCGCCGCGCGGCTCACCGCCAGCGCCTAGGAATGTGAAACTGCCATCGGGCCGGATTTCAGCGATCAGGTCTGCCTTCGGACGGTCTGCCCGCAGGTTCCCAAGCGTGTATTTCTCGGTCAGCTTGGTCTTCGAGAAGGTCCAGCCGCGATAGTGGTCGCGGATCAGCTGGTCATAACCGCGACCGCGCTTGATCAGGATACGGCCGCCCGTGTTGGCGCCGATGCTGCGCGGGTCTTCATCCTCACTCTCCTGGACCGACAGCCTGAAGACCTTGTGGCGCCCCAGTTCAGGGGCGAAATGGCTGGAAACCAGAGCGTTGTAGGGTTCGTTCGCTGACAGAGCGAGGGCCGTCTCGAAACCATTGTGATCAAGGCGAACCTCGGCATCCTCAGACAGCACCTCGCCGAAGAAGGTCTCCAGCCCCTTCTCGCGCGCAGGCCGCAGGCGTCGCCAGTTCGTGTCGGCCACGATCGACTCCACACCAGCTTCCTTGA
This sequence comes from uncultured Hyphomonadaceae bacterium, assembly GCA_964625835.1. Classification (GTDB taxonomy): domain Bacteria; phylum Pseudomonadota; class Alphaproteobacteria; order Caulobacterales; family Hyphomonadaceae; genus UBA5336. The sequence goes on from CAZVES010000132.1 coordinate 3,311, forward strand.
GCGTGCCAGCCAGGTCAACGCTCCAGGGCGTGGCACCCACCACCAGCACACCGGGCCTTTCCTTTCGGGCAAGGCCGAGGAACTTGGCCAGTGGCCCGATCGTGAAGCCGTGTAGCACCACCGTTGAAAACACCATGGCAAAAGCCAAGGGGGTGATCTGTTCGGCACCATAGATATCGAATGTCGAGTTCCGGTTCAGGTCCACCAGCAGGCTGCCGAACAGGCCCGAAACGGCCACGGCGACGATCCCGCGCGGCGCGATCCAGCCGAGCAGGAGCGCCTCGTTCCGCGTGAGGGTCCCATAGGTCGAAATCCAGACAGATAGCGGCCGGACAATGAACAGCATCGCTGCCAGGAAAAGGAAGGTCTGCGGCTGCAGGGCCTGCTCGATCAGTTCCGGTGTCAGGTCGGCCGTCAGGATGATGAACACGCCCGACACGAGGAGAACCGCGATATCCTCCTTGAACTTCCTCAGTTCCGCCAGTCCGGCCAGCTTTGAATTGCCAAGGAACATGCCATAGGCGGTCACGGCCACGAGGCCGATTTCCTTTTCAAGCATCTCGGCCAGCGCGTAGCAAAGTATGATCGAAGCAAAAATGATCGGCGCCTTCAGGTATTCCGGCGTCAATCCGGCCTGGAACAACCGCACAATCACATAGCCGAACGCCATGCCAAGGCCGATGCCGACGGCGGCTGCAAACACCACCCAGGCTGCGATCCCGATCGTGCTGTCACCCTGTGAGGCCACCCTCACGATTTCATAGGCCGCCACGGCGAAAAGCGCGCCGACCGGATCATTGACAATTCCCTCCCAGCGCAGAGCTGCGCCCGTGCGGCCACTGATCTTAGACTGGCGCAGGAGCGGTATGATGACGGTCGGTCCGGTCACCACCATCACACCGGCGAACACGATCGAGGAGGCCCAGTCGAGCCCGCCGGCATAATGGGCGGCAAGCGATCCGAGGCCCCAGGCCAGCGGACCGCCGACAAACACCATGCGCCGCACGGCTGCGCCGGCATCTCGCAGGTGCTCGAAGCGCAGGACCAGCCCGCCCTCGAACAGGATCACCGCAACGGCCAGGGAGATGATCGGCCGGAGCAGTTCATTGAACTCCGCACTGGGATCGAGCAGCGCGCCTTCGGTCCCGATGAAAAGGGGACTGTTGCCATTGCCGAGGGTTGTGGCCCAGAGCGGACCGACAATAAGCCCGGCCAGCGACATCAGGACGATAGCCGGCGCTTGCAGCCGCCAGGCGATCCACTGGGCACCCAGTCCCAACGCACCGATCATCGCCACCGAAAAGATCAGCGATTGCTGGCTGCCTGCCAGGAAAATCGGAAAGAAGTTAAAGTCCAATAGCCCTTACCTCAGGTGAAAGACGCAGGGCGCGCCTCAGACCTTCACGTCCTCATGGCCATCGGCAAAATCGAAGCCGATCTCACGCGTGCCGAAACCACCTTCGCTGTAACGGTCGATACGATCCTGAAACCACCCGCGCACATGGCTGAAGATTTCCTCATAAAAGGGCTCGGGATCATTGTCAGCCAATGGCAGCTCGAACTTGTATTCCTTCCCGCCTTCCATGATCACACGGAAAATATCCCCGGTCTTGCGGCACTCAAGGGCCAGGCGCAGCCAGTCCGTGCCCTTCGTGACACGGATTGCCACGCCGAATTGCACAGGCCCCAGCGGTCGGAAACCTCGCGGTGCAATCGAGAAAGCCTTGTCACCATAGGGGCGAGGCTCGAACGGCCCCGCCGGTGGCACAAGGTGAACGCACAGGCCATCACGCGCGCCGAGATAGTCGCAAAGGCCTTGGCGAAGCTCCTCCGCAAGGCGGCGGATGCGGTCGTAGTTTTCGGCGGCCAGCGACTGATATGTCTCCACCGTTTCGAGAAGGTCGTCAAAGCGAGACATGCGCGGATCTCCGTATTGGACAGCCGGCGCGCATGGGGCCGGTCAGCAATCAACCCGCACCTATGCACTGCCCGGCAGGCCAATCAAGCCCGCGAGCGCGATATCAGGTCAGAATACGCCGGCCGAAGGAGACCCTGTACCAGTAGAATTGCAGTCCAAGGAAGGCCAGGACGATGCCGGAAGCCCCCGATGCAAGCGTTCTGAGCGTCTCCTCACTGGGTGTCAGGATGATCATTTCGAGGAAGCTTGCAAAAACAAGCACCAGCATCGCCGCTGCGCCGCGCCGGCTGATGCCGATTGTCAGCGCCGCCCAGACCGTGAGCGATCCGAAAGCCGACATCCGCATCAGTTCGTTCTGCAGCGCAAAGACCTCCTCGCCCGGAGCCCAGGCGGCCGTGCGCACGGCGATCAGAACGGCAATCAGGCCTGTCAGTCCCGTCGCCACCCTCTCGGCCGTTCCATGAAGCCAGTAGCTGCGCTCGATTTCGTGCCCAAGATCCGTACCCACAGCCGATCACCCTCTATTATCTTGCTGGCCGCTCGGCCGATTTCCATACCGCCCTTCGTAGCTCATCCAGCTTGCAATCGGCTTCACCCGGCGTGCCCATTTCCAGACAATGCGTTTGTGATCTGTTAGGGCTCAGGCCGCGCGCGCGGGCGCAAAGCGAAACCGCTCGGCGGCCATGTCCAGCGACGCCATGTCCGGCTGCACATGGGCCGGTATGAAGGCGCGCGCCACATCCATGCTGGCCTGCGGCGAAGCCCCGGATAGGTATTGCAGGAGGTGTGCGCGGATCACCTCCAGCGCGGCGGACTCTTCCTCCACGACCTGGCCAAAACGGTTGGCGAGTGGCCCCACAAGCCCATAGGAGAGAAAGACGCCAAGAAATGTGCCAAGCAAGGCGCTGGCCACCATCGCGCCAACCGTTGCGGAGGGGGCGTCGATGGCGGTCATCGTCTTGATAATGCCCAGCACGGCAGCCACGATCCCAAGGGCCGGCAGGGCGTCGGCCATGGTCTGAAGCGCCGCAACGCTGCGCATGCGCCGTGCAATGGCCTGTTCGATGGCCGCGTCCATCTGCTCGCGTACGCGCGCCGGGTTCGCCGGGTCGATGCCGCTCAGGCGCAGGGCATTGCAGACCAAGTCGCGCGCGGCCGTGTCCTGGTGCAATTGCCCGGCGGCCCTGAAAAGGTCGGAGTCCTCTGGCGCCTCCACATCGGCCTCCACGGCAACATGCCCGCCGCGGCTGACGCGTCGGCACAACTCGCTGAGCAAGCCAAGCAGCGCGGCATAGTCTGGGGACTGCCAGCGCGAGCCGCGAATGGCGCGCAACAGTCCGGCAAGGGCGCCGCGCGTCACATCGGGCGCGTTTCCGATCAACAGTGTGCCCAGCGCCGCACCGCCAATCAGGGATAGCTCGAATGGCAGCGCCTTGAGGACACCCTCCGCCCCCGTGGCAATGAGACCAATGCCGATCAGGATGCAAACAATCAGGAAGCCGAGAATCTGGGACAT
>CAZVES010000133.1:0-6691 GCA_964625835.1 uncultured Hyphomonadaceae bacterium
ACCCGGTTAGGAAGCGTGGTCTTTCCGGCACCCAGGAAACTGGAGAGGACTGTGACGGGAAGGCGAAACTGATCGAAAATACAGATGCCATTCGGGCGACCTCAAGAGTGACTGACGTGCCAAAAGTGCGACTGGAGTGTGGACGCACGCCTCATAACATAGCATGACGCTGAACGTTGAAGATAAGAATTTGTCACGTAAAACTTGTAGTGTTTGGGTGATGGGTTGCGGTGCAACAGCGGCCTTAGACCATCCAATCGCCTCTGCTAGAGTTCTTGCAGAGAATGCTTTGAGGGAGCCAGTCGATGGAAAACACCAGCAATCGGCCAACGGTCACCATGTCACGAAGGGAGCTGATTACCGGTCTGGCGGCGGGTTCGGTGGTGGCTTTCGGTAGTGCCTCCGTTTCTGGCTGCACAACGAATGAAGCCCTTGGTCGATCGCAGCTTTTGCTGGTTTCGGACGAACAGCTTTCGCAATTGGCGGCACAATCCTGGACTCAAGCCTTGCAGGAGAACCGGCAGACGTCGGATCCGGCACTCCTACGGCGCGTTGAGCGTGTCGGGGACCGAATCGTGCAGGCTGCCGACCAGCGCTTTCCCGGGCAAAATCTGACGCGGAACAATTGGGAGTTCGCGGTGTTTGAGGACGATACTATCAACGCCTGGGTCATGCCCGGCGGTAAGGTCGGCTTCCATAAAGGACTTCTCGACATCATGGATAATGATGACCAAATCGCCACCGTCATGGGCCATGAAGCGGGCCACGTTGTCGGCAGGCACGCAGCCGAGCGCTACTCCCAGCAGATGGCTGCCGCTGGCGGCCTTGCCCTTGCCAATGTTGCACTCGAAGCCGGCGAAGTTGAGAATCGAAGATTGATCGCGGGTGTCCTTGGCGCCGGCGTTACGTTCGGCGTTATCCTGCCTTACTCGCGCAAGCATGAATACGAGGCCGATCGCTTGGGTGCGGACTTCATGGTGGGCGCCAACTATCGCGCGGGTGAGGCCATACGCTTCTGGGATAACATGACCCAGAACGCGGGATCAAAACCGGCCGAGTTCATGTCGACCCACCCATCCGACGCCAATCGGATCAATGCAATGCGATCCTACGTCTCAAACCAAGGCTACGTTTAGCTGTTGCCCAAGTCGGGGAAGGGAGAATTCAGGGTGCTTTTGAACAGGCTGCTTTTCGCAGCGGCAGGGCTTGCGTCAATCGTACTCGGGGTTTGCACGCACACATTTGTGCCGCAGTCCCTACCCGCTCAATGGTCCTGTCAGGGGAAAACCGCCTGAAGCGCCCTGCTTGGCTTCGCAGGATCTGCTGACGAGCAAGAACACGTTTCGCTACTTCAAGACGTCGCCGGAACCGGTTTGATCGGTTCAGGCGGGTTTGATAAAGTCATTTCGTTCGGCGCTGACGTCTCCACTCGGGACGTTCCGGTCACGGGTGCGGACGCCCGCAAGGGTCCGAACCCGGCCTCTTGCGCTGCGGTGAGTGGGCTCGCGCGGCAAACCCCGCGCCTCTGGCCCGGGGTTTGGTATCGCGGGGGTGGCGCGCGCCTATTTGTTGGGTTGGGGGGTGGTGCGCAGGTAGGGCTTGATCTCGGTGTGGCCCTTGGGGAAGAGGCGCTTGATCTCTTCGGGGTCGGTCACGCTGGGCACGATGATCACGTCTTCGCCGTCCTGCCAGTTCACCGGGGTCGCCACCTTGTAGCCATCGGTGAGTTGCAGGCTATCGAGCAGGCGCAGCACCTCGTCGAAATTGCGCCCGGCGCTCGGCGGATAGATGATCGAGGCGCGGATCTTCTTGTTCGGGTCGATCACATAGACCGCGCGCACGGTGACTTTCGGGTCCGCATTCGGGTGGATCATGTTGTAGAGCGTGGCGACCGTCTTGTCGGTGTCGGCGATGATCGGAAACCCGACCTCGCAGCCCTGGGTCTCCTCGATGTCGGAAATCCACGCCTTGTGATCCTCCACGCTGTCAACAGAGACGACAATCGCCTTGGCCCCGCGCGCGGCGAGCGGGTCCTTCAGCTTCGCGGTGTAGCCGAGCTCGGTGGTGCAGACCGGGGTGAAATCGGCCGGGTGGGAGAAGAACACCACCCAGTCATCGCCAGCCCAATCGTGGAAGCGGATCGGGCCCTGGGTCGTGTCGGCCTCGAAATCCGGTGCGGTGTCGCCGAGTAGTAAGCTCATCTTCTTGTCTCCGGGGCAATGTTTCCGTTATGAAGAATGGTGCCTTCACAGCGGGGTGCAATGGTGGCGGCGCTGAAGCGCTGTATCAGAATTTCTAAGCAGCAAGCCCGCGGGAGCCCCATGAACCGGCTGATTCTCATGCGCCATGCCAAGACCGAAGCGTGGCATGAGGGTATTGATGACCATGGCCGCGCCCTGCTCGAAAACGGGATCGCCGATGCCCGCGCCATGGGCGCGCACCTGGACGGGCGGGGCTGGCGGCCCCACCATGCGCTGGTGTCCACAGCCCGGCGCGCGCGTGAGACCTGGCGCTATGCCAGCGAGGGCTTTGGCGCGTTGGCGGCGATCTATGAGGATGATCTCTATCTCGCCGCCCCCGCCACGCTGGACGGCGCGGTCTCGGCACGTGAATGGCCCGGCACGCTGCTGATGATTGGCCACAATCCAGGCATTCACGAATTTGCCTGCCTTCTTGCGCGCAATGGCGGGGCCAGTGATGATTTCACCCTCGCCAGGCTTTTTGAAAAGTTTCCCACAGGTGCGGCGGCCCTGTTCGAGGCCGGAGACGAGGTCGGCTTCCACCCGGCCGCGTTCCGGCTGGTGGACGTGATCCGTCCAAAGGACATCCGCAACGTGCCTGATCCCTGAAAGGTTCCGGCCAGAACGACAAGGGCCGCTTCGCCGTGAAGAACGAAGCGGCCAGGAGAGGCGGTGTGAGCGAAGCCTGGGAGGGAGGCCACCGCCCCTGTCAGGCGCGAATTAAGCACCCCCTTGAGGCCAGTGAAATAAGGGCATCTGCGTAGAATGGGCGATCAGGAGCGAGATGCCTGGCGGCGCTCATAGGCGGCGTCGAGGTGGGGCGCGTTGATCGCGTTGACGGTGTCTTCGAGGCTTTCGGCCACGCAGTTCTCCGTCACCGCCCTGGCGAAGGTGATCCGCTCGGTGACCCGGCTGAAGCGGCATTCGTCCGCGATGCGCTCTTCAAGGTCTGACAGGACCTTTTCAGCACCGGCCGGTGTGGCCAGGGCCTTGCGGTCGAAGGTGTACTGGAAGGCAAAGTCGCCGGCGGCGTGGGCGCTGGCGGCGAGGCCGAGGGCGGCGGTGGCGAGGGTGATGGATTTGAGGGCGGGCATGGTCGTGTTTCCTTTTCTGGTGTGAAACCCCCGCCCGTGAGAGGTGGGCGCGGGCGGGCCGGGCCAGATTTCAGCTGCGGTTCATCCGGCGACGCTGGCGGGTGCGGCGGGCCACCAGGACCGAGGGGCGGGCGGGCGCCTCGGTGTCCTCATTGGCGGCCACCGGGTGAGGCAGGCGCCAGCGCAGAAAGCGGCTCTGGGCATCCCGTGCGACAACACCCCGAGGGGCGATAGGGGCGGTGTCTGTGGTGCGAACGATGGCGGTCATCGGATTGAGGTCCTTCCTGCTGTTGTCTGGCGCTCTGGCCTTTGGGGTTGTGTCGCCGGGCCAATCCCACCGACGCCCTCAATCTAATGAAGTACATATTGAAAAACAATAATACCATATCGAAAAACATTGAAACCTCAGAAAAATCAGGAGCATACATTTTATTGTTTTTCGATATCTGCTCCAGAGCCGGGCCAGCCGGTGTGGATTTACCCTCGCCCGGCGCTTCGCCGGCACCGCTCTGAGCAGTATTTCACGTCGTCCCAGACGCGTTCCCACTTCTTGCGCCAGGTGAAGGGGCGCGCGCAGACCGGGCAGGTCTTCTGCGGCAGGGCCGCCTTTGAGACGGGTTTGCCCTTGTTGCGTCCCTTTGCCATGGGGTGTCCTTCCCGATGCTGTGGCGTTTTGTGCCCGGGGACTGCCGGGATCGACGCGCGCTGACTGAAGCCTATTTAGGGTCCACTTGAAGAGGGAACACCGCCATGACCATTGCCATCATCGGGGCAGGGCTCGCCGGACTGACGTGCGCCCATGCGCTTCGCCACCAAGGAATAGATGTGGCCGTGTTCGATAAGGGCCGGGGTCCGGGCGGGCGGATGAGCACGCGCCGCGCCCAGACCCCACTCGGCGAGCTGCGCTTCGACCATGGCGCACAATACATTTCCGCAGACGGTGAGGACTTCGCAGCCCAGTTGCGCGCCTGGGCGCAGGAGGGCGTCCTGGCCCCATGGGAAGGCCGCTTTATTGAGATCGGGCCGGGCGGGGCGACCCGCCCGCTGGCGGAGAAAACCCGCTGGGTCGGTGTGCCGTCCATGAACGCCCTGGTCAGATACCTCGCAGCGCCATTCGCGGTGGACTGGTCTGCGCGGGTCATCGCCCTGCAGGGGCGCCCCGGTGCCTGGCGGCTCGAATTCGAGGGAGACCCCCCTCAAAAAGGCGAGTTCGAGGCCGTTTTGCTGGCGATCCCGGCCGAGCAGGCGGGGCCCTTGCTGGCGCCGGTCGCGTCGGACATGGCGGCGCGCGCAAAGGCCGTCGTCTCGGCGCCCTCCTGGACGGGCATGCTGGCTTTTGCGACGACCCGCGATGCCGGGTTCGACGGGGCGCGCCTGACGGGCGATGGCCCGATCGGATGGATGGCCCGCGGGCCCTCAAAGCCCGGCCGCGGCCCCGCCGAGACCTGGGTCGTGCAGGCCACGCCCGCATGGTCGCGCGCCCACCTGGAAGATGACGCAGACGCGGTGGCCACGGCGCTGGCCCGGGCTTTTCAATCCATTGTGCCGGGCCAGGCGCCTGTCCATGTCGCCGCCCATCGCTGGCGCTACGCACAAGCCGAGGTGCCCGTTGGTGCGCCCTGCCAGTTCGATCCGGCGCTGGGTCTAGGCACCTGCGGAGACTGGCACCTCGGTGGCCAATGTGAACAGGCATGGCGAAGCGGAAACGCGCTGGCTCAGACATTGTTCGATGCCGGAAAGTAACGATTCCACTATGGGTTGCTGGATTGTGGAATTCTTGCCGTGCCTGATAGGGCATGTTGGGGAATTCGGTCGCATTCAATCCAAAGGGCAGGTCATTCGCGAGAGAGGCGAGGGTCCCCGCCGCACCCGGGGCCCGCACACCTTCGCCAGTCCTGTTTGATTATTGCGGCCTGCAGGCCAGCCTGCGCCTGGACCTCGCCTCGCCAGACCTTTCCTCCTGCTCTGCCAGGTTCCCGTCCGTCGCGCCGCGATGGGCCGGCGTGTTCGGCCTGCTGGCCGGCTTCATGGCGCTGCAGCCGGGGCTGGGGCTCGTTGTCCTGATGACGCTGGGTTTCTGCGTGTTCGGCGTGCTGGTGGCATCGCGCATTGTCCTGTTCCTCGTCGCCACCACGCCCGGTTTTCCGGGGCCTGCCCGGGCCGAGCCGCCAAAGGGGATCTCACTTCCGGTCTACACGGTGCTGGTGCCCCTCTACAAGGAAGCCAGGGCCGTTGCCGGGCTGGCCCGCGCCCTGTCGCGCCTTGAATGGCCGGCCGGCCGCCTGGACCTGATCCTTCTCCTGGAGGAGGGCGACACCGAGACCGCCACGGCCGTGGACCGGGCCAACTGGCCCGCCGGGACGCGCACCCTTGTGGTGCCGCCGGGCACGCCGCAGACCAAGCCCCGGGCGCTGAATTATGGGCTGCAATATGCGCGGGGGACGATGGCCTGTATCTATGACGCCGAAGACCGCCCGCATCCACGCCAGCTCATGGCCGCATATGCGGCCTTTTCCGGCGGCGGCCCGGAGCTGGCCTGTGTCCAGGCACCGCTGGCGGCCTACAATCATGGCCAGTCCTGGCTCGCCCTGCACTGGGCGCTCGAATATGCGGTGCAGTTCGGCCTCCTGCTTCCGGCGCTGTCACGATTGGGCCTGCCGATCCTGCTCGGCGGCACCAGCAACCATTTCCGGATGAGTGCCCTGCGCGGCGTTGGCGGTTGGGACGCCTGGAACGTGACCGAGGACGCCGATCTCGGTGTGCGCCTCGCACGAAGGGGCTGGCGCAGCGGCGTGATCGGCCTGCCCACATTTGAAGAAGCGCCGGAGACACTGGGCATCTGGACGGCCCAGCGGTCGCGCTGGCTGAAGGGCTTCCTGCAGACATGGTGTGTCATGATGCGCCATCCGGGGCGGTGCGCACGCGAAACCGGACTGGCCGGTTTCGCCATGTTGCAGGTGATGCTTCTGGGCACCTGTCTGGCGGCCCTCGTCCATGGTCCGCTCTGCCTGCTCCTGCTGGTCTGGGTCATCGGATTTGGTGCCAGCCTGCCCTGGCCGGGCCTGGCGCTTTTACTGGCCGGTTACGGCATCAATGCCCTGGCCTTGCTGGTCGCGCCGGGCCCGAGGGGCATGGCCCGATGGTGGGGCGCCCTGACCTTGCCGCTTTACTGGCCCCTGCACACGCTGGCCGCGGTGCGGGCGGTTTATGGCTGGTTGCACACCCCCCATTTCTGGGCGAAGACGCCCCATGGGCTCACCGCGCACGGCGATTGAGCCAGACGCGAAGGTTTTCCATGGTCCAGTGGCTCCTCACGGGCGCAACGCTCGCCGCCTTTGTCGGCCTTGGCGTGTTTGC
>CAZVES010000134.1:0-6426 GCA_964625835.1 uncultured Hyphomonadaceae bacterium
GCGGCCTCCAACACGTGCAGCTGGCGCTGGGTCGCCGGGCTCCACACACCGGGCAAGACCTATCTCGCGCGGCCCTCCAACATCCGAAAATACACCGATGGCCGGTTCGATCCGAAAGGCCTCGCCAGTGAGGCCCCGCCTTTGGACGGTTTTCCCAATCCGTCCACAGGAATGCTGCTCGGCGGGGATGCCTGGCCCATCGGCGATGTCGCCATGCTGCTCACCGAAGAAGACATGAATGGCGAGACGCTGCGCCCGGCCGGGGCGACGGTGAAGGCGCTCGCCGGTGTCACCTTTGCTGATGATCGCTCCCCCGGCGGGGCAGGCGCTGTAGCGAAGGCCTTCACCGAAGGCACCATGGAGGATGCCTTGGCGCGGGCGAGCAATGCCCATGGCGTGGAAGCGATGCGGCTGGAGGGAGACGAGACGTTCATCGAGCGCGCGGTGGACTGGGCGAAGGCCAGCGGCGCGCCGGTCGTTGTCACCGGCCTTGCGCCCACGGGCTGGGTCCGCCCTCGGCTTGATGCCCTACGCAGCGCGCTGCAAACGCACGACATAGGCCTCGCCTATCTCCAGCGCGACTGGGACGCTGCGTATTGGACTTATACAAGGGCTGGCTTCTTCGGCCTGAAGAAGAAGATCCCATCTGTTCTGTCACAGCTCGGATTTCCGGTTTAGGATCGGCGACATGCCAGACGGTCGCAACACCTGCGAAAGGCGCGAGAGCCATTCCTGCCGGTTGGTTACGGGGATAACATTCCATGGGCGCTGAACCTTTCTGGAAGACAAAGCGCCTTGGCGAGATGACCCGCCCGGAATGGGAGAGCCTGTGCGATGGCTGTGCGAAGTGCTGCCTGCTCAAGCTCGAGGACGAGGACACCGGCGAGATCGCCTATACGCGCCTGCATTGCCGCCTGCTCGATGCGAAGACCTGCCAGTGCAGCGACTACGCCAATCGCAAGGCCAGGGTGCCCGACTGCGTCCAGCTGACGCCGAAGAAAATCGAGCAGATCAAGTGGATGCCGCGCACCTGCGCCTACCGCCTCGTTTCCGAGGGCCGCGACCTGCCGGACTGGCACCACCTTGTGTGCGGCGACCGTGAGCGGATTCACCGCGAAGGCCACTCCATCATGGGGCGGACAAAGTGCGAAGACACGGTGCTTGAGGAAGACCAGATCGACTGGATTGTCGACTGGAAGGGCAACGCGCCCTGAAACGACCCCTACCCAAGCCTCAGATCAGAACTTGTACTCGCCAGAAATCACGGCACCATAGGCCTCTGGCGTCAGCGGCTTGTAAGTTCCCGCATCCGGATCGGCAAACCAGATGGGATCATCGATTTCGGAAGGGTCAAATCCCTCCTTTACGAGATCAACCTTGCGATACTTGAAGGTTCCCGTGGTCTCCGCTTCGGGCTGGCGGCGGATGAACAGCGGCACGGCATAGCCGGGCAGTTCCCTGGCCAGGAAGGCATAAAGCGCATCCATATCGAGGTCTTCGGCACCCGTGACGGCGGCCATGCCGGCCTTTCCGTCCATGCCCTCAACCGGGACTCCATAGACATTTGCTGTCTCGACCCCGTCGAACTGGCTGACGACCTCCGCCACTTCGTTGGTGGACACATTCTCTCCCTTCCAGCGGAAGGTGTCGCCGATACGATCGACGAAATAAACATAACCCTGGGCGTCCTTTCGCATGAGATCGCCGGTGCGGAACCACATATCGCCTTTCTGGAAAACGTCATGGAGGATCTTCTTCTGGGTCGCTTCGGGGTCGTTGTAGCCTTCAAACCGGCCGCGGGCTTCATCGCCGATCCGGCCAATCGCCTCGCCGGCTTCGTCATCGTCACAAGGAACACAGAAGCCGTCATGTCCGCGCACGGGCGTTTCGGTCTCGACATCGAACTTCACGAAGGCGATGTGGTCGAATTTATTGGCCACGATGGGCGGAATCTTGCCAACGGCGCCAACCTTGCCGTCAAAATTCACAAAGGAGACATTTCCTTCGGTCGAGCCATAGAATTCAGCAAGATGGGGGATGTCGAACCGATTGAAGAATTTCTCCCAGATCTCAGGCCGCAATCCATTGCCGAAGCCCGTGCGAATTCGGTGGCTGCGCTCCAAGGGGTGTTCAGGCGTATTGAGCAGATAACGGCAAAGCTCGCCGATATAGGTAAATGCGGTGGCCTGGTACTTCACTGCATCATCCCAGAATTGCGATGCGGAGAACTTTTCGCGGATAATCATCGACGCGCCTGTGTTCAGGGCTGCGCCGACCCCGCAAATGCCGCCCGTGCCATGGTAGAGCGGGAGCGTGATGTATATCCGGTCCTTGGGGCCAAAGCGGCACGGCGCAATGAAGCTGCGCATCATGCCCTGCACGCGCAGATGGGTCAGGCGCGCGGCCTTGGGCAGTCCTGTGGTCCCTGACGTATACACGTACAGCGCAAGGTCCTTGCCCCGCAGGTCGGCGCGATGCGCGCGGTCCGGCCGGTCGGTCGGCTCGCCTTCAAGCGCTGCGGCATAATCTGCGCGCGAATTGGAGGTCTTGCCGCCAAGGGTCCACAATTGCGGGTCTCCTTCCAGCTTGCCCTCGACACTGTCGATCGCCCCATCCTGATCAGCGCCGTAGATCACATGCCCCGCCCCGGAGATGTTGACGCAGTGGGCCAGCGCATCTCCGCTGAGATTGTTGTTGATCAGGGCCGAAACGACACCGACCTTTGAAAGGCCAAACCAGATCGGCACGTATTCGGCGCGGTTCTCCATGAAAAGCGCCACACAGTCGCCCGCCACAAGGCCCTGGGCCAGCGCCCAATGGGCGACCTTGTTGGCGTAGGTATCCATCTCGCCATAGGTCCAGATGTCATCATGGTAGCGGATCGCCACATTCTTGGCATACCTGTCGACAACGTCCTCGATGTCATCGGGCACCAGCTGCTCTGAATCCGGTGTGAGCGGTTCAATCAGTTTGAGGGTCCGGCGAAGGCCCGTCACCGTTGTCCAGTTCGACCGAAGTTCTGTCAGAAAAGCCATCGCTGCTGTTTCCTCTTTGCGCCGCCATGCGCGGCTTATACTCCCTTTCGATTAAGATAGGGTATGAATTGCGATGGCGACAATCAAACTTCACGGAGACGCCTACAAACGCGCGCCATTCGCAACACTTCGGGCCATGCTGGGTGAAGGGCCGGTCACGCGGGTCAATGTGCCGATCGTCGGGCAGACATTCATGGCGGTGAGCCACCTGGCCGTGCGCTCACTGCTCAAGGATGAAGATTGCTTCTGCGTCGATGGGCGCAACGCCGGAAAACGCAATCAGATGGGACTGCCCTTCCTGCCGAAACGCATCCGGATACTGGCCAACAACATGCTGGGCCATGACGACCCTGAGCACAGGCGTCTGCGCCAGACTGTCGACGCGCCATTCCTGAAGCCCAGGATCGACGCGCTGGCACCCATGATCGAAGAGGAGACCCGTGTCCTCCTCGATGCGATGGAAGGCCAGCCGGGAGCCGACCTGGTTTCCGGTCTGGCCCGGCCACTTCCCCTGATTGTGATCTGCGAGTTGCTGGGCTTACCGCGTGAAGACCGCGATCGGTTTGTCCGCTGGATGAGCACATTCGCCAGCGCCGGGGATGTCCGCGGCCTCGTTCAGCTCTGGCCAACACTGGGGCGGGTCATACGCTACCTGCGCGAGGACTTTGAAACCGTGCGCAAAACCCCGCGAAAAGGCCTGATTTCGGAGTTGATACACTGCGCCAGCGACGGTGAGCCCCTCACCGATGACGAGTTGCTGTCGATGGTTTTCATGCTCTTCATCGCGGGCCATGAAACCACCACCCACTTCATCTCCAGCGCCGTGTGGACCCTGCTGGGAGACCGCAGGGCCAGGGACCAGTTCATGTCTTCAGACGTCACCACGGCGCAGGCGGTTGAAGAACTGCTGCGCTATTGTGGCCCGGTGCGTTCGACCACGCCGCGCCATGTGCGCCAGGACACCGAACTGGCCGGCGTCAGTCTCAGGCGCGGAGACCGCATCATGGGCTATCTCGCCGCCGCGAACATGGACGGCGACGTGTTCGATGACCCGTTCACGCTCGACCTGTCGCGCAGTCCGAACCGTCACATGACCTTTGGTAGCGGGCCGCACATCTGCCTTGGCCTGCACCTTGCGCGGCTGGAAGGCGGGGTGGCACTCCGCGCACTTTTCGAACGCTGGCCGGCATTGGGCCCCGCTGGCGACCTCATGGAGATGCCATGGGTCGGACGCTACGGCATTCGCGGCCTGCAAAAGCTGCCAGTGTCGCTTGTGCGATGAACTACTCCAGCACGGCGCATCCGACGCGTGGACCCACACCACCCATGGGCTGGCTGATATGGTCGTCGCGATTCTGGTGCATGATCAGCGCCGCGCCGTCGTCATCGCGCAGGTCATTGAGGGAGAAGAGGTCTGAAAAGAACTCCATGCCTGCCGAACCATTGGTATGGGCATAGAGGTTGGGCAGGTCGCCCATCTCGGGACCAACCGGTTCGTACAGTCCGCAAAGACGCAGATGGAAAGCGAAAGGGCAGCAAGACGCAATGGCACGGGGAAGGCTCCGGTAGATGAAGCTCGCGAGCCGAGGGACTAGCGCGGTTTGAAGCGATATCTAGATTGCGCCCATGGAACGTGAACGCGCGGATAGATTGCTGGTTGCCCGCGGCTTTTTCGAAAGTCGGTCGGCGGCGCGCGCAGCCATAGAGGCTGGCGGTGTGACGGCAGGCGGCGCGGTCGTGGCGAAACCCTCCCAGATGCTGGACACGGGCGCGGAGATCACCGCCGAGGCGGCCCACCCTTACGTCTCGCGGGCGGGCCTGAAACTGGCGCATGCGCTGGACCTCTGGGGCGAAATCTGCGTCGAAAATGCGATTTGTCTCGATATTGGGGCGTCCACAGGCGGATTCACTCAGGTCCTCTTGGAGCGCGGCGCGGCCCATGTCATCGCCGTGGATGTCGGCACGGGCCAGCTTCACCCCAAGGTGGCCGGCGACCCGCGCGTGACGAACCTGGAGCAGACCGATGCGCGCGCCCTGACGCCGCAAGAGGTCGGCGCGCCGGACATTTTGGTCTGCGATGCGAGCTTCATCGCCCTTGAAAAGCTGCTTGGGCCGGTCCTTTCCATGGTGGGAGTTGGAAAGCGCTGCGACCTTGCCCTCCTGTTCAAGCCGCAATTCCAGGTCGGAAAGGCCAATGTCGGCAGGGGCGGGATCGTGCGCGAAGGGCAGGCGGTGGCCGAAGCCGAGGCGCGGTTTGACGACTGGCTCGCCGGGCAGGGGTGCACGCTCCACGCCTGGGCCGACAGCCCGATCCTGGGCGGGGATGGCAATGCCGAACGGCTGGTCTGGGCTTCCCGGGAAGCTTGAAGCGCGCGAGTGAATTTGCCCTCGACACACGCGCGCCTGCGCCCCATTTTAGTGTCATGGGTATCATCGACACTGCCACCACACAGATCGGCCGGGCGCGCTATGCCGCCGCCCAAGGCCTCCGCTCAGCCTTTTACGGTGCGCAATATGCCGCCGCGCGCCGCCAGTCTGCCGGGTTCAACCGCCC
The DNA here is from genome assembly GCA_964625835.1 of uncultured Hyphomonadaceae bacterium. Taxonomy (GTDB): domain Bacteria; phylum Pseudomonadota; class Alphaproteobacteria; order Caulobacterales; family Hyphomonadaceae; genus UBA5336. The sequence goes on from CAZVES010000134.1 coordinate 5,590, forward strand.
CGGCGAGGCGCCCTTCACGCCAAGCACCGGCAAGCCAGACCCGGCAGCCCTGCGCAAGGCATTTTTCCGGCTCTGGGCGAAAGACCGGGCTAATATCGAGGCCGGGCTCTATCCTGCGCCGAATGATGTGCGCCTCTCTGACCTCGCAAAAGCCCTGCGCCGCTCGCGGGACTTCCTTCGCGATGTGCGCGAGGTGGACCGGCGGCGGCTGGAGCGCAATGGCACCGAAGTGCGCGAGGACGGCCCCGGCGCGGACACCGACCGCTTCCCCGCCTATTACCGCCAGAATTTCCACTACCAGACCGATGGCTGGCTCTCCGATGAGAGCGCGGACATCTATGACCACCAGGTCGAGGCGCTGTTCACCGGCGCGGCAGACGCCATGCGCCGGGCCGCCCTCGCGGAGATCGCGCGTGAACTGAAAGGCCGCGACCAGCGCGAGGTGCGCCTGCTGGACCTGGCCTGCGGCACGGGCCGGTTCACCCGGCAGATATTGCGCACCTTCCCGAAACTGCAGGCCAGCGCGATCGACCTGTCGCCCAATTATGCCGCCCGCGCGCGCGACCTGCTGACGCCCTGGCCGCAAGTGGACGTGATGGAGGGGGCGGCCGAGAGCCTGCCGCTGGAGGATGACAGTCTCGACATGATCGTGTCGGTCTACCTGTTCCACGAACTGCCAGTGAAGATCCGCGAGGCCGCGATCAGGGAAGCCGCCCGCGTCCTGAAGCCCGGCGGGCTGTTCATCATCGCCGACAGCCTCCAGTTCGGCGACACCGATGGCCTCGATGCCTTCCTGGAATACTTCCCCGAAGGCTTCCACGAGCCCTATTACAAGCA
>CAZVES010000135.1:0-6326 GCA_964625835.1 uncultured Hyphomonadaceae bacterium
GGCGGGCCTTGATATTCCGGTCTCCACCTTCTGGATTGTTTCTGTCGTTCTTGGTCTGACCGCTGCAACGCTGGCTTACCTGTCCGGTGCCGATGGACTCACTGTGGCCGGGATCGAGTTCAGGTCACAGATCGCGGTCGTGATCGCGGCGGGCTTTGGTGGCTTTTTCGGTCTGCCCCGTTTCCTGCTCGGCATGCTGGCGTCAAGGCGCAGCAAGAAGATGACGGCCCAGTTCGCCGATGCCATCGACATCATCGTACGCGGTGTGAAGTCCGGTCTGCCGCTCAATGAGTGTCTTCAGATCATTGCCCGGGAAAGCCCAGACCCCCTGTCCACAGAGTTCCAGCAGCTTGCCGACAACATCCGCATGGGCAACACGGTCGAACAGGCGTTGTCAAAGTTCTACCGCCGCGTGCCCCTGCCGGAAGTGAACTTCTTCGTGATCGTGCTCAACATCCAGTCCAAGTCGGGCGGCAACTTGTCCGAAGCGCTCGGCAACCTCTCCAGCATCATCCGCGCACGCAGGATGATGCGCGAGAAGATCAAGGCCATGTCATCGGAGGCCAAGGCCTCTGGCATGATCATCGGCTCGCTGCCCTTCGCGGTGGGCGGCATGGTTTACATGACGACCCCCGACTATGTGATGGAACTGTTCACGACCCCCACAGGCCACACGCTTCTCGCTGGCGGCGGCTTCTGGATGTTCTGTGGCATCATGGTGATGCGCAACATGATCAACTTCGAGATCTAAGGAGCGCGCCGCAATGGAAGACTTCGCCAGCACATATCTCAATACGCCGACGCTCGCTTCCATCCTTGCGGCCGCGGCCATGTTCGCAACGATCCTTTCCCTGACCATGCCGCTCCTGAAGGGCGACAAGCTGGAAACGCGCCTGAAGGCGGTGACCGAGCAGCGCGAGCGCCTGCGCCGCCAGTCGCGCGCCCAGCTTGAGGAGGGCAAGTCCATCCGCCGCGAGGCCAAGGGCGCGATGGCCGATGTCACCAAGAAGCTCAATCTGGCCACGCTGCTGGAAGACCCCAATGTGGAGGAAAAGCTCGCCCAGGCCGGTTTCCGTGGTCCCAAGCCGATTACCACCTTCTACTTCTTCCGATTCTCAATGCCTTTTGTCGGCGCGATCGCCACGTTCTTCTATATTTTCTTCGTCAACGACCTCGGACTGGCCCCGATCCAGAAATATGGCGCGATCATTTTCGGCGCAGCAGCGGGTTTCTATTCGCCGTCGCTCTATGTCGGCAACCTGAAACAGAAGCGCCAGAAATCCATCATGAAGGCCTTTCCCGATGCCCTTGACATGATGCTGATCTGCGTTGAGTCGGGCATGTCCATCGAGATGGCCTTTGCCAAAGTCGGTGCCGAGATCGGATCGGCCTCCGCAGAACTGGCCGAGGAGCTGACCCTGACCACGGCCGAACTGTCCTACCTGCCAGAGCGAAGAATGGCCTATGAAAACCTGGCAAGACGCACCGGCCATGAGGGCGTGAAATCTGTCTGCATGGCATTGGTCCAGGGCGAGCGTTACGGCACCCCGCTTGGCGATGCCCTGCGCGTCATGGCCAAGGAAAACCGGGACATGCGCATGTCTGAAGCCGAGAAGAAGGCCGCAGCCCTGCCGGCGAAACTGACCGTTCCGATGATCGTGTTCTTCCTGCCCGTGCTCTTCGTGGTGGTGCTTGGACCGGCCTATATCAAGTTCCAGGAAATGTAAGCCGGACCGCAAAAGGGTCCTGCCCGTTCCGGCCCGCGAAAATAGAAAACCCGCCATGTTGCCCGTGGCGGGTTTTGTCATGGCAGCTTGGGAGGCCGCTTTGAAGGATCAGCCCGTGGTCTGGTCGCGCCGCAGGGGCAGGGCGCTTTTCGAGGCCTCGGCCTGCGCCTCTGCCCCGCTTTCGGGCACGTCGGAGGTGTCCGGCCGGGCATCGTCTGCAGCGGGCTCGCCGCGCAGCGCGCGCAACATCTCCGCATTGCGACGCATGGTTTCTTCCGGCGCGTCACCGGCCGCTTCCATCATCTCGTCATACCGGCCCTGAAGGCCAAGGACGAGGGCAAGGTTCTGGCGCACATTCGTGTTGGAGCCGGCAAGCTCGACGGCGCGCGTCAGGTGGGTCTCGGCGGCGTCGAGGTCGCCGGTCAGAGCCAGCGACAGCCCGAAATTGGAAAGGGTGGCAACCCTGTCCGGCTCGATCTCAAGGGCCTGGCGGTAAGCCACCTGGGCCGTGGCGTGATCACCCAGGCGGTCATTGGCGAGGCCGAGCGCGGCCAGCACATCGGCATTGCCAGGCGCCAGCATGGCGGCGGCCTGCAAGGCCCGGCGTGCGTCGACGAACTCTTCCTGTGCGGTGAGGCTGCGCGCCTTCAGCCGTTTGACCTCTGCCGAGGTGGGGTGGATCACTTCGGTCTCGGTCAGGACCTGTACGGCTCGTTCATGGCTGCCGATTCCAGCCAGCGCTTTGGCAAATGACAGGGCGGTGGCCAGGTTCCTGGGTGTCTTTGCATATTCGAGCGCCCAGAAATTGGCCTTTTCCAGGGGCGGCATCCGGCTCGCGATCTCGCGCTCTTCCGGCGTTGCCGGGATGAGCTGCGGGTCGATTTCGGCGGTGGGCTCTGCGCGGGTGGGCAGATCCGCGTCCCCGTCAGTGGCACAGCCTGAGAGCGCCAGGGCCAGTGCGGTGGCAAGAGACAGTGTGACGGTGCGGACACTGGACATTGCGCGTCTCCTCGCGTTCATTCTCAATTTCCAGATTTGCGCTGCGCGGTGTCAATGACCGGTTAACGCGGTGCGCCGATCCCTTAACTTTTCCAGATCACGATACGAGACCGCTTCCATGGACCCTGCCTTTACCGCCTCGCCGGATGCGCCCGCCCGCATCCACCTCTTCACGACGGCCGACTGGAGCAACGCCGCTCCGGGCGGGGCGCTGGGGCGGTTTGCAGAAGTCTCCGGCTTCACGGGACGTGCGGGTCAGTGCGTGATCGCCCCGCGCGAGGATGGCGGCCTTGGCGATGTCCTGTTCGGGCTGGGCGAGGGGCGTGACGGGCTGGCGGTTGCGGCCCTTTCGGCTCGCCTGCCGGGGGGGGACTATGCCGTGGAGCGATGCCCGGAGGACTATCCCTTTTCCTGGGTCGCCGCGGGCTGGCATGACGGCGCGTATCGATTTGAAAAATACCTCAGCGAAACCACGCCGCCCCCGCGACTGGTCCTGCCTGCGGGCGAAGATGCCGACGCCCTGGACCGTGAGGCCGTCGCGGTGCGCCTGGTGCGCGACATGGTCAACACGCCGGCCGAAGATATGGGCCCGGACGGGATACAGGCGGTCCTGTCCGCCCTTGCGGAGGAGACCGGCGCGACCCTGGAAACCGTGATCGGTGATGCCCTGCTCGACCGGAACTATCCCATGGTGCACGTCGTGGGGCGCGCGGCGGCGAGCGCGCCGCGCATGATGGAACTGACCTGGGGCGATCCGGCCCATCCGGAACTGGCCATCGTCGGCAAGGGCGTGGCCTTCGACACGGGCGGGCTGAACATCAAGACGGGCGACTATATGCGCCTCATGAAGAAGGATATGGGTGGGGCCGCCCATGCCATTGGCCTGGCCCGCCTTGTTATGGATGCGCAATTGCCGGTTCATCTGAAACTCTATGTGCCTGCCGTTGAAAATGCCGTCTCGGGAAACGCGTTCCGGCCAGGGGATGTTCTGGCGACCCGCAAGGGCCTGAAGGTTGAAATCGACAACACCGATGCCGAGGGCCGCCTGATCCTCTGCGATGCGCTGGCGCGCGCCTGCGAGGGTGATCCGGACCTGTTGATCGATTATGCCACCCTCACCGGTGCGGCGCGCGTGGCGCTGGGCCCCGACCTTGCCCCCTACTATACCGACGATGAAACCCTGTCGGATAAACTCATCGAGGCGTCCGGCCAGTCAGGTGACCCGGTCTGGCGGATGCCCCTCTGGCGACCCTACACATCCATGCTGTCAAGTTCCATCGCCGACATCACGAATGCAGGCGGCCGCATGGCCGGGTCGATCACGGCGGCCGTCTACCTGTCGCATTTCGTGGATGCGCCGCGGTGGATGCACTTCGACATCTGGGCCTGGCGGGAGGGCAAGTATGGCCGCCCGGCTGGCGGCGCCGCGACGGGCCTGCGCGCGAGCTGGGCCATGCTGCAGGCGCGCTACGGGGCCTGACCGCCCTGACCTTGCGATCGCAGGCAAATCACGAAAGGCTTTTCCCAATTGGTGGAGGAAGCTGAGATGGCCGTGACCGAACGTGAAGCGCTGGAGTTTCTCAAGACCGCTTTCGCCGCCAGCGTCGCCGGCGACGCGCCGGACCTGACCGCGCGCCAGTCTGCGATCCTGATGGTGGTGGCGCTGGAGGCCGGGCCGCACACCGTGCGGGGGCTCGCCGCCCGGCTGGACCTGTCGAAGCCTGTGGTCACCCGCGCGCTGGACAAGCTCGAGGCGCTCGAACTGGTCCGCCGGATCAGCGATGAGCAGGATTTGAGATCGGTTTTCATCGAGCGGACCCAGGCTGGCAGCGCCTTCCTGCGGGCCATGGCCCGGCCGATCTGCAAGGGCGAGGCGCCGAAGTCGAAAACCGAAAGGCCGCGCCGGGCCGCCTGAAGCGCAGGCGCGCTGGCTGCGCAATCACTCCGACGCGGTCTCGCCCGTGCCGGCTGCGGCAGGCTCCGGGTAGGATGGCGGGTTCTCGCTCATCTGTGCCATGTAGGCGATGACGTTGGCGCGCTCTGAGTCCCGGTTGAGGCCGGCAAACGCCATGGACGTGCCGCTGACATAGCCCGACGGGTTCTTCAGCCAGTCATTGAGATTTTCATAGCTCCACTCGCCGCCCGTTCCCGACAGTGCTGAGGAATAGCGGAAACCGTCATGGCCGGCCTTGGGCGCGCCGACCGTGTTCCACAGGGCCGGGCCGATGCCGTTGCCACCGCCCTGTTCGATGGCGTGGCAGGACTGGCACTTCTGTTTGAAACTGCTTTCGCCGCGGGCCGGATCCGCATTGGCCAGGGCGAGTCCGAGGTCGAAGACAGGCTCGGGCTCATCGTTCCCTGCGCCGCCTGCGTCCTCAATCTCCACGAAATAGGCGTAGCTGGCGGCAATCTTTTCGTTCAGAGACACGGCCTCGCCGCCATGGTTGTCATCATAATGGGGCGTCTCGGCTGCAAACAGGGCGTGCGAGAGATTGTGCAGGCCCAGGATGACTAGGAGAACGGCCAGGAGACAGCCGAAAATCGTGTTAATGCTCAAACCACCCATAATTCCTATCCAGATCAGTGAGGTCTTGGTGGAGGCTAGGTGACACGCTAAGGAAGCCTCCACAACTGACGCGGTGACGCACTGTCACCAAAGGATGATATGCCGACTTCTATCGCTTACCAGGGAGAGCCTGGCGCCAACTCCCACATCGCCTGCCAGGAAGCCTTTCCGGGGCTTTCGCCGATGCCGTGTCGCACATTCGAGGATGTTATGGCGGCAGTGGAGGGCGGCTCGGCCGAGCTTTCCATGATCCCGGTTGACAACACGATTGCCGGGCGGGTCGGCGACATCCATTACCTGCTGCCGGGTACGAAGCTTCATATTGTCGGCGAGCACTACCTGCCGATCCGGTTCCAGCTGATGGCCCTGCCTGGCACCGCGCTGGACGATGTGAAGTCCGCGCGCTCGCACATCATGGCGCTGGGCCAGTGCCGGCGTTTCCTGCGCGAGCGCGGCATCGAGCCGGTGACCGCCGCCGACACGGCCGGCGCCGCGCGCGAGGTGGCCGAGGCGGGCGAGCCTTCGATGGCCGCCATTGCGCCGCGCCTGGCGGCAGAGGTCTACGGCCTGGAAATCCTCAGTGAGGACATTGAGGATGCCCGCCACAACACGACCCGGTTCGTGATCATGGCGCGCGAGCCCGCCGAGGTCGAGCCGGCAGGCGGCCCGGTGAAAACCGCGTTTCTCTTCCAGGTGCGCAACATTCCCGCCGCGCTGTACAAGACGCTGGGCGGCTTTGCCACCAATGGCGTCAACATGACGAAGCTGGAGAGCTACCAGCTCGACGGGGCGTTCCAGGCCTCGCAGTTCTATGCCGAGATTGACGGCCATCCCGATGAACGTCCGGTGCAGCTGGCCCTTGAGGAACTGGGTTTCTTCTCCGCCAGCCTGAAGATCCTTGGCGTCTTCCCCGCCGCACAACAGAAGCCGTAGGCGCGCGCAGGTTGGGGTCTGGCTCCCCGCTTCGCAGAGCTGCCAAGGGGCAGGCTCGGGGCTGTTTTTTTCTGGTTCCCGTATCGCTGCGCTCACATGGA
>CAZVES010000136.1:0-6274 GCA_964625835.1 uncultured Hyphomonadaceae bacterium
GCGGCTTCATCGAAGTGGACCGTCCCGGTATCGGCCATCGCCCTGTTGGGGCAGACCGGCCGCCCGACGGGATCGAGATGACGGCGCACACGGTCCACCAAGCCACACAGCTTCGCATAGCTGATATCGACGCGGTGCCAGCTGACATGCCCGTCTGGCAGAACGAGGAAGACATGGGTGAGGTCACCACCCGAAGCGATCTGGAGAAACGCCTCACCGTCCCTCAGCGCACCTGCAGTTTCGCTCGCCGTGACCGCCTGCTGGAGACCCAGCGTGGCAAATTGCGGACGCGACTGGAAAATGCTGGCCTCAAGTTCCAGAAGACGGCTGTCAATATTGGTGAGTTCCGACGCCAAAGCGACACGCCCCTCGGCGCTGGCAGACTGGCCAGTCTCATCGCCCAGGAGGTCTGCTCGCCGCGAAGCCAGCGCCTCGATCTCACGCAATTGTGCGTCCAATTCAGGGTCGCCCTGGGCCAACAGCGACAGCTGCAGCGTGTCGCCTCCTGAATTGAGGAACACCGACTGGGCCCGCTCATAGGCCTCAGCCGGGTCCCCGCCCTTGGCGGCATCTCGCTTCAGGCGGAGGAAGCTGAACTGCCGCGAGCGTTTCACGAAACCCGGATCGGTCCGGTTCACGATTGGAAGGAACCCCGGCAGCGTCAGCACATCTGTCAGGATCGTCTCATACTTGGCAAACCGGGACCAGTCCCCCGATGAGGCGGACAATTCGGTTCCCATGATCGCCGCATTGATGGCGTTGAGCGGTGTGGCAGGCGCAGCAATGATGCCGTCGATCATGTCAAATGCCGCCGCCGGCTCGCCGAGCAGAAAGCGGCCCCTTGCCTCTGTTGCCCGGGCCGCCTGGGTCAGTGTCAGCGTTGCATCCTCCAGCTGGTCGACGGACGCCCGCGCGGAAAGGATCGCGCGTTGGGCATAGTCCTGCCTCGAAGCGATCTGGGCGAAATTGATCTCGATCGCCGACTTTGTCGCCAACACCCTTGAGCGGTAGATCGGCAAGGGGTCGCTGGCGAGATAATCATCCATCATGAGGATCGCGTTTTCGACCACGGCTTCCTCGTAGCCCGATAGCGCACTGCTGGCCTGGGCGGCAGCCATCACGAAGACCGCCCTTGACGCGTCGTCCACGCCTTTCAATTCAGAGTTCTGTTTTTCACCGAGTTCAGACCAGTTCAGGGCCTGGCGGTACTGGCCGAGGTCCAGGAAGGTGGTGGCAATCACCGAGCGGACATTGTGCGCAAAGGACGTGTCGCCCTGCCCGGTGGAGACGAGGTGATCGTGCAGGCGCGACAGAGAGGCGATCGCCCTGTACTGTTCGCCATCGGCCTTGAGCTGCATGGCGCGCAGCATCAGCAGCCGGCCGCTTTCGCAGTCGGCGGGTGGCAGGGGGCCGAGGCAGGTCTCGAGGAATTTCTGCGTCCAATAGGCCGACTCTTCCATGCGTCCCATATGGTGGAGGATGTAGGCCGTGTTGCTGTAAAGAACGCTGTTGAAAGAGCCTGGCGGCAACTTCTCGGCGCGTTTTGAAACCTCAACCATACGATCGGCCGAGCGCTGGGCATTGCCCATCTGGAAATCCAGCATGGCATCGCCGGCACCGGTCAGAAGGAGATAATACTCGCTCTGGAGATAGCCGGGCCGGTGATGGGTTTCGGAAGCCTGGAAAGACTCCCGTGCGGCCGGCAGGTCCCCCAGCGCCTGTGAGAGAACCGCCGACGACAAGTGGGCCCGCATGCACCAAAGCTTGAACGCGTCGTTCGGCACGTCGCAAACGCCTGTCGCCAGCCCATCTTCGATACCCTGTCGCTGGGTCGCGGCGTTGTCGTAATTCTGGCGCTGGGCGGCGAGTTCACTTTCCGTCACCGCAAGGAGGAGATCCAGTGAAGGATCGTCGAGGGCCTCTGTATCCGTGCGCAGCGATGCGAGCAGGACAGTCGCCGTTTCCGGATCGACAAGGTCACCGATGTTCGGGATCAGGGCCGCTTTAGCCATGCCATTGCGAACAGTGGCCGGCGCGGCCAGCAACTCGTCCATCAGCGCGACAAAGGGCTCGGGCCCAAAATCCTCAAGTTCTGCCTCGCCGGACTCCACAGCTGCAATCAGCGCTTCGGTGCGGGCCGCCGCATCCGGTGCCGGCGCCGTGGCACATCCCGGCAGAAGCCAGATCAGTCCGACCAGTGCCCCCACAACCATCCAGCCACGTTGTGTCATGTCCGCCCCCTAATTCACCATGAGCAGAACGTCTTGGGCCTGTCCGTTCAAGGATTCAAGCCGTATCTGGAAGTCGCCCTCTTCGTCTGGCGTGAACGCGCAGACCGGCCAGCCCCTCGAGACGACGCTTGTGCAAACCGACTGGGTTTTCCCATGCGGATAAACCGAGAGTTTGAGGCCACCGGGATGTGCGTTGCGGATGTAGACGAGGGCAATGTCATTGCCCTTGAAGCGAATAGTCTTCTCGGCGGCTGCGTCCGAGGCCACAAAGACCGGGTCGCTTCGCGATCCACCGGACGCCCCACGGGTCGAATTCGGCAGGATTTCGGCAATCCTTTGCAACAAGACCACATCGCCCTCTGCAAGACTGGCGGCCTCACGCACATCGTCGAGCTTTACGAACCGCACGACAAAGCGAAGCTCGCGCGACAAGAGCTGCTCGGCATCCAGCAGCTCCGAGAGGGCGTCAACCATGCCCGAGCCATTGCCTGCAGTGCGGGCGTCTTCCAGGGCGACATTGGCCAGCGCCGCGCGCCGGATCAGCTTGCCGACCTCTTCCTCATTCTCGTTGGCATTCTGGGCCAGCGCGGTCGTCGACAAGGCAAGCAGCGCCACGACAAAGGTGAACATCCATTTCATCACGCTCTACTCTCCATCATGATGTCTTTCCGGGCCCGCCCAGGAGAAGGTGCCTGCCGGCTGGCAAAGACCAGCCGGGTCTCCAGCCCTGGCACGCCGGGCCTGTCTTCCAGAAACAGTTCCGCGCCGACAAACCTGGCGATGCGGAACGCCAGGATGAGCCCGATGCCGAGCCCGTCAGAGCCCTGCCTGGCATCGCCCCGTCGTGCCTCCATCGGGCCACGCTGGAAATCGAAGTTCTGCGGAAAGCCGCTGCGCCCGGGTCCCTGGTCCAGTATTCGCAACTGACCGCGCCCGTCCGGCAAGGGCGCCAATTCGACCTGGACGGTGCCTCCATCGGGCGTATACAGCACCGCGTTGCGCAGGAGATTGGCAATCAGCACCGTGAGCGCGCCGCTCACGCCAAGGCCCTGCACATCCGCCAGCTCGGACTGGATCGTCACGCCACGCCCGTCGGCCTCGAATTCCAGGTGCACCACCTCATTCTCGACAATGGGCCTGAGATCGACGGGTTCCAGAGTGCGATGCTGGCGCGACTCCCATTCCGCAAGGCGGCGGATTCCGTTGCAGCGTTCCTCATTGTCCACGACAAGATCGAGCGCACGCAGCACCTCATTGCTGGGCTGGCTGATGGATTCCAGTTCGTGGCGTCCGCGCCTGAGCGACTTGATCACGTCATGCTGGATGAAGCGGTTGAAAAAGCGCAGTGTCAGGTGAAAGTCCTCTATCCGGGACAGCTGGCTGTTGAACAGCCTTGCGAGCCGGCTCAGCGGATCATCACCCTTGGTGTCGGGCCGGGTCTCGACGCTTTCCCCGCGCGACAGGGCCTCGAAGGCCGCAGCGAACGCCGCCAGGCGCTGTTCATCGCGCTGTTCGCGCCGGCGCGTGTAGCGCCAGGCGATCACCCCGGCGAGCAGGGTCGAGGCGGCAAACACACTGCCGACGAGGACGATGAATTCCACCAGCTGCCCGGGACTGCGGCCCACAAGAATGTCGATTGATCCGTCAATGCGCACCCAGCGGCCATAAATGGTGCGACGCCCTGCCGGCGTGTTGACGCGCCAACGACGCACCTCGGTGATCTCTGGCGCCGGCCGCGCATTCACATCAAGGATGTTGCCGACAATCTTCTGACCGTCCATGTCCACGGCCAGGTAATAGCCCTGTCCCGCCTCGGCCCGGCGCGCAATCGGGTCCAGGGCCCCGATCCCCTGGAACAGGTTGCTGGTTGCCTGCAAGGAGTTGATCTCGGCCTGTATCTCTGCGGCGGCGGAGCTCTCCCAGTTGCGCAGGGACAGGATGGCCACGAGTGCGAAGACGCTGAACGATGCAAGCGCCAGTATGGTCAGGCCACGAACAAGGGGATTGATCATGGCTCGGCGCGCGAAAGGTTGAGGCGGTAGCCGACACCCTCATCCAGTTCGACAATGTCTTTGAGGCCGAAACGGTCCAGCCCCTCGCGCAGTCGCTTGATCGCCGTGTCGACGGCCGGGCGGGAGACGTGGTTCTTGCTGGGCCAGGCCGCACGGTGCAGGGCATTGCGATGCACGGTTTCACCCGCATTCTGGGCAAGAAGCCGCAGGATATCGAAAGGGATCGACGAGAGCCGCAGGGGCTCGCCATCCCAGAAGGCCTCCTTGGTGCGCAGGTCGAGTTCCAGCTTGCCACGACTGAATCGCGCCCGGTCCGTGTGCAGACGCAGGCGCACCTCCAGCTCTCGTGCCTCATAGGGCTTGGCGACATAGTCAACCGCCCCTGCCATTCGCCCCTCCAGCTGGTCGTCATTGCTGTCGAGCGCCGAGGCGATGATGATAGGCAGGTCGATGCCCTCGCGCCGCAGTTGGGCGATGAACGGCAGGGAGTCCTCGGATCCATCATGGAGAATCCTGTCCAGCACAATCGCCTGGTAGGGAGGCTGGGCATCGCGCACCTCCTCGGCTGCCGTCTCCAGCGAGGTCACCCAGGCGCATTCGCCGCCGAGTGACTCCACCACATCCATGACCTGGCTGGCATATTCTTCCTGATCTTCCACCACCAGAATACGCATGACCATTCTCCCTTATGGCCCGCGCCATCGCAGAGCCGGCGCACGGGACACGAGCTGGCCGCTAGGTTTTCACGATTGCTGCGCAATGGGCAAGCCACAGGCATCTGACAGAAAAGCTCGTAGCCAGTCAGGGCCCGCGGCGCGATGGTGTGTTCACAGGCGGAGTTGACCTGCCTGTCCGCAGACCCGGTGGGGGGACGCGCGCACCTTTGACATCACGACGGGAGTTGGAATCATGCCAATCGAACGCAAACGAGGCCAGATCAGGATGGGGCTGGCCTGCGCCGCCTTTGGCATGACCACCCTGGCGGGATGTGAAACCATCGAGAACAACCCCAACATTTCATCAGTCCTGATCGGCGTGGCGGGCGCCGGGGTGACCTATGAAACCTGTAAACGCCGCGGCGGTGACGAGGATTTCTGCAAGGGTCTTGCCGCCGCCGCCGGCGTCATGGCGGGGATCATTGCGAGGGACGTGATCGGCCGCCAGCTCAGCGATGAAGACAATGAAACGCGCAACGTCGAAATCGACGATGCCACCCGCACGGGCCAGGCCCAGACCTATGAGACAGAAGACGGCGCCGTGGGACGGATCGAGCCGACAAACGCCTACACCAACGCCCAGGGCGACCAGTGCCGCAGCTCGCGTGAGACGATCCAGCTTGGCGGCCAGCAACAGGAAGTCATTCACAATCGCTGCGTCGACAAAGACGGTCAGACCTATATCGACGAGTGATCGGACGGCCGCTGATGCGCATCCGTTTGCTTCTTGGCCTGGCCCTGGCGGGCGCGATGTGGCCCGCCACCAGTGCCGGTGATCCCGAACCGCGTCCGGTGCAACCGCTGGAGAACGCGGTGCGCGATCGACTGTCCCAGCCGCGCGGCGACGGCTGGACCCTCCATGCCACAGGGTTCGCATTCGATCAGCGCGGCTATGCCATCACCAACGCCCACGCAGTGGGGCGTTGCCAGGAAATCACAGTGGCAACACCCGGTGGCACCGAGCAACCCGCAACACTGATTGCCATGGACACCCGCTACGACCTCGCCATTCTCCGGCGCGCAGAGCGTTTCGACGAGATCCTGCCGGTCGGACAGGTGCCAGACCGTCCGGATGTCCCGGTGATCGTGTTCTCCTTCTCCGGCCTGCCAAGGGCGACCAGCGGCAAGCGCGCCTTCGGCAGCTGGCTGGCGAAAGACCCTGACGGTCGGGACGGCCTCGCTGCACTGACCAGCGAGATTCAGGACGGCCAGTCCGGCAGTCCTGTCCTGGCGACGGACGGAACGGTCCTGGGCCTTGTGGTTGGCCGGCAGTCAGACACCGGGAAAGCCGCGGTTGTTTCGGTGGGCGCGATGC
>CAZVES010000137.1:0-6233 GCA_964625835.1 uncultured Hyphomonadaceae bacterium
GTCCATTAGCATTTTGAAGACTGCGTTGCGCCGCTTGTCGTCGGAGATGTCGTAGGCGATCAAATACGCGCCGTCCATGCTTCACCTCGTCCGGAAGCCTTCATACACTTCCGTCTCGCCCAGAATCCACCGCGCCAGCAGCCGTGCCTGAATCCGCACCACCGCCAGCCAAGAGCAGCGGTATTCGAACGCCGAGGCCGCTGGTGATGCCGTAAAACCAGTTGCCGGTCGAAAGGTGGACGACCGGAATCCCCACCTCGCACAAGAGGTGGATCGTCTGCGCCGAAATCGAGACATTGCCGCAGAGCACGAGTTGGCTCGTATCTTTCAGTCGAGCCTCGGCCAGAACCTCGCCGTTTTTTTTGACAATCAGGCGCTTGCCCCTCTTGCCGACGTACGCGCCCTGTTCCTGAACATAGATTGCCAGGGAAGAGATGCTCACTCCTCGGCATTCTCCGGTACAAACGTCCCGAGGCCGAAGTGGGCAAGCGACCCGATGGCGAAGGGGCCGGTTACGGGGTCATCGAAGGTCAGGGCAAAACCGTGTCCACGCAACGGACGCCCCCCCTTGCGCGAGCGTTGGAACTCCATCCACCGCACAGCATGCCCGGGCGTCCGTGTACGGTCGATGGGCTCAATGGATACGGGAACTGGTATACCGTGGTTGATGCACTCACGACGGACCTCTTCCTTCGCCCACTCGAGATAATCTCCCCTTCCCCGGCGGTGATGCCGCGCAGTGACGAAAGGCGTGGCGCTGATCCACCGCGCGGTGGACGGCAGCGGGTCGCCATCGGCTAAACGCACCAGCACCAAGCGCAGATCCGGCCGGCCGTTCGGTTGCCACGTGCGGTTCATGGCGTCGAGGGCCTGCAGCTCGGCCTGATCGAAGGGCGTGTCGCTGCGCACGATAACATGGTCGATACGGCCGTCGCCATCTTCATCAAGGGGAAGGATGTAGATATGGTTATGCCCCCGGTCAGGGGTGCCGCCGGGTCCCTTGCCGCTGAAGCGCGCGGAGACCGCCGATGCGTCGTTCCCGGAAATGCGCTTGTGAATGCCCATGAGCTTCGCACGTAGGCGTTCTGCTAGGGAGACGGTCTCGATTACCCGGGGCAGAACGGTGGAATGTAAGGCGTAACGCGCCACACGGAAGGCCGTCGGGCGAGTAGGACGGGCGCGGGGCCGTGTGGTAAGTGCGTCGGCGGGACGGCCGAAGGTCTGGGTCCTCTGGGCGGGCGGGTGGCTCCAGCCGTCCTTCAGCAGGTCTGCAGTGGACATGCAGACGGCTTCCATCCATGACAGCGTCCGGCGGTTCTTTTTCTTCCCCGTCTCCGGAAGATACGGCAGATCACGATATTCTGCCTCGTTGCACAAGCACGCGACCTCGACGCGTTCGGTTCGTCCAGAAAGCGTACCCGCGGCCATGCAGTTAGCGGCGATACTCTCGGAGCCAGGCAGCAACCGCGCCTGAACCCAGGACTCGCTCCGGCCGAAGTAGTTCAGCTCGCCCAGGAGGTCATCCAGATCCCGACGCACAGATTCCGGCGCATCGGTATCGAAGGCCATCAGGGTCCGCTCCTTGCGCTCCACCACGACGAATGCATCGAAGATCTTCTGCTTCTTCTGTGGGTCCTTCTGGTTGCTGTTGAGATAGGCGCGTGTATGCGCCCCGGTGGCCGGCGGCAACAGGAAGGACACCGGTGCGCTGAGGCAGCGCAGGATGCTTTCCATGCGTTCATCGGGCCACGCCGGGTGACGGCGCTTGGCCGCGTCGATCAGTGCCCGAGCCAGACGATATGGCGCGGGGGGCCATTCAACCACCCCCTCGTTGACGTTTCGCCCCCAGGGTGTGGCGTGGAAGCGGCCGGCCGGAAATCGCAGTTCGATCACCAGCATGACTCACTCCTCCTCTTCACCCTTGACCTTCTTGTGAACTGTCATTGTGCTGATTTCTGTCACCGGAGGGTCGGCGATCATCCCATTGACTGCGGCGATCTTCTCCTTCACACCAGCCAGCAGGCCCGCTTCTGTCGGCAGATCCATGCCGTCGGGTTGTGTGATGCGGATGTCACCATCCAGACGCAGGTCGCAGGCCGTACGCAGACGCAACCCGCCGTTTAGGAAACGACGAACCTTAAGAAGCGCGAGGTTCACCAGGAGGTCGAATGCGTCTTCCCCGAGGTCATAGCTGCGCAGCAGGCCAGTATCCAGGTTGAAAAAGGCTGTAATGCTGCCGGCGACATACTCTGTTCGCTGGTATGGAACGTTGCTATAGACGTCCTTGTCCAGAGCCTCGGCACGAATTGTGCCGGTAGGATCAATGGGATTGTTCTTCACGCCACCGCTGACAGCCTCGCGGATGTCTCGCGCCTCGATGAAGCCCGTGATCGCCCGCTGCACCTTGATGCGGCCATCCCTCAGGTTGGCCAGGAAGGCACCGTGGAGGAGGCTGTTGACATCGTAGCGAAATATGGCCGACGCAACCTTTGCCCAGTTCAAAGGCTTGCCCTTTCCGTACTCAGCGGCTTTGACAAACCTGGCCTGAAAATCCTTGTCCGAAATGATAAACGGTGAATTGACGCGGTGGGCCTCGATCAGTGAGTTGGTCGTCGCGTCGCTTTCGCCTTCGAGCCGGGCACGAATGTAGGAGAGGCCTTCGAGGCCCGGGATGATCTCGTTGTCCGGTCCGATTACGGTGGCTTCGAGTCGGTTGGCCACGGACTGCGCGGATTCAAGCAGGAGCATCCGGGTACCATCGGCCAATTGATAGGTCGCTGCCCCCAGGTCGGCGAACCCCGTTGGCTGGAACCGATCCCCCTGCATGGGGACGAGATCGGCTTCGATCAGGACACGGTTGGCGGTTTGACAGGCTTCGAGCATCGTTCCTCTCCTTTTCTCAGGCTTGGTCGTTATCTTCCAGAATTAAGTTTTCCAACGGTTTTGACCATACCGGCACCAGCAGAGCCGCCAGCAGTCGGTGCGGATCGATATCCTCCTCAAAATGAATCGGCAGCGGACGGGCACCCTCAATGCGCAAGCGGTGACGGGCGGTATCAGCCGCCTCATGCAAACGACCGGCTGCCAACAATCCGGCAACACGCGGTTCCATGCGGATTGTGATGTCCCGCACCTTGGTCGGCACATGGACCAGCTTGGTCACGGCGTAACTGCGTGGGAGTAGAGAGCGGGAAACGGGCTGGCGCCACCTATCGGCCACCTCCCGAGTCTCGCCCGCTTTCGGCGTCACCAAAGTAAAGCCCCAGAGCAGGTCTTCGAGGAGGGCGTCATCAGTCTCCCCCAGCAGGAAGGGGGAGACGTCATGGGGTGACAGGGACCAGTTCCCCTTCACGGGGACGCACGGCGCGGACAGGCGCTCGGCATCCATCAGGCGCCGGACCATGACGGCCCCGAGTCGTTCGGTCAGGTTGCAGCCGTGCCAGTGCTTCTGCCCCGTACCATTGGCCCATTTCCTGGGCGCGACCGGGTCAACCCCCGCCATGTTGGCGCGCAGGGAACCGACCTTACCAGTCTTGCGGATGCTCGCCAGGGTCGCGGCCAGACGGACCTCCACCGATCCGTCATCGCATTGGAGGATCCACTGGGTGCGTAGTCCCTGCAGAGGGCGGGAAACGTTGATCTTGCGGCTACGATCCCGCTGGGCGATCAGCCGTTCCATGCGGCCGATGGCGCGGACCAAGCCAACGAAGCGATAGGCATCCGGCTGTTCACAGCAGGTGAACATCGCCTCGTCGATGTTGCTACGGGCGCTTTTGAAAGTCGCGGGGCATTTCTTGAACCCGCGAAGGAACATGTCGATACTGTGGAGGATCGGGTCGAGATCATCCAACAGGCGGATGGACGGGTCCCATTTCACCCTCATGCGTCCGGCCGGGAGAGCAAGGTAGGCGGGCTTTTTATCAGTTCCCCGGCGTGCGAGGCAACTGAACCGCTGGAAGTCTCGGAAACCTCGGTCTACCCCTAATGATGCCACCGCTCGGCAGAAGTCCAGGCCGCTGCGTGCTTGTTTTCGTCCGACGGTGCTGCGGCCCTCTCCAAAAATGTAGCGAATCTCCCGAAAGCCCGCCGGGTTTGTCCAAGTGGGTAGCCATATTTCGGCGCGGGCGTTGTCGTCCGAATTGCTCGAAGTAAAACCAACCGCAGAGTTCAGCACGCTGAAGGGGATCGATCCCAGACCGCGTGTATCGGTACCCATGCGCCTTGTCGCGGCACCCGCCAAGGCCGGTGTCCCCTCGATGGCCAGAATGAAATCCCAGGGATTTATCTTGAAATCTTTGGTTTCGATCTCACAGCCCTGGTTGTATCCTCCGGCACGTCCGGGGTCAAGTTGGCCGATACTGGCCTTGACCATGCCCGCTGACGCAACAGCGAACAAGGCTGTCTGTAAAAACCGTCGGCTGTCTGTATCGCTGTCAGTAAGAAGCATCTCGGCGACCCGCTGCGTGTAGTTATTGGAAAAATCCAAGTTTCCTTCATTGCCGCCTGAACCAAGAAGCGGACTGTATGCCGGGTTGTCATCCACGCGCAGAACGATGGCGGCGTCCATCCAGTCCAGGCACCCTTCGGGAAGTCGTGCCCGGCAATTCCGAAGAAGGTCTTCCTTGCCGGAACCACGGCTCAGGGATAGACACTTGGTTCGCGCTTTCTTGACTGCTTTCCACCAAGCCTTCATTCCCTTCTTCCCCTTGGCCATGGTTTCGAGATCTTCAAGCAGCAAATTCGAAGGAGAGATGCTGTCCAATTCCTCGCTTGCCTTCTCCTGGGTCTTCTGAATGGCCTTGAGATGCTCCAGCAATTCATCTTGACTCTTGCCTTCACGTGATCCCTCGATAGCCGCAGCCAAGGTCTGTGAGACATCTCTAACAGTGTAAAACTGCAGTGACATTTCCGGCCACGCAAAGATGGTTTCGATGGCTTCACGATAGGGAGCGAAGCGTTCATGTGTGCTGTGCCGGATCGCATCTATACCCTCCGTATTAACTGTAGGCCAGAACCCACTTCCCCCATTCCAGGGCGAGACCACCGGTGTTGGGCGGTAGTCTTTCACGAAGAAATCCACGAGGTCTTCTTTTGTCTTTTCCGTGGTCAGGACAAAAGTGTCGTCACGCCAGTGCCCCTTGACCGATGGGTCGCATTGTTCGGCGACAAGGCGGAAGACGGCCATGGCCTTGAGGTAGCTGGCCAGCGGTGTCGGGCGGCAACCTTTCAGGACGATCTCAGGCATGGGCTTCTTCCTTAGCTTTGGTACTGGCCCGCCAGTCGGCCACACGCAACAGCGCCTCCAAAAACGCAAGTCGGAAAGGCCCGAGGGCGGGATCATCACGGAGTGCAATGGTCCGGGCCAGCCAGCTCGCTCCCGTGCTCGGGTGATCGCCCAGTTCCATGTAAGACAGCATCAGCGTTGTCTTCGGGGCAGTCACACCACCCCCCAACTCGGCTTGCGGGAGAGTGTCCCCCTCCCATATTCCCCGGGCAAATCGTGCGTCTGGATTTTCCTTCGGGGGAAGCTCATGTGGAAGGGATCGAATCGACATGCGGATTTTGCCATGATGGGCGGCTGCAAGATAGGCGGCCAGATCGGATGATTGATTGGACAACATTGTCAGGGCCGAAGCCAGCTCGTGGCGGAAGCCCTGTCGCCGATAGCGTGCGTTCGACCTGTTTGTCTTGGCCCATAAGGCATCTAGCTCAGGCGGCGTCGCCTCGGATGTCATGGCATCCTGAAAGACCGGATGGGCCTTGCCCGCATCATGCCAACGCGCGGCCTGAAACAATGCGTCCTTCCACTCGTCACGAAGGTCGGGAATACTGTCCAGCAGGAAGCGCAATTCCGCAACCACGGCGTCCGTGTGACAGGCCAAGGTTTGCCAGCTTGTTTGCGTCCATTTATCTCGGTCGTTGGTATCCAACTGTTTACCTGCATTCAGGATCGCAGGCTTGTGATTCTTCTTGGCAGTCCAGCCCAGTTCAGAGGAATACCCACCGTCTTTCGCATTGAGCAACAAAACAATCCCCGGATAGATGTTATCGGGGTGTTTCCAACATTCCTCCAAGAGATCGAACCTCCAGGCGTTCCAGCCTTTCAAGTCTGCCAGGGGAACAGCACATAGCTCTTCCGTGCTTGGACCGGGGGTGTCGTCCTCCGGAGTTCCCTCGATTGCTCTCCAGAAGACGCGCACGTGGCGTTCGTCGTTCTCACGGATGAACCGGCT
>CAZVES010000138.1:0-6204 GCA_964625835.1 uncultured Hyphomonadaceae bacterium
GCTTGCGCCGGGTCGGTTCAGTCTTCCCCGTCGGGCGGGCGACGGTCGCGGCCGAAATTCACCTTTGCGCTGTCGAGGCCCGCATCGATGATGGCCTTGCGGATGCCCCGTGCACGTTCGAACTCGCGAATGAGCGTATCGCCATCACCATAGCGGATGGCGCGCTGCAGGGCGATCAGGTCCTCGGTGAACCGGCCGAGGCATTCCAGCACCGCCTCGCGATTGTTCAGAAACACGTCGCGCCACATCACGGGGTCGGAGGCGGCAATGCGGGTGAAATCCCTGAATCCGCCTGCGGAGTATTTCACCACCTCGCCCTCGTCCACGCTTTCCATGTCATAGGCAGTAGAGACGATGTTGTAAGCAATCAGGTGGGGCAGGTGCGAGGTGATGGCCAGAACACGGTCGTGGCGCGCAGGGGCCATGGTCTCGACCCGCGAACCGAGAGTCTCCCAGAAGGCTTCGAGCTGGCGCACCGCGTCGACATAGTCAGCCCCCTGATCATCCAGTGGACAGAGGATCTGCCAGGCGCGCTCGAACAGGCTGGCAAAGCCCGCGCCGGGGCCCGATTGCTCCGTGCCCGCAATCGGGTGGGCCGGGATGACATGGACACCGCCCGGCGCGGCCTCCACCATGGCTTTGGCCGCTTCCAGCTTCACAGAGCCCACATCGGTGAGGATGGCGCCGGGCTCCAGGGCCGGGGCTACGGCGGCGGCCGCCTCGCCGAGCCGGCCCACGGGCACGCAGAGGAACACGCAGTCCGACTCGGTGGCGGCCTCTTCTGCGGTGTCGAATACGTTGCCAAGGCCCAGTTTCCGGGCCTCATCGCGCACATAGGGGTTGGCGTCGAACAGCCGGATCACCCCGGCAGCGCCCTTCGCCCTGGATGCCCGGGCGATGGAACTGCCGATCAGGCCGATGCCGATGACCGTGATGGCGGCGAAGACGGGGGCCGAGGAGGCCATCAGCGGGCCAGCTCTGCGAAGGCAGCGAGGACAGCGTCATTGGCCTCGGTGGTGCCAATGGACAGGCGAAGGCTTTCGGGCAGGCCATAGGGCTCCATCCGGCGCAGCACGATGCCGCGCGCCTTCAGGTGTTCGTCAGCGGCGATCGCGGCGGCATGGTCGTTGAAACGTACAAGGACGAAATTCGCCACGCTGGGCACGACCTCGAAGCCGAGCGCGGCAAGGCCATCGCGCACGCGGGCAAGTTCGGCCTCATTGTGCCCTGCAGATGCGGCCTGGAAGGCGCCGTCCCGCACGGCCGCGGCAGCAGCGGCCAGAGCGGGGGCGTTGACGTTAAAGGGGCCGCGCACCTTGTGCAGCGCGCCGATCACGGCGGCCGGGCCATAGCACCAGCCCACGCGCAGGGCCGCAAGGCCGTGCACCTTGGAGAAGGTGCGGGTCATCAGGACGTTTGGCGCCGCCCCGGCCAGTTCGATCCCCGCCGCATAGTCATTGGCCCGGACATATTCCGCATACGCTGCATCCAGCACGAGGAGGATGTCCTCGCGCAGGCCGGCATGCAGCCGCTTGATCTCGTCAAACGGCAGGTAGGTGCCCGTGGGATTGTTCGGATTGGCCAGGAAGACGATCCGCGTGCGGTCGCTGACCCGCTCCAGCAGGGCGTCGACATTGGCGGTCAGGTCCTTCTCGGGCGCGGTGACCACGCTGGCACCGGCCTGGCGTGCGGCAAGTTCGTAAATGATAAAACCGTGTTCGGTCTTGAGCACTTCGTCACCCGGGGCGAGGAAGGCCCGGCAGGTGAGCTGCAGGATCTCGTCACTGCCCGCGCCGATGAAGATGCGATCGGGGTCAAGGCCATGGACGTCACCGATTGCCCGGCGCAGCTCGAACGCGCCGCCATCGGGATAGACCTCCAGACTGGACGCCGCCGCGATCATCGCCTCGCGCGCCGCCTGACTGCAGCCGAGGGGGTTCTCATTGCTCGACAGCTTGTGACCGCCGGGTCTCGCGGGCGCGCCGGCCTGGTAGGTTGAGATGCTGGCGAGGGCTGGCAGGGGGCGTGGGCCGGTCATGGGCGTCTCTTGCGGGTGTTGGCCCGCCTAGCTGCGGCGTGGTGGCGCTGAGGTCAAGGCCGCTCGGTCAGACGAAAGATTCCCTCAACCTGCCATATGGACACAAGCGCCGCGCGCCCTACAACCCTCGCCCTGATGCCCGATGCCGCACGCCCCTCCGTCGACAGCTTGCAGAAGCTGGTCCTGCCCGAGCCCCTGAAGCTCGATTGCGGGCAGGTGCTGGAGCATGTCGAGGTCGCCTATGAGACCTGGGGCACGCTGAATGCAGACAAGTCCAATGCAGTCCTTGTCTGCCATGCCCTGACCGGGGACCAGTTCTGCGCCAGCGAAAACCCCGTCACGGGCCGGCCGGCCTGGTGGCCGCGCATGATCGGGCCGGGCCTGCCGGTGGACACCGAGCGCTATTTCGTCATCGCGACCAATGTGCTGGGCGGGTGCATGGGCACGACGGGACCGGCCAGCACCGCGCCCGATGGCGCGCCCTGGGGCACGCGGTTTCCGGTGATCACCATTGCCGACATGGTGCGTGCCCAGCGGGCCCTGGTCTCGGAACTGGGCATCGAGAGCCTGTTCTGCGTCCTTGGCGGCTCCATGGGCGGGATGCAGGTTCTGGAATGGGCCGTCCAGGTGCCGGGTGCCGTCCACAGCGCCATCCCAATCGCCACATCGGCGCGCCATTCGGCCCAGAACATCGCCTTCTACGAGATCGGGCGACAGGCCATCATGTCCGATCCGGACTGGCGCGGCGGGGCGTATCTCGCCAAAGGCACGCGCCCGGCGCGCGGCCTCGCCATCGCCCGCATGGCGGCCCATGTCACATATGTGTCCGAAAGCGCGCTGAAGCGGAAATTCGACCGCGGACTCCAGGATCGCGACCGGCAGAGCTTCAGCTTCGATGCGGATTTCCAGGTCGAGAGCTATCTGCGCCACCAGGGCCGCAGCTTTACCGACCGGTTTGACGCCAACTCCTATCTCTATGTGACCCGCGCGATGGACTATTTCGACCTCGCCGCGGCCCATGGCGGGCGCCTGGCCGATGCCTTTGTCGGCTCGCCGGTGCGGTTCTGCCTCTTCTCCTTCAGCTCCGACTGGCACTACACGCCGGACGAAAGCATGGCGATCACGCGCGCCCTCGTGGCGGCCGGCGCGGAGGTCAGCCATATCGAGACGCGCACCGACAAGGGCCACGACGCCTTCCTGCTGGAAGAGCCGGGCTTCGAGGCGGCCTTGCGTGGCTTCCTTGATGCTTCGGCCAACAGGCGCGGCCTGTGAGCGGGCGCGCCGACCACGCCGCCATCGCCTCGCGCGTGCCGGAAGGCGCGCGCGTTCTGGATGTGGGGTGCGGGGACGGGGAACTCTTGGGCCTGCTGCGCGACCAGCGAGGTGTCGATGCAAGGGGACTGGAGCTTGACAGCGCCGATGCCGGACGGGCGGTGGCGCGCGGCCTGTCTGTCATCCAGGGCGATGCCGAGGAAGACCTTGAAATCTTTCCCGATGACGCCTTCGACGTGGCGATCCTGTCCAGGGCGATCCAGCACATGCTGCGCCCCGAGCGTGTCCTGTCCGAGCTGACGCGGCTGGCCCCGCGGGTCATCGTTTCGTTTCGCAACTATGGATATTGGAGCCGTCGGCTGTCCCTCATGACGAGTGGTCGGATGCCATCAAGGCAGGCCTGGTATGCCGAGGGCATTCTGCACCCCTGCACCGTAAGCGATATGCTCAGCCTCGCGGCCCATACCGGGCTGGCGCCTGTGGCTGCGGCGCGTGTGTCCGGCGATCGTGTCGGCCCGTTTCGCCAGTCCGGTTTCGGGCAGCTCAACTGGTCGGCAGATGAGGTGATCGCGGAGTTTGCGCGGCGCTGAAGCGGGTCAATCGCCCGCATGGGCAAGCCTGCGGCTGTGTGCTTAACACCGAGGCGCAAAACCCGGAGTGCTGAAATGAGACACAAGCCCGTCCGGGCCGGACTTGTCGGCAAGTGCTTCAAGTGTGGGGAAGGCAGCGTCTTCGACGGCTACCTGAAGCTGCGCGAAGAATGCCCGGTCTGCGGCCAGGATTTCGCCAAGGGCGACACCGCCGACGGGCCGGCCTTCTTTGTAATGTTTGCGGCGCTGATCCTGTTTGCGCCCTTCTTTTTCTTCCTGCCCCTGCTGGACTGGCCGATCTGGGCGCTGGTGCTGGGATTTCTGGTCCTCTCCGCCCTGACGCTGGGGTTCATCCTCTGGGCGCTCAGGCCTTTCAAGGCGGTGCTGCTCAACCTGCAACTGGCCAACCGTGCTGAAGAGGCCGAGTTCGAGGAGAAATAGCGACTTCAGTCCTTGTGATAGGGCGTGCCGGCGAGCAGGGTGGCGGCGCGGTAGAGCTGTTCGGCGAGCATGACGCGCACCAGCTTATGGGGCCAGGTCTGGGGCCCAAAGCCGAGCTTCAGCGCCGCTGCCCGGCGCACAGCCTCGCCATGGCCATCGGCGCCGCCGATCAGGAAACACATGTCACCAAACCCGTCATCGCGCTGGCGGGCGATGAGGTTGGCAAGGTCTCGCGACGGGATCTGCTGGCCGCGCTCATCCAGCATGACGAGGCTGGCCCCTTCGGGCACGCGGGCGAGCAGGCGCTCTGCCTCGGCTTCCATGCCGCCGCCCGAGGCGACTTCATGCTCGGTGACCCCGCGCAGGCCGAGGTTGCGCCCGGTTTTTTCCAGCCGTGTGAGATAGTCATCGATGAGGTCACGCTCAGGCCCATTGCGGACCAGGCCCACGGCTAGGATGTGAAGTTTCACTGGGGTAGACTAGTGGCGCAGGTGGCCCTGGCCTGCAGGCCCGGCCCAGATGCGCTCGAGGTCGTAGAAATCGCGCACTTCCGGGCGGAACAGGTGGACAATCAGGTCGCCCGTGTCGATCAGCACCCAGTCGGCATTGGGCAGGCCTTCGACGCGTGCGCGATGGCCGCCAAGCGCCTTGATCCGTCGCTGTATGTGCTCGGCCAGGGCCGCCACGTGGCGGGCTGACCGGCCTGATGCGATGATCATGTGGTCTGCAATTGTGGATTTGCCTTCAAGGTCCAGTACGAGGACGTCTTCAGCCTTGTCATCCTCCAGGCTGGCAATCACAGCCTCGCGGATGGTGTCTGCTTCGAGGGCGGCGCTGTCCGCGCCGGTCTCACGCTGGGTGTTTGCGCTCAGGGGTCTCAAGTCCTTTTTCTGCTTCCCTTTGCCTTTGATATAACATGCGTCGCAGCGCGCGGCCAGACGTTTGCGAGGGTTTAACGCCGGAACGGGTTTCGGTGCCTTGCCTGCTGGCGGAGCGCCGTGGAGGAAACCCGGTGGAGGGGTGCGGGCAGGTACACCCACGCGGGCGGGGTGGACGCCGCGAGCGCGGTGGCGGCATGGGCCGGCAGGCGGTGGCCGGAGAAGCGCCTTGCAAACTTCGAAAGTCCCGCGCGGGGGCTGGCGCCGGGGCGTGCCACCACGGCGATCGGCAAGCGCCCTGCAATCTCCTCCCATCGCCCCCAGCGGTGGAACGCGCCCAGATTGTCAGCCCCCATGATCCAGACCAGCCGCGCGCCGGGCAGACGCGGCAGCAACAGGTCGAGAAGGTCACTGGTGTAGCGCACACCGAGGTCACGTTCGATGCCGGTCACCCGCATGGCGGGGTGGGCGGCCATGCGCCGGGCCGAGGCCAGCCGCGCCTCGAACACACCATGCTCTTCCTTCAGGGGGTTGCCGCCCGCCACCAGCCACCAGACCGCGTCCAGCCGGAGGTGGCGCAGCGCCGTTTCCGCCACGTGCAGATGGCCCCCATGGGCGGGATTGAAACTGCCGCCGAACAGGCCGATCCGCAGGCCCCTGTGGGGCCCCGGCAAGGGTGGAAGCACCTCGGTTGCAGACGATGCGGCAATCAAGGACGTGTCTTGCCGGCGCCGCACGCGACGTATTCGAAAGGGGCGAACGGGTCGTCGCCAGCCGGCCCGCATGCATCGATATCACCCCTGGCAGGGCCGTTTTCGCGAAGGCCATCTCGTGTCTGCGAGTCCATGGCTCTGTCGTGCCCGATTTCCCGTCCCCCTGCAATCGGCGCCGGCGCAAGGGCGCGTTAAGCGGTCGGTGCTTTGCTAGGGGTATGTACATGCTCGACGCTTTCATCACCCACATCCGCGACGAACGCCGGCTCGCC
>CAZVES010000139.1:0-6189 GCA_964625835.1 uncultured Hyphomonadaceae bacterium
CCTGATCTCGATCCACAAGGCCTTCTGCGAAACGGTCTCGCCGCCGGAGGCCTGCCACGCCGTCACGACGCGCACGCCGGAACTGGCCGGATATCGCTACTGGCTGGCGAGCGAGGACGGCCGGCCCGTTGGCTGTATCGCCCTGAAACGTCTGGATGACACCCATGGCGAAGTGAAGACCATGCATGTCCTCGAAGCCGCGCGTGGCAAGGGCGTGGGCGGGGCGCTGGTGGATCGACTTGCCCGCGAAGCGAGCGCCGCAGGCCTGACCCGGCTCAGCCTGGAGACCGGTTCCAACCCACCCTTTGCCGCCTCAAGGGCGCTGTACGCATCATTCGGTTTCGTGCCCTGCCGACCTTTTGGAGCCTACACCGATCACCCTTTCAGCCACTTCATGACCCGGCAGGCCTGACGACTACCCCGCCGCACTGAGGACATAGGCCAGCATTTCGGTGGTCGGGAAGCCGTCGGCGATGAAACCATTGGCCGACTGGAAACGGCGCAGCGCGCCCTTCGTGCCACGCCCGGCAATGCCGTCCACGGGCCCGGCGTCAAAGCCAAGCGTATTCAGGCCCGCCTGCAGCTGTTTGACCTGGCCGATGGTCAGAGGCTGCAGATCAGTGGGCCAGGCGGCCTGCAGCGGGGCATGGCCGGCAATCCGGTCAGACAGCAGGCCCACGGCCAGTGCATAACTGTCGGCGCGGTTGTAGGTCTTGAACACGTCGAAATTCTTGAACAACAGGAACTTTGGCCCGCGATGGCCGGCCGGAACCCAAAGCTCGGCAAACTTGCTTTCACTCACGGCGCCTGAGCGTGAAGGATCCATGATGCGCACGCCCTGGGCCTGCCAGCTGCCAACCCGGCGGTCCTGACCATCGGCAATGGCATAGTCAAACCCCTCAGGCACGCTCACTTCCAGGCCCCAGGGCTGGTCGAACTCAAAGCCTGAAACGGACAGGTAATTGGCCGCCGAAGCCAGGGCATCCTGCGGGCTGTCCCAGAGATCAATGTTGCCATCCCCGGTGAAGTCGGTGGCGTGGGCCAGGAATGTGGACGGCATGAACTGGGTGTGCCCCATCGCGCCAGCCCATCCGGAGACCAGCTGGTCGCGCCGTGCTGCGCCGGTTTCCACGATCTTCATGAGCGCGATAAGCTCGCCTTCTGCAAAGCGGCGCCGGCGTCCCTCGACGGCCATGTTGGCCAGCGTGTTGGCTGCATCGAAATCGCCCATGTACGAGCCGAAATTCGTCTCCATGCCCCAGATGGCGAGCAGCCCATCGCGGTTGACGCCATAGGCGCCTTCGAGCTGGTCGAATGTCGGGTCGAGCGAGACGCGGCGGTCGCGTCCACGGTCGATCCGCGTGGCGGTGACGGCGGTGCGCAGATATTCCCAGATCGGTTTGGCAAACTCGGCCTGCTCGGAGACGGCGGCCTGGGTCTGCACTTCACTGCCGAGATAGATGTCGAGCGGCGAGATGCCTTCGAGGATAGACCGCACCACGGCCGGATCTCGCCCCTGGGCTTCAGCCTTTGCCGCAAAGGCAAGGCGCCAGGTGTCCATGCTGGCATTGCCGGACGGTGTGTAGGGCGCGGTGGCGTCCGGTCGCTCGTCACCGGTGCTGCCCCGGTCGCTATCAGGTCCTGTGACAGGTCCGGTGACGGGCGGCGTGTACGGGCCGGCCGCACAGGCCCCGAGGATCGCCACGACACTGGCTAGCCCCACCCAGCGTGCAGGCTTTCGAACAAAGTTTGGCATTGCTTGCATACCTTATGCCTCCAACCGTGGCGGCCACCTTGACAGGTGTACGCCCTTCACGCTACTTCGCCGCCTTTGCTATACTGGCGACACACCAACATTCCCGAGGCGGACCCATGAAAGTCAGATCCTCCCTGAAGGCCCTGAAGACACGTCACCGCGACTGCAAGGTCGTGCGCCGCCGCGGCAAGACGTATGTCATCAACAAGACCGACCCCCGTTTCAAAGCAAAGCAGGGCTGAGCGGAATGTGAACGCAGGCTACGGTTAACGAGGCCTGAATGCATCCCTCTATCGTTCTTTTCGATCTGGGAAATGTTGTTGTCGACTGGGAGCCCCAAAGGCTTTACAGGCGGCGCTTTGGCTGTTCACGTACGGCAGACTGGTTTTGTGCCAACATCTGCACCATGGACTGGCACACGCTGCATGATGCCGGTGCGAGTTTCGAGGCGACGATCCCGGCCCTGCAGGCCGAGCACCCTGAGCATGCCGACCACATCGCGGCCTGGCGCGACGAGTGGTTGGAGATGTTCCACGGCTACGTGCCCGGAACACCGCAGCTGATCGCGGAGCTGGAAGCGACCCGCACGCCGCTCTACGGACTTTCAAACCTGCCGGCCGAACTGGCCGACACCACTTTCAATGCGTTCCCCATGATCAAGGTTTTGCGCGACGTGGTGGTCTCCGGCGAGGAAGGCATCGTGAAGCCGGACCCGCGCATCTATGACATAGCTCTGTCCCGAATGGGCGACCCTGACCCTGCCCGGGTCTTTTTCATTGATGACCGCGCGGAGAACATCGACGCGGCGAAGGCCCGCGGGATGGATGGCCATGTCTTTGAAGGCGCGGAAGCCCTGCGAGCGGCACTGCGCGCGAAAGGGTTACTGGAGGCGTCCTGAATTCTCGCTTGCAGCCTGCGCGGCGCACTCCATACTCTCCCCTATGCTCAAGGCTTTTTTCACCGCAGCTTTCCTGCTGGTTGCCGGCCCGGCCCATGGCCCGCCAGACGATATGTTCGACCGTCTGGAGAACGCGCCCAGTGACCAGGAAGCCGAGAGCATCGCGCTCGATATCTGGGATGCCTGGCTGGAAAGTGGCTCGCCCACGGTGGACATTCTCATGGAACGCGCCGTGACGGCCCATATGAGCGGCGACAAGGCCCATGCCCGGGCGCTGTATGACCGCGTCATACGCGTGCGCCCTGAATATGCCGAGGCCTGGCACCGGCGCGCCACACTTTTCCTGGAAGAGGAGCGATACGACGAGGCCCTGCGCGACCTGAATGAAACGCTCAGGCATGAGCCCCGCCATTTTGGCGCATGGCTTGGACTGGCGAGCCTGCTGGAACGCCTCGGATCGACGACTGAAGCCATGGCGGCCTATCGCGAGGCGCTGGAAATCTATCCGCGAATGGAAGCCGCCCGGCGTGGCGTGACCCGCCTGCGCGAAACCGCCGACGGCACGGCCCTGTGAGACCCCTCATGACAATCATCCTGCTGGGCCTGATGGCCAGTATTCTCGGCGCGTGCGTCCACAGCGCCATTTACACCTCACGCGTGACTGACGCCCATCCGCCGGAAGGCGAAACGCTGGAGGTGAACGGCGCGGCGGTCCACGTCATCCGCATGGGTGTTGATGGCGGCCCGCCAGTCCTGTTCATCCACGGTGCCAGCGCGAATGCCAATGAGTTTGACTGGACCCTCGCCCCACGCCTCGACGACAGTTTCGACCTCATGATCGCGGACCGGCCGGGCCACGGCTATTCGGAGCGCCTGGCGGGCTCACACCAGCTTGAGGTCCAGGCCGCTCAGATGGCTGGCGTTCTGGAGCAGCTTTCGCACGGTGAGCCCGCCGTGGTCGTGGGCCACTCCTTCGGCGGCGCTGTCGCGCTGCGCCTGGCGCTGGATCACCCGGGCAAGGTCTCAGGCCTCGTCCTGCTCGCGCCGGTGTCCCATGACTGGGGCGGGGGTGGCCAAGCCTGGTACAATGAATGGGCCACAACGCCGGTGCTGGGTCCGGCCTTTTCAAGCCTTGTCCCGATCATCGGACCAGGCCGGGCCGAAAGCGGTGCAGTGTCGACGTTTCACCCGGCGCCGGTGCCGGAAAACTATACGGAAAAATCGGCCATCAACCTTCTGTTCCGCCCACCCGTGTTCCGCGCGAACGCCAGGGACGTGGTCGCCTTGCGAGATGAGTTGCAGGCACAGGAAGCGCGTTATGGCGAAATCCAGGTCCCCGTCATCCTGTTCTCCGGGGCCCAGGACACGGTGATCAAACCCGAGCTCCATGCCGGGCGGCTGAAGGATCAGGTGGCCGACTTCACACTCGTGAACCTGCCCGATGAAGGCCACATGCCCCACCATGGTGCGGGCGAGCAGGTTGCCGAAGCCATTGCCCGCCTCGCAGGCGCGCGCTAAGTCCCGCGATCAGATTCACGCCGCGCAAAGGACACCCCATGGACGACGTCAGCTCGAGCCACCTGAATGAGGCCACCAAGGAAAAGCTGCGCCAGACCATTGAGCGCATCGAACGCCTGGAAGAAGAAAAGAAAGAAGTCGCCGAACAGATCAAGGAAATTTATGCCGAGGCCAAGGCATTCGGCTTCGACACAAAGGCGCTCCGCCAGGTGATCCGCATTCGCAAGGTGGACCGCGCCGAACGCGAGGAGCAGGAAATGGTCCTCGACACTTATCTCGCCGCCCTTGGCGAGATCTGAGCGAGGCTCCAGGGTCGGGCAAATGAACGCCAGCACACTTGCATCGCAACTGGACGCCTGGTGTCAGTCCTATGTCACCGCCTTCTGTGCCTATGACGTCCCAGCGATCAGCGCCCATTGGACCTTTCCAGCCACGATCCTTGTCGATGGCGACCCGGTGGCCCTGGACTCCCGGACGCGGTTCGACCGCAACACGGAAAAACTGTGCGGATTTTACCGAAGGCAAGGCGTTGCCCACGCAGAGCGGACACTTATCGGACACATGTCGATGGGAGAGGCGAGCGCGGCCATCCGTGTGGCCGACAGGATGGTCGACACTTCGGGCGTTGAAATCGTCGCCTGGCAGGCCGCCTATACCCTTTTGCGCACACCCGCAGGATGGCGCGCCTGCCTGGCAGATGCCGGTGGCGAAATGCAGGCCTGGGCGGCGCGTGGCACGCCGCTGGCTGGCCGTTAAGGACGGCGCGCCTACCTTGAACACATGGAAACCGCCAAGGCCCCCGTGAAAAACCAGCTCTCAGGCGATCATGGGATAGGGCTTGGCGGCGAAGTGCTGACCCTGGCCCTTCAGGCCGGGGAAAGCGCTTTTGTGCGTCGCTCAAGCCTCGTTTTTGCCAAGGGTGAGTTCAGGCTGACGACACACCGCATTGCCAAGACACGCTTCAATCTTTTCGCCTTCTTCTCAGGCGATGTGCGCTGGGCCAACCGATTCGATGCCGGGCCCGGACCGGTGACGCTGATGGCGGCGCGGGACTATCCCGGACGCATTGTGGCACTGCCCGTCTCGCCAGACCGCCCGCTCTTCCTGCAGCCAACCCGCTATCTCGCCCATCGCGGCGATCTCACCTTCAACGTTCGGCGGGTGGCGAAGAAGGAGTTCTGGACCCTTGCGGAAGTGACCGGGACCGGCCGGGTCTACATCAAGCTGCCCGGAGATCCGAAGGTCCTGCCCCTGTGCCCCGAAGGCGCCATTGTCGACACAAACTATGTGGCCGCCGTGTCCGGACCGTTCGCGGCCTTCGGCAAGGTGTTCACCGCCGGGGAAGTGATGAAAAGCGGTGAGCTGTCAAATGTGCGGCTCTCGGGTGAGGGCCATTTCGTGCTGCAATCTCAAAATCCCGAGGAGGCCGGCAATGATGGCGGCGGCGGGATCGTCGGGTCGATCATGAACGCCCTGCCTTTCTAAGCCCGCCAACGCAGGCTATGTCTCTGCCCATGGCCCGTGAGATCGATGAGCGAAAGAAACGCGCCGCGCTTCGCAAGCTGCGCAAGGCTGCGGCCTTGGCCGAATCCGGCCTCGGACCGCCCCTGTCGGACTGGGAGCGGGAGTTTCTCGACGAGGTCGAAGCGCGCATCGAAACCTATGGCTCAGCCTTCGGCGACCCGGAAAAGGGCGACCTGGAAGAACCGCTTTCCGCCCTCCAAAAGGTGAAGCTGAAAGAGATCGACAAGAAAGCCCGCGGCAAGGGCCTCAGGCGCAGCGAGTTTCGCAGGCGCCGCCCCGATCAGCCCGAGGCCGGGCGCGATGGTGATGGCGATCAACCTGCGCCCCCGGCGCCTCGCGAGCACGGCGCGATCTCACGTCGGGCAAGCGTGAAACGTCCGCCCAAACCGGCCGCGCAGACCCCGCAGCAAGAGCCGCCCGAACCGGCACCGTGCCCCGCCCCCGGCCAACGCCCGGTGTTTCGTGTGATTGATGGCGGCAAGTCGCAGTGAAC
>CAZVES010000140.1:0-6145 GCA_964625835.1 uncultured Hyphomonadaceae bacterium
GTGGCCTATAATGTCGATGAGTATCGCGACATCATCGAGCGGGGCCTGGCGGCCTCCCCGGTCGCGCAGGTGCTGGTGGACGAGAGCCTGCTGGGATGGAAAGAGTATGAGATGGAAGTCGTGCGCGACACCGCCGACAACGCCATCATCATCTGCTCGATCGAGAACATTGACCCCATGGGCGTCCACACTGGCGATTCGATCACGGTCGCCCCGGCCCTGACCCTGACCGACAAGGAATACCAGATCATGCGCTCGGCCTCGATTGCCGTGCTGCGCGAGATCGGTGTGGAGACGGGCGGATCCAACGTCCAGTTCGCCGTGAACCCGAAGGACGGCCGCCTCGTGGTGATCGAGATGAACCCGCGCGTGTCGCGCTCCTCCGCGCTGGCCTCGAAGGCCACCGGGTTTCCCATCGCAAAGATCGCCGCCAAGCTGGCCGTGGGTTTCACTCTGGACGAGCTGGCCAACGACATCACGGGCGGGGCCATCCCAGCCAGTTTCGAGCCGACGCTCGACTATGTGGTCACCAAGATCCCGCGCTTTGCCTTCGAGAAGTTCAAGGGCGCAGACCCCGTGCTCACCACGGCGATGAAATCGGTCGGCGAGGCGATGGCGATCGGGCGCAACTTCCAGGAAAGCCTCCAGAAGGCGCTCTGCTCATTGGAAACAGGGCTTTCGGGTCTTGATGATATGGATTTCGAAGATGAGGGCGCGTTGATGCGGGCCCTGTCTGTCCAGTCGATCGATCGCCTGCGCATCGTGGCGCAGGCCCTGCGTCAGGGGGTTGGCGTGGAGGAGATCCACCGGATCACGAGCATCGACCCATGGTTTCTGCGCCAGGTGGCCGAACTGGTCGAGATCGAGGCGAATGTGCGCCGCGATGGCCTGCCGGGCGAAGCACCGGCCATGCTGGCACTGAAGATGAAGGGCTTTTCCGATGCCCGGCTGGCGGCGCTGTCCGGCGGTACGGAAGACGCGGTGCGTGCCCATCGCCACGCCCTCAACGTGCGCCCGGTCTACAAACGGATCGACACCTGCGCGGCGGAGTTCGAGGCCGCCACGCCCTATCTTTATTCGACCTATGAACCCGCGCCCTATCGCTCTGCGGTGGCGCTGGGCGATCGCCCGGGGTGCGAGGCGGGCGTTTCCGACCGGCGCAAGGCGATGATCCTCGGCGGCGGGCCCAACCGCATCGGCCAGGGCATCGAATTCGACTATTGCTGCTGCCATGCCGCCTTCGCCATGGCCGATATCGGCATCGAGTCGATCATGGTGAACTGCAACCCGGAGACGGTCTCCACGGACTATGACACCTCAGATCGGCTGTATTTCGAACCGCTGACGCGCGAACACGTTCTGGAAATCGTTGCGCGCGAGCAGATGGCGGGCGACCTGGCCGGCGTCATCGTCCAGTTTGGCGGCCAGACCCCCCTTGGCCTCGCCAACACGCTGAAGGACCATGGTGTCGGAATCCTGGGCACCTCCCCGGCCTCCATCGACCTGGCTGAAGACCGCGAGCAGTTTGCCGCCCTGCTCGACAGGCTCGACCTGCAACAGGCTCCCTCGACGACGGCGCGCAGCATTGAGGAGGCCATCGCCGGCGCTGAGCGGCTGGGCTATCCGGTCATGGTGCGCCCGTCCTTCGTGCTTGGCGGACGGGCGATGGAAATTGCGCGCTCGCCCGAAGACCTCAGGGAATTCGGCATGGCGGCCCTCGCCGTGGCGGGCGACCAGTCCCTGTTCATCGACCGCTACCTGGAAGACGCCACGGAAGTGGACGTGGACGCCCTTTGCGATGGCGTGAATGTCCATGTGGCGGGCATCATGGAGCATATCGAGGAGGCCGGCGTCCATTCCGGCGACAGCGCCTGCGCCCTGCCGCCCTACTCCCTCAGCGAAGCGATACAGGCCCGGCTGGCAGACCAGGCCCGGGCAATGGCACAGGCTCTGAACGTGTGCGGTCTCATCAACATACAGTTCGCCATCAAGGGCGATGACATCTTCGTGCTGGAGGCCAATCCCCGCGCCTCGCGCACCGTCCCGTTCGTGGCAAAGGCCGTCGGCGCCCCGATCGCCGGCATCGCAGCCAAGCTGATGGCGGGCCATTCGCTGGCCGATTTCGACCTCAGCGGCGCCGTGGCCTCGCGGATTGCGGTCAAGGAGGCGGTCTTCCCCTTTGGCCGGTTCCAGGATGTGGACCCCGTGCTCGGCCCGGAAATGCGCTCGACAGGCGAAGTGATGGGCTGGGACGATGATTTCGGCGCAGCGTTCCTGAAGTCACAGACCGCGGCCGGCGTGGAACTGCCGCGCGAGGGCTGCGTGTTCGTGTCCGTCAAGGATGCCGACAAGGGGGCATTGGTCGAGCCGGTCTCCTCCCTCATCGCCATGGGCTTCAGCGTGGTCGCCACCCGCGGCACCGCGGCCTATCTCAGTCAGCAGGGGCTGGCCGTGGAGCCGATCAACAAGGTGATCGATGGCCAGCCCCACATTGTCGATGCCATGATCAATGGCGAAATCCAGCTTGTTTTCAACACCACACAGGGCGTTCAGTCCCTGAAGGACAGCAAGTCCATCCGCCGGACAGCTTTGACACGCAACATACCCTATTTCACAACTTTGGCCGCCTCCCTCGCCTCCGTGAAGGCCATCGAGGCCTTAAGAACCCGCAAGCTTGGCGTGAAGGCCTTGCAATCGGCCTGAGTGCGCCCACTTGACCGCGACGGGTTTTGGCACAACCCTGTAGTGATACCCAAAACGCAGAGTACACGTACATGGAAAGAATTCCCATGACCGCTGAAGGTCACGCAGCCCTTCAGTCCGAATTGAAAACGTTGAAATCCGTCGAACGCCCGAACATCATCGCGGCGATCGCCGAGGCGCGTGAACATGGCGACCTCTCCGAGAATGCCGAATATCACGCCGCAAAGGAAAAGCAGTCCTTCATCGAGGGACGCATCGCCGAGCTGGACGACAAGCTGGCGCGCGCCGAAGTCATCGACCTGTCGAAAATGACCGGCACGCGCGTGCGCTTTGGCGCGACCGTGACACTGATCGATGTCGATACCGAGGAACAGAAGACCTACAAGATCGTCGGCGATGACGAGTCCAGCATCGAGCATGGCAAGATCTCCATTTCCTCGCCCATCGCCCGCGCCCTGATTGGCAAGGAAGAGGGCGATGAGGCAGAAGTGTCCGCCCCTGGCGGTGCCAAGGCCTATGAGATCGAGAAGGTGGAATTCATATAGGCACACAGGCCATGGCAACCGGCCCATCCATTTGGAAGGTCTCCGATGGACGGGCCGGAAACGCCGCACAGGTTCGCGCCATCGCCTCAGCACTGACGGCCCCGCACCGGCTCGAAACCCTTTCCCATATTGACGGCCCGGCCCACCGGCCCGGCCCGCTCACACTGACGCCGCGCCGGCCCTGGACCTGGCTGCCATCACGGGCCTGGCCCGCGCCATTGTCAGCCCTTCCACCCGGCCAGGGCGCGCAGATTGCCCCGCCCTGGCCGACACTCTGGCTGGGGGCCGGCCGGCGCACGGCCCCCTATTCCGCCCGGCTGAAACGGTGTGCGGGCGGCCAGACGCTGGTCGTCCACATGCTCGACCCGAAGATGGAGCCGGCCCGTTTCGACCTCCTCGTGACACCCGAACATGATGGCGTTTCGGGCGGCAATGTTGTCTCCACAGTGGGTTCGCCATCCCATTTCGCGCCGCAGGACATGGAAGTGGCCCGGCGCGATTTCGCCCATCTGGAGCGCGAAACGGCGCGTTCCGTTCTCGTCATACTTGGCGGCCACTCGAAAACACACACCTTCACCCAGGGCGCGGCCGAAACCCTGGCCATGCAGCTGGCATCGCTGGCCCGCGAGGGCTGGCACCTGCGTATCACCGCTTCCCGGCGCACGCCCGCGCCCGTCGTGGCCCGGATGCGCACCCTGGCCAGTCAGGTCGGCGGCGAACTCTGGGCGAGCATCGACGATGGACCGAATCCATACCTGGCCTGGCTGATGTTCTCCCGTGCGGCCATCGTGACCGAGGACAGCGCGAACATGCTGTCCGACGCCGCCTGGCATGGACTGCCGGTTCACATGGCGCGCCTGCATGGGCGTGCGCCCAAATTCGACCGTCTGCATGACAGCCTCATCCGGCGCGGCGTGGCGCGTTGGTTCGATGGCACGCTGGCGCATTGGGAGTTTGAGCCCCTGCGCGAGGCCGACCGTGTGGCCGATGTCATCGTGGAGCACCTGCTGGAGCGGTTTCCGGTCCCTGCAAACGGCGCCTGACGGCGCAGCCGGGACATCCCCCCGCACCCGTTCAGCCAGCCCGATGCTGGACGCGCCCGGCTGAGGCATGGCAAGTGGAGCCGATGTCGATGCCGCATACCCCGCTCTGCCTCACCATGGGAGACCCTGCCGGGTGCGGTCCCGCCATCACGATGGCCGCCTGGAAGGCGCTGCAGGACGAGACCGACTACAGCTTTTATGTTCACGGTGCGCCAGCGCTCTATGAGGCCGTGCCCACCGTGCAGATTTCCCATCCGGGCGAGGCGGCGGGCGCCTTTGCCAAAGCCCTGCCCGTCATGGCGCTGGATTGTGAGACCGGACCGGTGGAAACCGGACATCCCAACCCGGAATCTGCCACCGCCACACTGGAATCGATCCGCCAGTGTGTGGGCGATGTCACCGCCGGGCACGCCAGCGGCCTTGTCACCAATCCGATTTCAAAGTCCCTCCTCGCCAGGGCCGGCTTTGGACACCCCGGCCACACCGAGTTCCTGGCCGAGCTGTGCCAGGGCGAAGGCCGCGCGGTCGAACCGGTGATGATGCTGGTGGGCGGGGGCCTTCGCGTGGCGCTGGCCACCATTCACATGCCCCTGGTGCAGGCTATACAATCGATCGATAGTGATCGCCTCAAGACCGTTGCGAAAATTGTCGACCGGGCCCTTCGCAGTGATTTCGGCCTGGCCCAGCCCCGGATCGTCTTCACGGGGCTGAACCCCCATGCCGGTGAAGAGGGCATGCTGGGCGACGAGGAAATCGAGATCATCAATCCAGCCGCGGCGGGCCTGCGCGCGCAGGGCATACAGATCGAAGATGCCCGCTCGGCCGACACGGTGTTTGCCGAGGCCCTCACAGGTCGCTTCGATGCCATCATCGCCATGACCCATGACCAGGGCCTGATCCCGGTCAAGACTTTGGACATGTGGGGCGGTGTCAACACCACACTGGGCCTGCCCATCATCCGCACCAGTCCTGACCACGGAACCGCCTACGACGCCGCGCGCCTTGGCACCGCGCGCGCCGACAGCCTCCTCGCCGCCATTCGCCTGGCCACAGAGATGGCGGTCCATCGCGCCGGTGCGCAACATGGATGACCACCCCCAGCTCAGCCAGGCACCGGCCCGCAAATCACTGGGACAGCACTTCCTGTTCGATCCCGACATCCTGCACCGCGCGGCCACATCGGCTGGTCCCGTCAAAGGGCGCACCGTGATTGAAGTCGGGCCGGGCCCTGGCGGGCTGACCCGCGCGCTCCTCAGCGAAGGCGCCGAAAGGGTGCTGGCCATCGAGGCCGACCCGCGATTCGCCGACGCGCTCAGAGCCTGGCCCGAAGCGCGATCGGGTCGCCTCGTGATCGTCGAAGGCGACGCCAGGAAAGTCGATTTCGAGAAACAGCTCGGCGCCATGGCGCCGGGGGCAGGCCCTGCAATGATCGTGGCCAACCTGCCCTATAATGTTGGAACGCCGCTGCTGGTGGGCTGGCTAAAGGCCGGACCGTGGCGCGGCGAGATGGCCCTGATGTTTCAGAAGGAAGTGGCTGAAAGGATCTGCGCCGCGCCCGGCACCGCCCATTACGGGCGGCTTGCGGTGCTCGTCCACGCGGTCTGCGCGGCGCACATCGCCTTTACCCTCCCGCCCGGCGCCTTCCGCCCGCCGCCCAGGGTCGACAGCGCCGTGGCGGTGCTTGCACCGCTCGAAACCGCCCGGGCCTATCCCCACCTCGCCGCGCTCGAACGCGTCAGCGCTGGCGCATTCGGCCAGCGGCGAAAGATGCTCAGGTCTGGCTTGAAGTCACTGGCGAGGGAGATCGCGATCGCGCCGTCAGACTGGATCGAATCGGCCGGGCTGGACCCGACG
>CAZVES010000141.1:0-6058 GCA_964625835.1 uncultured Hyphomonadaceae bacterium
TGCGTTCCCAGTGTGTCAGCCGCCGAACTGGTAGGTTGCGGCGATCTTCAGGTTTCGGCCTGGCTCGGAGACGCCTTCGAAAACGCGCTCATAGTCTTCCTCAAAGACATTTTCGACGCCGAAGTCGAACCGCAGGCCGCGGGCAAACTCCGGCGACCACGTGGCATAAAGGTCCAGAACGCCATAACCGTCGCGTTCCTCGACAATCACAAGGCCGCCCGCGCCATCACTGTCGCGGCGCTCGAAACCGCCGGCAACCTGCACACGCGTGCCGATGCGGGCATTCCATTCAGGGAGTTTCATGCCGAGGTCGAGGGCGAAGCGGTCCGGCGTCAACGCACCGACATCCGCGCCGGTCAGTGTGTCGGTTCCATCTATGGATGCGAAGGTGGCGCGCGCATAGAAACGGTCGGCATCATAGGCCAGCTCGGCCTCAACGCCCTCCAGTTCGGCGCTGTCTATATTTGCCGAATTGGTCGTGCCGGCCGTGCACGGGAAGAAGGCAGGCGGAGCGAAACAGGTGGGATCGAATGTGACATCCACGCTCAGATTGATGAGGTCGACCACTTCGCTTTCATAATAGGAGACCTTGACCTGCAAACGGTCACCGTCCTGCAACAGGTCGCGCAGATTGACGCCAAGGCCGAATTCAAGGGTTTCACTGGTCTCCGGCACGAGATCCGGGTTCGGGACGAAATTGTTATTCACGAAAACAAACTGGCCCATGGCCGGGTCGAACAGGATCGGGTGCGGCACCGGAAAGTGGACACCGTCCAGGTACAGCTCATTGATCGACGGGGCGCGAAACCCCTCCGAATAGGATCCAAAAACACGCAGCCACTCCACCGGGCCATAGCTGGCGGCCAGTCGGGGCGAGACCTCCTCATCTGAATTGGTCTCCGGGTCGATGGAGGACCGGCTTTCAAACGCGTCGTAGCGCACTGCCGGTATGACGATCAGGCGGCCGGGCAATCCCAGCGGACGCTCGATCTCCGCTTCGATCTGCGCGAACACGCCGGTGAATTCGGAACTGCCATTGGGCACGCCGGCACGAACGCCTGCGTCCGCGGTGGTGTCAGAGCCAACCTGTTCGTCTTCATACCAGTCGCCACCAAGCGTGAAGATCGTCTCCACACCGCCAAGGTCAATCACCGCCGCATTGCGCAGTGACACTCCCGTGGTCTCGATCTGACGGCTGATTGTGCGCGGCTCGGTGGCGTCAAACTCATCCACGCTGGATGTGGACTGGTAGACGGTGATCTGCGTATCGAGCAGGTCACTTGCCGGGTTGAACTGCGCGCCGGCCCGCCAGATCTCTGTCTCGACCTCTTTTTCGACATCCCGGTCGAGCACGGAGTCGCCTGTCCCCAGTGTGCCCTGACCATTGTTCGGCTCGATGGCGGTGTTGGCAAAGCGTTGCCAGGAGGCGTTGGCGCTGAAGCTGTCACTGAAGTCATAGCCGAACTTCACGAGGCCCGTGTTGATGTCGTCATCGGATGGCAGTTCAGCGCCCGATCCCAGCGTGATGTCTCCGGACTGGCGCAGCCCGAAACTTGCCAGGGCGTCCAGCCCGCCCTGCCGGGTGAACACCGTGGTGGTTCCAAAAACCTCCCCATTCACATCCTGGTATCCCCCGCGCACACGCGCCCCCCAGGTCTCCTCGCTGCGCAGGAGATCCTCGGCGTCCACGGTCTCAAACGCCAGGACACCGCCCACCGCACCCGAGCCGTACAGGGCCGATGCCGGGCCGCGGACCACTTCTGCAGCCGCGATGATTTCCGGGTCCAGGAAGAAGCGCCCGTCATGGGCGGAGATGAAAGACTGGCGTGCGCCGTCGAGCAGGATCAGGATGTTTTCGCCAGACAGTCCCCGAATGCTTGGCACTTCCCCGGTGCGACGCGGTCCTCCGGAAAAATCCATCCCGGGCACGTCACGCAGAAGGTCCGAAGCAGCGCTTGGCGCAAGCGTATCGATGGCCTCGCGGTCTATGACCGTCACCTGACCCGGATACTCGAACACGGGAAGCGGATTGGACGTACCATAGACCGTAATCGTTTCTTCGCGCAGCTCTTCATCATCGCCTGCCTCCTGGGCCACCGCGCCGAAGGACAGGCTGGCAAGTGAAACCAGGAGGGCCGTTTTCAGGAGGTCACGGCCGGAGGGCATTTCGCATGGCATTCGGATTTTCTCCTATTGCGTTTGGATTGATAATCATTTTCATTGTCACAATGAGCAGAGTAATTTTGAGATTGCAAGTGAGAATTGTTCGCGTTATTTTAGTGAGCAATTCGCAGACCAACGGGAAAAACCTGAAATGACACGCCGCACCTGCTACACCCTTGCCGCAATCGCCGCTTCAACATTGGCGCTCGCCGCCTGCGCCACAGCACCGAGCACAACAACCACCACCTCGGCACTGACGCCTGCCAGCGAGATGGTTGAGACGGCGAAGTTCGAGCGCGACCGCCAGGCCATCCTCTCCATGGCCGGCGACCATGAGGTCAGTTTCGATTTCACCGAGACTGTGGCCCTCATCCAGGGGTATGAGTTGAAGGCGCCCAAGCTTTCAGGCGGGCATGAGTCGGTCCGGGTCATCGAGGACCGGGGAGATTTCATTTCGCTCCAGCACCTGCTCGTCGTCGGCCCGGATGATGCGCCATTCGTGGTCAAGCATTGGCGCCAGGATTGGCAATATGAGCCCGCACGCGTGCTCACCTTTATCGGTGGAAATGCCTGGGAATGGCGCGATGTTCCCGCTGCAGAGCAGGCGGGGAGCTGGTCACAGACTGTCTATCAGGTCGACGATGCCCCCCGCTATGGCGCGGTCGCGCACTGGACCTATGACGATGGCCTTGCCGAGTGGGAACCGGCCGAGGAATGGCGCCCCCTGCCGCGGCGCGACATGACCACACGTGACGACTACCACGCCATTGATGCGGTCAACCGGCACGTCATCACACCCTGGGGCTGGGTTCACGAACAGGACAACACCAAACTCATCTTGACCGGCACACCGACGCCGCTGGTGCGCGAGGTGGGCGTGAACACGTATCGCTCATCCAGTGACTATCCCGTCGAAGCCGCAGATGCCTACTGGGATGCCACCGAAGCGTTCTGGGCCGGCGTTCGCGCCGAGTGGAACCGGATCGAGGCCGAGAACCCTCGCTTTGCCATCACCATCAAGGGTGAGACCGAAGCGCTTTACAATCCGCTGCTGGGCCTCGCCATCGCCGTCAAGGACGGCGAGTATGAGCTTGAGGAGGCCCTGGCCGAAGCGCGCAGCGTGATCGCAAGCTTCGTGACACCGGAGATTGGCCAGCTGGCAGACCGGCTTCGTCCCCAGACCACGGAACTGGCGGGTCTCGATTGATGGGGCTGCGCAGCCTCATCGCCGGCGCGGCAGCTTCCCTCCTCCCAATTGCCGCGCCGGCTTTTGCCCATGCCGGCTTCCTGTATCCGGTTGTCGACAGGTCTGACGGGTCCGGTGAAGTCGTCCTTGAAGCGTCCTTCACTGACACTTTCCCGGTGCCGGACATCGCGCTGAAGTCGCCGGGCTGGACGATCATCGCCCCCGATGGCACCACGCGGCAGTTCGCGTCGGTCTGCGTCACAGAGGAGGCAACCCGCCTCAGGGCTGTTCTAGATAATGAGGGCACTTATCGTTTCACCTCGGGCGAACGGCTTGGCCGCAAGGGCGAAGTCGCCCTCACGAATGGCGAGTATGTGCGCATCGGCGACGATAGCACACCACGCAGCGCGCTGCCGCAAGATGCCAGGGTGCTGACTTCACAGACCGCGACCGTGTCCGATCTCTACCTTCGCCATGGTAAGGCCGGGGCCTTTTCCGCCCTGCCGGTCGGGCGCTTGACGATCCGCCCGCTTTCCGATCCCACCGAACTGCAGCCGGGCGAGACACTGGACGTGGATATCCGTTTTGACGGTGCGCCCTTGGCGAACACGCCGCTGATTGTCCACACCACGCGGACCCATCCCGAGGGGCGCGCGGAACATACGGATTCAAAAGGCCGCTTTGCCCTACCCGTCACCGATGAAGAAGGCGCCTTGATCCTTGTCCGCCACATCGCCCCTGCCCCGCCAGATGCCAAGACGGATGTGCGGAGCTACACCACGACATTGACACTGCATTTCAGGTGACCTGCTCAAACCGCGGCGAGCGCCTGGGCGAGGTCGGCGACCAGGTCGTCGGGATGCTCGATCCCAACCGAGAACCTGACAAGCCCATCGGTAAAACCGATACGCTCGCGCACATCTTCGGGAACGCCCGAATGGGTCGTTGATCCGGGATGGCACATCAGGCTTTCCGTGCCTCCAAGGCTGACGGCAAGTTTCACGAGTTGGAGATTGTCCAGCAGTCGAAAGGCCGCTGGTTTGCCGCCCTTAACGTCAAAAGAAAATGTCGATCCGGCCGCCTTGCATTGCTCCGAGAATATCCTGTGCTGATCAGAGCCCGGCTCCAACAATCCCGGATACATCACCTGTTCGACCTTCGGATGTCCAGCCAGGTACTCAGCGCAGATCTTCGCATTGTCGAACGCGCGCGCCATGCGCAGGCCTACCGTTTCCAGGCTGCGCGTGAGCAGCCAGCATGTGTGACTGTCCAGGGTCGTGCCGAGAAAGTTCCGCATGCGGCGAATCTTTGCCACGGGCTCTTCTCTGCCAATCGCAGCGCCGGCGATCAGGTCGGAATGGCCGCCAACATATTTGGTGAGCGAGTAGAGCACGAGGTCGGCGCCGTGCTCGATCGGCGCATGACCGATCGGCCCCATCATCGTGTTGTCGCACATCAAGATCGGGCGGGTTCCCGTCTCCTTGCCAATGATCTCCGCCACCCGGGCGCAGGCGGCAATGTCGACCAGCGCATTGGTGGGATTGGCAGGGCTCTCAGTGTAGATCGCCTGGAGCGGGCCATGTTCGGCCGCCTTGCGCGCCGCGGCCAGCAAGGCGGACTCGTCGGCCACACTGGAGACCTCTTCGGCATGGACCCCAAACTCGGGCAGCATCGATCGGATGAACACTTCGGACGCGCCATAGAGCGGGCTTGTGTGGAGCACGGCGCCACCGCGTGACGTGATCGCCAGCAGGGATGTTGTGATCGCCCCCATCCCCGAGGAAAAGGCCAGCGCGGCCTCGCCCCCATCAAAGAGGGTTAGCCTGTCTTCCAGGACTTCCATGTTGGGATTGTTGAAGCGTGTGTAGATCAGGTCTTCGCGCGGCGGCTCCCCATCGGGCTGCTTGCCTGCCATGGCTGCGAAAAGGGCCTCGCCATCGGCCGCAGACTTGAAAGCGAAGGTGGAGGTCATGAATATGGGAGGCTTGATCGAGCCTTCCGACATATGCGGGTCGTAGCCATAGCCAATCACGAGGCTTTCGGCATTCATCCGATGCTCGCCAATCGTGGTCTTACGATAGGACTTGTCGGGCTTTGGCATGGCGTTGAACTCCGTTCGGGCGCGGTGACTGTCGCCTATCAGGGTCTGCGGGAATTGACCACAACAGCTTGACCAAGCGGTCCTGCAACCCAAAAAAAAAACGGCCCGGTGAAAACCGGGCCGTTTCGATAGGTTCAGGTGTGCCGTGTCGATCTAGCGAACAATGATCGACACTTCCGCACGGCGGTTGAGCGGCTCGCGAACACCATCACGTGTTTCCTTGGCCAGGGCATTCTCGCCACGGCCTTCGGTGTTGATGATCGCCGAGGGAATGCCGCGCGACGACAGTGCATTCGCCACGATGGACGAACGACGGTTCGACAGGCGCTGGTTATAGGCCGAGGCACCGGACGTGTCCGTGTGACCGACAATCGACACCGAACTCGGTGCACAGTCATCGCGCTCACGAATATTGGCCACAGCCTGATCAACCACCGCAGATGCGGCCGTG
The DNA here is from genome assembly GCA_964625835.1 of uncultured Hyphomonadaceae bacterium. GTDB lineage: Bacteria > Pseudomonadota > Alphaproteobacteria > Caulobacterales > Hyphomonadaceae > UBA5336. The sequence continues at coordinate 5,902 of CAZVES010000141.1, forward strand.
GTCAGGTCCGCGCGATCCCACTCGAAGTAAACCACGAAGGACTGATTCACCGTCGAGCAAGCGGCAACAGCCGGGCCCGTCAACGTCGTTGGCGGCGGCGGGGGAGGCGGCAGATCGGAAGAGCACACGTCTGAACTCCAGTCACGTGAAACGATCT
>CAZVES010000142.1:0-6044 GCA_964625835.1 uncultured Hyphomonadaceae bacterium
GGAAACAGCACCAGCGGAAGAAAGGCCGTTACCGCCACGGGCAACGCCTCGGTGGCCCACCAGATCGCCATCAGGACCGCCACGGCGGCCGTCGCTTGCCCCGCAGCGGGCAGTCCCTCAGGATTGAAGAAGAGATAGACCAGTGCCGCAGTCAGTGGCCCGGCGATGAGGCCGATGAGCTGGTGTCTGGCAAACCCGGCCTCAGCGCTCATGGCTGCACTCCGTTCCGGTCGTCGGTCGATGCCGTCCATGGGTCCAGCCATTCGGCCACCGCTTGTGCCATGGCGCCATTGTCGTGGCCAACACCCTCGACAATCTCCACCTCCCAGTTCAGCTCCAGGCCCCGGGCATCTGCTATCGCCCCGGCCGTCGCCAGAAAGGAGAGCCCCCTGGCCAGGCGGTGTGGGCCCTGGGCCAGTGCCTCCGGTGTCCGGCGCAGGTTGCTGTCGTCCGGGTTGATGTCCTGGTCGCCGAGCGCGATCAGCATGGGCGTGTCGAAATAGTCTGCAAGTTCACAGGCGGGCTCCGGGGCCCCCGCAAGGCTGTAGGGCCATGAAAAGGGCCCCTCCGGCAGGGTGTACCACCCGGCATTTGCGGCGATGGCGAGTTGCAGGTTGGGTGTGTCGGCAAAACAGGCGAAGCGGTGGACAAACTGGCCGCCAGCGGAGTGGCCGAAGATGACATAACCATTGTCCGGCAGTCCGCGCTCATCGGAGAGGTATTCGTAAAGCGGCTCGATCGCGTCGAAGGCGCGCGCGCCGGCCTCGCCCGCTCCGCCAAGATTGTAGCCTGCCGCGCCGGGGAAGCGTTCGGCGTCGAATTCCGGTGCATAGACGCGAAATCCGTGTTGCCTTGCCAGTTCTATCCAGTTGTCGCGGTACTCGTCTGCATTACGCCGTGTCCCGTGCATGACGATGATGACAGGGGCATCTTCCGAAGCGCCTGCTGGTTCCACATAGTGGACCCGGATCGGCACCCCGGCCCAGTCATCGAAGGTGAAGGCACCAACCGGTCCGTCGCTTCGGCCAAGCCCCTGGCAGGCTGTCAGCAGGGCCGGTCCGGCGAAGATCAGGGCCAGGCCGCGCGTGATACGGGCAAACGGCAGGGACGGCAGGGAAACTGACACGGTTTGGACTCTCCTGCACTCGCGAGTGTGGCCGGACTGGCCGAATGACATGGGCATCCGCGTTCATGGACGCTCATGGGGGCGCCCATCAAGGTTTCACGGAGGCTGACCGCCTAGAACGAGACCCGCAGCCCCAGCCGGTAGGTGCGACCATTGTATGAGGCAAAGTTCGGCAGGTCGCCGTCAATGTCATTGGTCTCGTAGGTCGTCGGCTCGGTGCCGTCATCGAGCAGGTCGTTGGCGGAGAAGAACACCGTCGCCTGGTTGATGGCCGTAGCAAAGTCCGGAAGCGCGTATTCGACGTCGAGGTCGACGAAACCCCGGTCCTGGACATACTGGGCAAAGCCGAAGCTCGAGATTTCCTCCAGCTGGCGACCGGCATAGCGGTATCCCAGGGACACTTCCCAACTGTCGTCGTCATAGAAGAAGCCCGCATTGCCCGTCACATCCGGTGAGTTGAAGAAGGCAAAGTCACGGCTCAACGTGTCGCCGGCCTGGGCAAGACCGAGCACCACAAGCGCGTCATTGGCGTCGAGAACACCGAGGTCGATCTCGGTCTCGGTCTCCTGAAGCGTGATGTTGCCGGCGAAACCCACATTGGAGAGAAAGCCGGGCAGGTAGTCGAACGTGTGGAACACGCCGAGTTCGAGGCCGTAGACCGTGGCTTCATCGCCATTGGCCGGCGCGCGAACCCGGATATCGGCGTTGCCGAGCCCCAGAAGGCCGTCAAATCCGCCGAGCTGGGCGATCAGCGCCTCGCCTTCAGCCGAGAACGGTGCCGCCTCCACGGCTGTCAGCGGGTCGAAATCCACCGGAATGGCACCAAGGTCGCCTTCGAGTGCGAATGTGTTGAAGATGAAATCATCGATCTTCTTGTAGAACACCGCCACGGTGATCGCGTTCGCGTCATCGATGTACCACTCGAAGGAGAGGTCGAGGTTCTGCGAATAGGCGTTCTTGAGCTCCGGGTTGCCGAGATCGTAATTCAGCGTGACGCCTTCCACATCGGCGGCGGTCGCATCGGCTGCAAGCACGCCGTCGACCAGATCGATGGAGAAACTGCCATCCTGTTCGGCCGCCAGCAGGTCGAAGGTGGGGCGGGCCAGCGCCGTGGTGTATGACGCCCGGATCTTCATGTCGTCGCGCAGATTGTAGTTCAGGGCGATCCGCGGAAGCACTTCGAAATTGTCTGTGCTGGTGCGTGCCTGCGCGAAATCCTCATTCGTGTCGACATCGATGACATTGCCATCGCCGCCAACGCTTTCGATCACGCGGGCATCGAACTGGACCGGCGCAGAAAAATCGGCCTCGTATTGCTCGATGCGCACGCCGCCGATCACGTCCAGCTTGCCGAATGTCAGCTTGCCCTGGGCATAGGCGGTGTAGAAGTTTTCCTCAGCCTCCAGCCGGGTGATGTTGCGGAAACCGGAGCCGGAGTCGTTAAAGCCCTGTCGGAAGGTGCTGCGGATTTCGCGCAGGCGGTCCGCATCGAAGACAGGTATGCCGGTCAGGCCGATGTCGTCATAGGGGCTGTTGATCCGGTCGAAACTGGAAATCGTGCCATCGACGAGGCCAAGGTCACCGATCAGGGCGTTGTTGTCGCCAAGCGAGCCGCCGGGCTCGCCGGCGCGGTCGATGCCGAGGAAGGTGCCGTCAGGGCCAAGTGAGTCATCCACATCGGAAATGTCGAGTTCCAGTTGCTCATATTCCGACAGTTCGATCTGGACGCCGAACTTGACGTTCTGCCAGGGGCTGTCGCCGTCAAAGTCGTACTGGCTGTCAAACTTGGCAGCCGTTCGCCGGTTCTCGCGGGAATCCTCGATGCTCTCGTCGAAATCATTGATCTCGCCGCAGCGTCCGCTGGTCTCGTCGGGATTGGTGCAGAATGGGTCAATGCCGAGCCGGAAGACGTCCAGGTCCCTGGGCAGCGGTCCCGGGAAGTTCGGATTGGAGAAATCCAACGGCACGAAGGTCACGGCATTGTCCGCCGTTCCGCCCGGCACATCGTCAAAATCATTGGTGAAATCGATGGACAGGACCGGCTCGTCCTCGAACGCGCGGGAATAGCCGAGCGTGTATTCGAAGGACCACTGGTCGAGATAGGTCTCGCCGCGCAGGAAGTAGCGCTCCTGGATTTCCTCGGAATCCTCGATCTGCCCCTCAAAGGTGACTTCCGGATCCGGGAAGGTGGAGTCGGCGATGTTGGTGCAGGCCGAGCGTTCAAATGGCGTGGCATCTTCGAACGCGTCGTCATCGCCGCCAAACTCGTCGCTTGCGCAGGTGATGTCGCCATTGTCGGCATCGAACTCGATGTTGGACACGGTCTGGGTCGTGTCGTCCTGGGTGTAGCGCCCGCCAAATGTCAGCGAGGTGGTGTCCGTCAGCTGGTACTGGATCGCACCGGCTATGTTCAGGTTCTCTCGCTCTATGTCATTGTCTTCGAAATTGATCTGCTCATTCGTGAACAGGCTGGTCGGCAGGAAGCCGCCGGGCACGAGATCAAGCTCGGATTCGTCGATGAAGGTTGCGACCCTGCCATCGGGTGCGGTGATCTGCGCCGGGGAGATCTGCTCGAGCGTGAAGGAGGCCGGGTTGGCGTAAATCGTGTCGATGAACGTCTTGCGATAGGAGGCGCTGAGATTCACAGCAAGGCGGTCATTGATCTTCCGCGTGGTGCCACCGCTGAACCGGTAGCCGGTATCGTCATTGAAAGTGCTGTCGCGCAGGTCGAAAGACAGGAAGCTGCGCTCTGAGCGTTCAAGGGGCGCGCGCGTGCGGATGTCAACGACACCGCCAATGCCTTCGGTCGCATCTTCGGGAAGCGGCGCTTTCGTCACACGCACGCTGGAGATGTTGTTGGCGGTCACGATGTCGAGCGCGGTGCGGCGGAACTGGTCGGCCGTCCCGGTCCTCAGCCCGTCGAACAGGACGGTGTTGTAGCTGGCATCCAGACCGCGGATCGAGATGAACTCGCCTTCGCCGGTGTCATTCTCGCGCTGGAAGGAGATACCGGGAATGCGCGCCAGCGATTCGGCGATGTTCGGGTCGGGAAGACGTCCGATCTGGTCGGCCGAGAGGACATCGGTGATGGAGTCCGCAAGTTCCTTCTCGTTCAGTGAGTTGATGATCGAACCGCGCTGGCCGGTGACCACGATCACGTCCTCTACGCGTTCTTCATCAGCCGTCTCTGCAGGGTTGGTCGCTGTGTCCTGGGCGATGGCGTTCCCGATGGGAAACACGGCCAGGGCCGCCGTGTAGAGCAGCAGGCTTCGATACTGATTGCGCATTCTGGGTCCTCCTTCGCATATATCTTTTGAAACCAACGGGGCCGAGACCTTGAACGAAGTCAATAAAAAACTGACAATCGGTTCAGTTTTTGGCCGTCGGGGTGTTGCATGCGTGCAGCCCCGGCTGGCTGAAACTGGTGAGAAACTGTAAGCAGGTGCCATGTCAGACATGCCCGATCGGAAGAGTTCACCGGAGCCGTCCCTCTCATCACCGAGGCGCGACGCGATTCTTTCAGAGGCGGCCCGTCTGTTCAACGAGAACGGTTTTCACGACACGCGACTGAGCGATGTGGCCGACCGGCTGGGTGTCGTCAAAACCACGATCAGCTATCACTTCCGCTCCAAGGAAGCCCTGCTCCAGCAAGCCTATGACCAGGCCTGCGAGGCCGCTGAGGCCGATCTCGCCGCCGCCCATGCCGCCTCTACTGGGCTCGATGGAATCCGTACCTGGCTGGCCCGGAACTTCGAGCGCGAATCCGAGGCGCTTGGCGGGCGGGCACCTCCGCTTGCGATAGTCGGCGATCTCGACGCGATGGCTGACAGCGAGAAACCAGGCGTCCGCCGCCGGCTTCTCCGCCAGGCGCTCGGCCTGAGATCCATCCTGGAAAGGGGCCAGGCCGATGGCTCGGTCGAGGTCGCCTCGGTCGATGCCGCCACCCATCTCCTGCTTGGCCTGCGGCAATGGTTGCGGGAATGGATCCTGGCCTCGCCGCCCGCCGATCCCGCCGACCGCCTCAAGGGCCTTGAAACCCTGATCCTGTTTGGTTTGTGCGCGGACCGAAGCTGGCGTTCACCGGCGCGCTCGATCCAGAGGCAGGATGATGCCTTGTCCGGCGTTTTCGACCGCGAGACCCGATCGCGCCTCAAGCGCGAGGCGTTCCTGCGCGCCGGGACGCGCTTTCTCAACCGGCAGGGCTATCGCAACCTGTCGCTGCAGGACGTGGCATCGGACCTCGGCGTGTCGCGCAGCGCCTTCTACTACTACATTGCCGACAAGGAAGCGCTGTTGCAGCAAAGCGTCGATCGCACGCTCAAGGTCCTCGAAGATGCGATCGACATCTCCTCGCGCGGCGACTGGGATGCGGTCTCGCGGCTGTGGGACGGGCTGCGCCACGTCTTCCTGGGCCATGTCAGTGATCTTGATCCGATGATCCGGCTAAACCTCATGAACGCCCTGCCAGCGGCCCAGCGCGCGGTTGCCATGGCGCGCTATCGCAAGCTTGCTGCGGGCTTCGGTCAGATCATCGCCGATGGCCTCGTGGATGGCTCGGTGCGCCCGGTCAATGTCAACGGAGCAGAGCACATCATGATGGGCGCGCTCTTTGCCGCGGGCTGGCCGAGATACGATGTCGCGTCCCGTGAGCGGCCCGCGCGCGCGGAAAAGCGGCAGCAACCCACACTCTCCATGGCCTATTTCCAGCCACTCTTCACCGGACTTGCAGGCCGCCAGACCACGGATTTGTGAGCGCCTTCTGGCGCCGTGCCGTGTGGCCGGATAGGGCGCCGGCGCATGGGGGCTCCGGCTGAAGCCCCCATGTGGAAAGACTTGTGTTGTGAACGTCGCGGCATGTTTGCGAGAGAGAGAAGCCACGGCCGCCGTCTGAGCCCCGGCGGCCGTGGCGGTCTGACTA
>CAZVES010000143.1:0-5907 GCA_964625835.1 uncultured Hyphomonadaceae bacterium
TCTTGCTTGCCTCACCCCGTGGCCTGTCCGGACTGCTTCAGTCGAGGATGGCGGCGATCGGGGCCGGGGGGCATTCGGGGATGGTCAGCCCGTCCGGCAGGCGCGTGGCAGATGTGATGCAGGCACCGGTGAAGTCAGCCGACTGGAAAGCCTTTGCGCCGGACAGGTCGGCTCCGCCGAGGCGTGCGTCAAGGAAGCTCGCCTCGCTGAGATTGGCTTCGCCGAAATGGGCATTGGTCAGGTTGGCGCCATCGAAATTGGCACGGGTGAAATTGGTTTTCTCCGCCCGGGCCCCGCGTAGGCTGGCGGCGGCAAAGACTGTTCCGATGGCCGAAGCCTCGGTCAGGTCGGCTGATTCGAAGGTCGCGCCGATGAATTCCGCGGCGGCGAGATTGGCGCCCACAAACGACGCGCCCATGGCGTTCAGTCCCGTAGCGGAAGCGCGCTGCAGCTGAGCCCGGTCCAGGATGGCACCGTCAAGGCGGGCATGGTCCAGCGTCGCATCGGCAAGGCTGGCCCGTGTCAGGTTGGCGCCCGACAGGTTCGCCCCTTCGGCAGCCACCCGGCGCATGTTGGCATCGACGAATTGCGCCCCGGCATAGTGGCCCTCGCTGAGATCCCAGCCTGCCAGCCGCTTGCGGCTGAGATCGCAACCATTGCAGGAGGAAGAATAGGCAGGCGCCCAGCCAACGGTCGAGGAGTCCTGCGCGCCAGCGGGCGCTGCCAACGACAGGGCCAGACCGGCAAGGGCGACGAGTGAACGCAACAGCATCATGGGCCTTCATTAGGCGGGTGAAAAAGGGGTGTGAACTGAATTTCCCTTAATGACTGCGTTTCACCGTCGGCACTGTGGCACTGAAAGCCCATTTGGCAGGCGCGTGCTCGCATCGCCGCAGGCCTCGCTCAGCTGATCCTGGGTCAGTCCGCGCGCCGAGCGCAGGTCTGCTCCGGCGAGGTTGGCCCCGGCCAGTTTCGCTCCGCTAAGGTCCGCGCCGCCGAAATAGGCCCCGACCAGGGTGGCCCGCTCCAGATTGGCCCGGGCGAAGTTCGCCCCCGTAAAGCGGGCGCCAAACAGGTTTGAGACCGACAGGTCTGTATTGCGGAAGCTGGCACCATTCATGGTTGCCAGCGACAGGTTGGACTGGCGGAGCCGGGCATTGGCCACGTTCGCCTCGGCCAGGTTGCGATAGGACAGGTCGGCCTGGAAGAGATTGCAGCCCACACAGGGCTCGCCGGCCTTGACCCTGGCGATTTCCTCGGCGTTCTGGGCGCTTGCGGGCAGGGCACCTGCCATGGCGAGCGCGATGATCAGGGCGGCGATGTGTTTCAACATGGGGCGATCCGTCGGTTAATCAGGCCTTAATGCAGCCTGTACCGGCAAGTCACGCGCCAGGCGGGCGCCGGGGGACCGATTGCTCAGAAACTGGCCAGGCAGTGGCCGCACGTATCGCAGGCGCCCGGCGCGCCATCCTCGCCCATGGTGACGGTGAAGCTGCCACAGCGAGGGCAGGCCTCGCCGAGATATTCCGGCGTGGGGATGTCGTCTGCCGCCATGTGAGGGGCCGGCTCGTCCGGAGTCGGGCGGCGCTTATCCAGGATGACGATGTTGTCTGGCAACTGCCCGCGCGAGAATCCGCGGGAAATGATCTGTGCGGCTTCCTCGCTGAAGACCTGACCGCCAGCCTCGCGCGTGCCATCGCCGCGCACGCCGCGGCCCAGCCCGTCATGGGAGACATCGTCATGGTCCTCGGCGAGGTCTTCCCGTCCAAGATAAGAGACGGCGAGTTCACGGAAGATGTAGTCGAGGATCGAGGTCGCCTTGGTGATCCGGTCATTGCCCGTCACCTCACCGGCCGGCTCGAACCGGGTGAAGACGAAGGCGTCCACATACTCATCCAGTGGAACGCCATATTGCAGGCCGAGGGAGACCGAGATCGCGAAATTGTTCATCATGGAGCGGAATGCGGCACCCTCCTTGTGCATGTCGATGAAGATCTCGCCAAGGGAGCCATCGTCAAACTCCCCGGTGTGGAGATAGACCTTGTGACCGCCCACGGTGGACTTCTGGATGTAGCCCTTGCGCCGGTCTGGCAGGCGAGTGCGATGGGCGCCGCGACTGGCTCCCGCTGCGGCCTCAACCGCCGGCTGGCTGGCGTCCTCGTCAAACTCGGCAGCGAGTTCTGCGATGTTGGACAACCGGTCCTGAACCAGCTCGCCCGGCCCCTGGCCCGTCCCGGCAAGGTGCACGGCCAGCCCGCCTGCAGCAAGCTTGATGGCGTCAGCCGCCGACAGGGCAGGATGGCGGATCACCGGCCGGCCGTCCAGGTGCGGTGCGATCGCTGCGGCGATCTCGGCCTGCGCTGCCACGCCGTCGTCCAGCGCCAGTCCGGCATCGGCCAGGGCGCGCCGGGCGAGGCGTTCGGCCTGGCCGTCCAATTCCCGCTCAGCGGTTTCGATGTCGCGCCGGGAAAAGCCTATGGCCGAAAGCAGTCCATGTCCGTCTGCATCGTAGAGATCGGGTGCGAGCTTCAGGTCCCGGGAGATGATCTCATCGCCCAGAACCCAGCGCGAGAAGGCCGCGCTCAGCGGAAGTCCCTCGCCAAGGGCGCTGCGCACGCGGGCAATGGCCTCAAGCGTGAAGCCACGGGCGCGAAGCTTCTCCGGCGTGATGGATGCCACCTCGTCCAGTGCCCCGCGTTGGCTGATCTGCGCGAGCAACGCGTCGAGACCGGAGGGCGCCTTGCGCGATAGGGCGAGCCGCGCGGCCCGGGACAGCTGCGGGCCATCGTCGGTTTCGATGATGAGTGAGGCAGGAGCGCCAAGGCCCTGGCTTTCGACGCCGAGAGCCATGGCGACGTCCGACGAGACAGGCAGCACCATCACGGAAGGCCCCTTCCGGGCTGTTGCGCGTTTCGCGGCCAGTCCCAGCTGTTCGGCGTCGGCCTTTTTCAGGCCGCTTCCGCTGAGGCCATGGCGAATGGCAGCGAGCAGGGCCGAGGCGGTTGCCGCATCGCCGGGCTTGCCGAGGGCCAGCAGCGCCGCGCCGAGACCGGCGGCGATGACGATGCCCGCCTCGCCGACCGCGGCGCGGGCTGCCTCACAGGCCCCGGTCAGTGCGGCGGCGTCGACACCTTCGGGGCCAACCAGTCCAGCCAGGTCAATGGCGACACAGGGGGTCTCAAGGGACACATCTTCCGGGCCATGGACCAGGATTTCGCCCCCGGCGGCGAGGAAGCGCGAGAGGGGTTCGGCGTCACCCGGCTGCAGTGCAGCGATGCGCCGGGCGATCGGCTTCTCGCGTGTGGCCTGCTCGCGCAGCGACCGGGCAAGGCTGGCAAACCCTCCCGGGTGGCGCAGGGCGGCCTCGACAAGGTCCATCGACAGGCCGGCCTGGACCAGGGCAGCGATTTCGGCATCCCGGGGCGCCTCGCCAAGGCTGTCCAACTGTTCGCTGAGGCTGAGCAGGCCGGCGCTGGCCGCTGCGCGTTCGTGGAGGGTGTTGCAATCCATATCGAGGCACGCGCCATCACGCGCCAGCGGGGCCGCCAGGGGCAGTGCGCAAAGGTCGCCAAGCGTGGCCCTCTCCGAGACACCCGGATGGGGTCCAGTGTTCTGCGCCGTTTCCATACTCACCACCCTTTGTTGCGCCAAGCGTAAAAGAGTTTACTGCCGCGAGTCGGCCCCACCGCGAAATGCCAATGTGGCATGTCGCCTGCCCCTGCGTGATCACAGTTGCCAGGTGCAACAAGGGTGATTAATCGGGTGCCCATAGCCATATTGCTGACAGATTGCAGCGTCAGGACGATAACGTGTTTGCAAAGCTCTTCACCTGGTGGAATGGATCCACGATCGGCGCTCTGTTTGATATCACGCGGCGCTCTTCCTTTGTGGGCGAGGATGAATTCGGGAACCGGTATTACGAGGATCGCAAGCCGTCCTACGGCACCGACGATTTCCACCGCCGGTATGTCGTCTACAAGGGCCTGGCTGAACCCTCTAAGGTTCCCCCGGACTGGCATGGCTGGCTGCACCATGCGGTCGATACGCCGCCGACCGAGGTGGCCCTGCCGCGCCAGAGTTGGGAAAAGGACCACAAGCCAAACCTGACCGGTACACTCTACGCCTCGCGTCCGAAGGGCTCCCTGTCAAAGGCCGGCGGCGCGCGCCAGGAAACCTACGCAGACTATGAGCCATGGAGTCCCGATGCGTGAGTCGCTTGTAGAAACGCTGATCGGCGCGGCAGTCATCGTTGTGGCGGGGATATTCCTCTGGTTCGCGCTGGCCCGTGGCGGTGATGCACCGGGTGGCGCGTCAGACCGCGAAATCGGCGCGCGCTTCAGCTCCGTGTCAGGGGTCGATCGCGGGTCAGATGTGCGGGTGGCTGGCGTGAAGGTGGGCGTTGTTCGCACCATCCGCCTGGACACGCAGACCAATGAGGCGCTGCTGACCATGGGCGTCGATGACAGCATCGACATTTTCGAGGACGCGGTGGCCCGCATCCAGACAGACGGACTGCTGGGCGGTGCCTACATCGCGCTGGATCCCGGCTATGACGCATTTGAGCTCGGCCCCGTGCCGACCTGTGGCTCGGGAGAGCGCCTGTTCGACCAGTCCGGTTGCTCCATGATCGCCAACACACAGGGCAGCGTGGACCTGCTGACCTTGTTTGCGTCCTTTGCCAGTGGAGGTGACAGCGCCTCTTCTGGCAGCCGGTCCAGTCAGGACGGCTTGGGCGGATACCCCGAATGACCGACCGGCTTCTGGTCCTACTTGCCGCCAGCGCCGCGCTCGGCTGGTTTGCGCTGGCACAGGATGCCGGCGAGACGGACAGCCTTGCAGAAGATTTCGATGCGCTGTTCAGTCCGGAGCCCGAAACCCGGCCAGGCGATGGGCCTGCGGGAGACCTGCCCGATGCGCCCGTCTCGCTCGGCCCCGAACCGACCCGGGCCAGTCCCGAGCCCGATCCGCCCGCGCCGGCCGAACCTGCCGAACAGGTTCGCGAGCCAGCTGCGCCGCCTGCCGACGCAACGGGCGACGGCGAGAAGGGCGAGCCCGGAGATGGGCAGACGGAGGAGACCGGCGAGGCGGACGAAACGCTGGAAATGATCCGCTGGAACCAATACGAGACAGCCACGCTGCGGGGACTGGACAAGATCACCGGCCGCTTCATGGATATTGACATGGAAGTCGGCACGCCGGTGACTTTCGGCACGCTTCGCGTCGAGGTGCAGACCTGCTTTCAGACGCCGCCGGACCTGCCGCCGGAAAGCGCCGCCTTTGTCCGTGTCCATTCTCTGCCGCCCATGGAAAGCGATGCCGGCCTTGAGCCCGAGCCGCTGATCTTTTCGGGATGGATGTTTGCCTCATCGCCCGGCCTCAACGCCCTTGAGCATCCCGTCAATGATGTCTGGGTTATCGAATGCGCCGAGGTCGAGGTGCCGGACCCTGCGACCGGTCAATGAGCGCCAGGGCCTCCCGGCCCGACATACGCTCTGGCGGGGCATCGAAACGGCAGTCCAGCTTCAGCGCCCGTGCCAGAAGGTCCTTGAAATCAGCGCGCAACACTTCCACGAGCCCGAACTGTTCCAGGTGGGGATTGTGGAACTGGGCGTCCAGCAGGCTATAGCCCTGGCGCAGCAGCCGGGCCACCAGGTGGACCAGCGCCACCTTGGATGCGTCGCTGGCGCGTGAGAACATGCTTTCGCCGAAGAAGGCCCCGCCGATCGAGACCCCGTAGAGCCCGCCCACAAGCTTGCCGTCCTTCCAGGCCTCGACAGAGTGGCAATGACCCTCCCGGTGCAGCGCGCTGTAGAGATTGTGGATCAGTGGATTGATCCAGGTCGATTCGCGACCAGGGGCCGGTGCGGCGCATCCTTCTAGCACTCTGGCGAAGGCCCGGTTGAGGGT
>CAZVES010000144.1:0-5906 GCA_964625835.1 uncultured Hyphomonadaceae bacterium
TCCCACTGGCTGGTGAACTGACCCACGCCGACAAGAACCGGCATATCGCCCTTGGCCATGCAATCTCTCCCTTGTATTTGGTCGGCAGCATAACGCCCCGACCCGGGCTCGGCGAGCCGGGACGTTGGGGAAGAAGGTGGCTAAAACGCCTTTTGCCAGCCAAGGGTGAATGTCAGGTCCGTCTCCATTTGTGGGCCATTCAGGTCGCGGTGAAGTGGCAAGCCGACTTCCAAAGCGAGGCGATGCCCCCGCTGCCAGCCGTTCTGTCCGGCCAGGTTTGCACCCAGCAGGGCTTCAACGGTCTCGCCGCCATAATTGTCCGGATTGGCCGTCTGCACCGGTGCCATGATCGCGGGGTCGATACCGTCAATCTGTTCTGTCGATGTGGCCTTCAGACGTCCTGACACGCTGATCCAGGGACGCAGCTCAAAGGCCGCCCAGCTCGTGGCCTCGAACACGTCGCCGAGAGCATAGCCCTGATCATTCTCGTCCAGCCGGATGACCCCAGAGACCTGCCCACCGAGGCTCCAGTCCCCAACGCGATCGCGCAGAGTGACGCTTGGCTTCAGGTCGAACGTCCCCGATCCGAGCTGCATCGCATAGGGCAGGCGCACCGTCGGGCGCGTGTTCATCGGTGTCAGTATATCGTCGGTTTCTTCGATCGAGCCTGTCGGTATCGAAACGGCGAGGCCAAGGTTGAACTGGCGATGGGCCTTGCTGCCATTGTCAAGACCGATGATTGCACCAAGGCTTGTATCGCCCAAGCCGCTGACCTCGGTTGTGAACTCGCCCAGCCGGGCCTGCCCCATTGGCCCCTGAAAGGTGATGTGATCCATTTCCTTTGCGGCATACATCCCCATGGCCATCAATGTAACCCGGTCGGTCAGGCCATACATTCCGCCCACCATATGCATCTGCATGGGCATGTCTGTGGGCACGACGCGCAGTGTTGGCGGCATCATTGGCGGGTTGGCGAAGCGGTTCGGAAAGGTGATCACATCCTCTGGAGAGAGGCTGTTGGTGGCGTCCCTGTTGCCGCTCATGTCCATGAACATGTATCGGTAAGAGACCATCCACTCGCCCCTCTCATGGCGGTGGTCTGCCATGACGCCGATAGGGGCGTGGTCGGTGGCGTAGTTGACCTCACCGCCATCGCCCTCGTGGGCCTGTGCGGCAGGGATCAGGGCGAGGCCAAGGGCCGCGCCGGCGAAAAGCGTGCTGAATTTCATTGTGGTGTTCTCGCAAAGCTGGGTGAGCATCGGACTGGCCGGCGCACCTTCTGAGACTGTGGGGTTGGGTTCAGGCTTTGCGGAGCGACGGAGGGCCTTGTGGCGGCGCGCCCGGCCAAAGTGGTGAGCCGGGGTAGACAACCGGCGCGTCGGCCGGCCTGGCTTGTAAGAGGGGCGATGCCGGCGCAACCGGCCTGACCGGTGGATCAACCGGAATCAGGCTCGGCGCCGTGCAATCGCCGCAGCAGGTCTCTGTCTCCTCGACGGGGCCGTCATCGCTGAGTTGTATGGTGGCCAACCTGCTTCCGGACGCAGAGCCGGGCGCACACATCACCATTTCGAGGGTCCCGCCGCTAGCCATGTGCAGGTGGGCCTGCGCCCCGTTTACCGCATAGGCCGCAAAGGCTGTCAGGAGGCAAAGAAGGCGAACAAGCTTGATCACATTTATGGATTAGCGCCCGCCTTCGCCGTTGTCCCTGCGACACATATCGCTGGGTAGAGACTAGCCGCAGAACGCCGCTACCGCCTCGATCACGCGGTCTTGGGTGTCGGTGTCGAGGTAGGGGTGCATGGGCAGGGCCATGACGTGCTGGCTGGCGGCATGGGTGTTCGGCAGGCCGTCAGGGCTTTTGGGGTAGCGCACGGCAAAATCCTGCTCGTGGATCGGGATGGGATAATAGACCGCCGTTGGGATGCCGGCATCGCGCAGATGGTCCTGCAGGGCGTCGCGGCGCTCGACCTCCACCGTGTACTGGGCCCAGACCGAGCGACCGCCCTTTATGACGGCCGGCACTTTCAGCACATGCTCGGCCAGACCCGACGTATAGTGCGCGGCCACCACCTGGCGCCTGTCATTTTCATCCTCGAAGATCTTCAGCTTCTCGAGGAGGATCGCCGCCTGGATCGTGTCGAGGCGGGAATTCATGCCCACGCGCAGGGACATGTATTTCGGGTCGTGGCGGAACTGGCGCGCCTCGATGTCGGCGGGCATGGCCTTGCCGTAGACGCGCATGGACTCGCACATGTCGCCAAGCTCGCCATCATTGGTCAGGATCGCGCCGCCATCGCCATAACATCCCAGCGGCTTGGCCGGGAAGAAGCTGGTTGTCGTCACATCCGCCCATTGCAGCGGGTGCTTGCCGTCCAATGTGCAGCCGAAGCCCTGCGCGCTGTCGGCGATGAGCCGGAGGCCATACTTGTCGCAGATCGCGCGGATTTCCGGGTAGTTCGCCGGCTGGCCGAACAGGTCCACGGCAATGACCACTTTCGGATTGAGCCGCACATCGCCCTGGAGCGACCTGATCGCGGCCTCAAGGCTGGCCGGGTCCATGTTGTAGGTGTCGGGATCGATGTCGACGAAGCAGGGGATGGCGCCAAGCCAGGGCACGACCTGGGCGGTGGCCACGAAGGTGAAGCTCGGGCAGAAGACCACGTCGCCAGGACGCAGGCCCCAGGCCATCAGTGGCAGGGCAAGCGCTTCGGTCCCGTTGGCGCAGGTCACGACCCGCTCGGCCTCGCCATATTCGCCGAGCTGTTTCTCCAGCTCCATCACCTCTGGACCCAGAACATAGCGGCCGTGCTCGATCACGGTCTGGATCGCGGTGTTGATCTCGTTCTCGATGCGGCGGCGCTGGGCCTGGAGGTCGATGAACTGCATGGGACGGCGCTTTCAGCGGCTAGGGTTGGTCTTGGGCCATGGGCGCAAGGTCGACGACCAGGCGCTCTGTTACGGTCAGCGTGCATTCCGGGTCGCCTTCGCATTCGGGCGATTGCACGGACACCTCTTCGTAGGTCGGAACATGGCGGGTCCCGGCCAGGCCAGGGTCGCAGAGATCGAAGCTCGCCATCTGGCTCTCGCCAGTCTCCAGCATGAAATAGCAGGCCATGTCTCCCATCTGCACATCGGTGATGGTGATCGGTTCGGCCGCAGGGGCGTCTGGCTCAGGTGCTGTCTCTTCCTGAGGGTTGCAAGCCGCCAGGAGCAGGATGCCGCTCACGATCAGGGCTCGGGGAAAGTGGTGCGTCATCTCTGAGGGCTCCTTCAGCGCGAGAGCCCTACATCGCAGGCCTTCGCGGCCCAACTCAAGTTTTATGCAATTATGTTTCGAAAAACGTGCAGGTTAACCCCAGTGCAGGGTTTGGTTTACGCCCCTGAAACTTGGGCCGTGCTTTAACCATCCCATCGACGGAGCGGACGCGAGAAACGCACTGCACTCCCGGCCAATGCAGCTTCACTCCCGGCGTCTCCCGCGTCGGACGAAGATGCTCGCATGCCCGGACGCAGAGCCCTTCCCGCAGCCCAGCCGGGCCATAAACTGGGGTAGAGTAGACGATGAAAGTTCTTTGGGTCGAAGACCACGAGCCGGTGCGAGACATGCTGGCCATTGCAGCCGACAAGGCCGCGCGCGCCCGTGTGCAGGTGGACCTTGTGATGGCCGCCACGCTCATGGAGGCCGAATCCCGCCTGCGCCTTGAGCGGTTTGACCTCGTCATGCTGGACCTGACCCTGCCCGACAGTTTCGACCCGGACATGACCGTGGCGCGCATCGCGAACATGGGCACCCACCGCATCGCCATCGCCTCGGCCAGCGAGAATCGTGACACAGTAAATGAAATCGCGCGCCGCTGTGGTGCCAACATTGCCTCTAGCGCCGTTGGCAAGGGCAGCCTGCCCTTCAACCGCTTCATCCAGCGCCCCGAAGCGTTCGAGGATTTCTTTCTCGCCCAGTTGGACGACAACGCGCCCAGGGGTGTCGTGGCGGCGTGACGCAACCGGCGCACTACGCCCCGGCTTGAAGCTTTTCACGAAAGGCCGAGAAGCTGGGATTTGGCCGGTCCAGCCTGTAGGCCGGATCAAAGACGGATACGGCCTGACCGGTCTCATCGCGCAGGAATGCAGCGACATCGAAGGCCAGATCCGACGGGGCATAGAGCGATGCCTCCCCACCCCTGGCGCTGTGTTCGATGTCGATGTTGAAACGCGACTTCAACTGTTTCGACAGGGCCTTCGGGTCAGCAGGCGTGGCGAAGCGGATGAACTTGTGGGCATCGCCATGGCTGGCCATCCTGTCGACGATCTGCTCAAGGCTCGCCAGGTTCTCGTTATCCCAGTTGCCGGGCGCGAGTGAGGCGGCCAGGAAGGCCTGACTCGACAGGATTGGCGGGCGCAGGGATTTGAGGTGATTGGCCCGCAGGGTCTCCCCGCTGGTTGTGATGTCGACAATGACATCGGCCATGCTGCGCGCCGGGGTTGCCTCGGTGGCACCGGGATCGGCGACAATCCGGAAATCACGAATGCCCCATTTCGCAAACGCATTTCGGGTGATGGTGACATATTTTGTGGCCACGGTGGGCGCGCGGCCAAGACGGGTGCGCAGGTCCTCGAACACTTCCAGCAGTTCCCCCGTGGCCGAAATGTCGATCCAGGCCCTGGGCACGCCCACCACAAGGTCTGCGCGGGCAAAACCCAGAGGAACGAGCGGCTCCACCTGCCCCTCAATGTTGCCATTCTCATGGATCAGGTCGAGCCCCGTGATGCCGGCATGCAAAAGGCCCGAATGCAGGCGTTTGGCGATTTCGTCGGCAGGCAGCAGCCAGACCTTTACGCCGGAAATGCCCTTGATCTCAGCGGCATAGCTGCGCCCAGCCCCTGACTTGCTGACCGCGAGGCCGATGCGTTTGAGGTGGTCGAAGGTCTGGTCCTGGATGCGCCCTTTGGAGGCGAGGCCGATGGAAAGCACGTCTGGAACTCCTCGAATGGGCACTCAGGAGCGCCCGTTTTAACGCGCATGGGAATGGCGTCCAGCCACCGGCCTGATCGAACACGCGACAGCGGGATGTTGGAGCGGGTACACGGAATCGAACCGAGATCCTCAGCTTGGAAGGCTGCTGCACTACCGTTGTGCTATACCCGCATTGGATCGGTGGGAATAATGCCACAAACAGGGAAAGGCAAGACCTGCCAGCGAGCGAATCCAGGCGTGGTCATCCAAGGCCCAGCGCGACTGAGATGCGCCCCCATAACCGGATGAGCAGGAAAACGGCTGCGGCCACGCTGGCAGCTGCGCCAATCAGGAAAAACCCGTCGCGCGCAGTCAGTCCCAGTCCGAACAATAGCACGGCAATTCCCGGTAGGACCGGGCCAAACGGAACAAAGCCAAGCGGGAAGCTGACCAGGGCGGCGGCGATGCAGACCAGCGCGATGGCCTGGGCGAAGGGCGGGTCGGTCAGGAAGGTCAGGCGTGGGCGCAGAACCGCATCGATGCGGCGGACATAGCCTTCGGACATCTCAACGCCCTTCAGGAGGTCCCCGCGGCGAAACTCGAATTTCAGCAGGCGCGCCGGCACCCAGGGATAGCGCATGCCGATGAGTATTTGGCCGGAAATCACCAGTATAATTAGCGCCACCAGCCAGTTGGCACCGGGGATAATGGTCAGCGGGCTGATCGAGATGAAGCCGAGCAGCAGCAGGACCGGCCCATAGGAGCGCCGCCCGACCGCGTTCAGCATGTCCCGCGCCGTGATGACTTCGCCGGACGTCTCGTTGACCAGCGAGCGCATGAGCGAAGAGAGATTGTTGACCTTGGTCATGGCGCCTCCGTCTAAACACCTTTCCGGCTGTCCTAGGTCCTTGTCAGTATTTAACCATTCATGGGATTCGCGAAACGGGGAAGCGTG
>CAZVES010000145.1:0-5811 GCA_964625835.1 uncultured Hyphomonadaceae bacterium
ATCCCGCGCGACGGCCTGTCGCTGGTGCCGAAGCGCCCTCTGATGGCCTGGGATGGCAGCCTTCAGGCCTCGCGCGTGGTGCGCGGTGCCCTGCCCATGCTGCGCGACAGCGATCAGACAACGCTGCTGACCATCGGCGAGACCGATGACGGCACCCCCAGCCTGGAGGCTGCAAAGCTCTGGCTGGAACGCGCAGGCGTGCCGGTGACCAGCCGGGCCGCGGATCGCAATGGCTCCATTGCTGAACGCATTCTCGATCAGGCGAAACAAACCCGGAGTGATCTGATCGTCATGGGCGGCTATTCCCATTCGCGCCTGCAGGAGAGCCTCTTCGGCGGCGTGACGCATCGCATGTTGCGCGAAACGGATCTGCCTCTGCTCATGGTGCATTAGGAGGCGGTCGTGGCCCTTCGGGCGCAAAAGGAAACCCGTCCGGCGAAGTCGGGGGAGGTTCTTCTTGCCGCCCGGAGGCTGACCAAGGTCTATGACACCGGCGAAGTGCAGGTCCATGCGCTGCGCGGGATTGACCTCGACATCCGCCGTGGGGAATTGCTGGTGATGCTCGGCGCCTCGGGCAGTGGCAAGTCGACCTTGCTGAACATTCTCGGCGGCCTCGACCGCGCCACGTCCGGCGAAGTCCTTTTTTACGGCGAGGATCTTGGCAAGCGCAGCGATGCGGGGCTGACGCGCTACCGGCGCAAGCATGTCGGCTTCATCTTCCAGTTCTACAATCTCGTGCCCAGCCTGACGGCGCGGGAGAATGTGGCGCTTGTCACCGAGATCGCCCGCGACCCCATTCCGCCGGAAGAGGCGCTCGCCATGGTGGGTCTTGCCGAACGCATCGACCATTTCCCTGCCGAACTCTCTGGCGGGGAGCAACAGCGCGTCGCCGTTGCCCGCGCCATCGCCAAGCGGCCGGAGCTTCTTTTCTGCGACGAACCCACCGGCGCGCTGGACAGCGAGACGGGTGTGCGCGTCCTCGAAGCGCTTGATCATGTGAACCGCGAGCTTGGCGCCACCACAGTGGTCATCACACACAATATCGGCATCGCCGGGATGTCGGATCGAACGATCCGGCTGTCGGACGGCAGGATTGTCTCCGAGGAGGATGTCGGCCGGGCGAAGAAGCCTTCGGAGCTGAGCTGGTGAGCTGGGTCTCCGCACTGGACCGCAAATTGCTCCGCGACCTGGTCCATCTGCGGGGCCAGGGCATGGCCGTCGGCGCGATCGTGGCCTGCGGTGTGGCGATCATGGTGATGGCGCTGGGGGCACTTTCATCGCTCGAACTCAGCCGCGACACCTATTATGAGCGCCATCGCTTTGCCGACGTGTTTTCGAACGCCAAGCGCGCACCGGACGGCCTCGCCAGCGATATCGCTGCAATCACGGGCGTGCGCACGATGGAGACCCGAATTTCCCACCTTGTCACACTCGACATTGAAGGCCTTCGCGAACCCGCCAATGCTCAGCTTGTGTCGCTGCCGCCGGACGGCCGACCGCGGCTGAACGGCGTCCTGCTGTATTCTGGCCGGTGGCCAGACCCCAGCCGACCGGATGAGGCGGTGGTGTCCAAGGCCTTTGTGGATGCGCATGGCTTCACGCTTGGCAGCACGGTAAGGGCCATCGTCAACGGTCGCGCGCGCGAGCTCGAAATCGTGGGCATCGGCGACTCGCCTGAACACATCTATATGCTCGGCCCTTCAGGGATGTTGCCGGATGAGAAGCGGTTTGCGGTCTTCTGGCTCAGCCGAAGGGCACTCGAGGCGGCCTTCGATCTCGATGGCGCCTTCAACGATGTCAGCGTCTCGCTGACCCCCGGCACCAACCCCCAGGGCGTGATCGACGCGCTCGACGATTTGCTGGAACCCTACGGCACAGGCGGGGCGTATGCGCGTGAGGACCAGCTCTCCAACGCGTTCATCGAGAGCGAGATGCAGCAGCTCAAGGGTATCGCGGCCATCATCCCGCCAATCTTCCTTGTGGTTTCGGCGCTTCTCATCAATGCCATCCTCGCGCGCCTGATTGCCACCGAGCGACAGCAGGTCGGCCTGCTCAAGGCTTTCGGGTACGACCAGCGCGAGATCGCCTGGCACTATGTGAAGCTGGCGCTCGGCATGGTGCTTGGCGGGATCATTCTAGGCTTTGTGCTCGGCGCGGCGCTCGCCCGGCTGATGACCAATCTCTACGCCGACACCTTCCGGTTTCCCGACATGATCTTCCGGCTGGAACCGTCGGCCTTCGTGATTGGAGGCGGCGCGGCAGCCATCGCTGCCATTCTTGGTGCCATCGGTTCGGCGCGGTCAGCGGCAAGCCTTGCGCCCGCCGAAGCCATGTCGCCCGCCCCGCCGACGGTCTATTCCAAGGGACTCGTCCAGCGCGCCTTCGCCGCCCTGAAGTTCGACGAGCCGACGCGCATGATCCTGCGCCACATCACCCGCTGGCCCATTCGGGCCGGGGTCACCATACTGGGCGTTGCCGCAGCCCATGCCCTGCTCGTTGGGACGCTGTTTGCCTTCGATTCCATCGATGAATTGCTGGAGCAGCGTTTCCACCGAACCGACGCCTACGACGCCGCGATCAATTTCGTGGAGCCGGTTAATTTCGATGCCGTGCGCGAGATCGTGCGGATGCCGGGCGTTCTTGCGGTCCAGCCCAATCGCGACGTGTCTGTGCGCATCCGCCACGGCCAGTTCCATGAGCGTGTCTGGCTTGTGGGCCTGGACCCCAAGGGCCGCCAGCGCCGGATACTCGATGACGACAAGCGCTTCGTGACCGTGCCAGAGAGCGGCCTTGCCCTGTCCAGCCAGCTCGCGGGCATGCTGAACGCCGGCCGCGGCGACCAGGTCACGCTTGAAGTCCTACAGGGAGAGCGCCCGGTACTGAAAGTTCCCGTGACGGCCATTGTGAGTGAGTCCATGGGCTGGCCCGCTTTCATGGACACAGACGCCATCGGTGCCATGCTCGGCGAAAGCGATGTGGTCAGCGGCGTCTATGTCATGCTCGACCCGGATCGCGAAGCCGCGTTCAGCGATGCCGTGCTCGACCGTCCAGGCATTGCCAGCGTCGCCCTGCAGCGCGCCTCCATCGAGAGTTTCAGCGATTCCATGGAGGAAACCATCAACATCATGATGACGATCTATGCCCTGATTGGCGGATCGATTGCGGCGGCGGTGGTCTACAATGCCGCGCGCATCGGACTGACGGAGCGCGGGCGGGAGCTTGCCAGCCTCCGCGTGCTCGGCTTCACCGAAGGCGAGGTGTCCTACATCCTGATCGGCGAACTCGCCTTGCTCATTTTCCTCGC
The DNA here is from genome assembly GCA_964625835.1 of uncultured Hyphomonadaceae bacterium. Taxonomy (GTDB): domain Bacteria; phylum Pseudomonadota; class Alphaproteobacteria; order Caulobacterales; family Hyphomonadaceae; genus UBA5336. Next base: position 3,305 of record CAZVES010000145.1, read on the forward strand.
TTTGCCCATTGGCGCGCTCATGGGCGAAGGGCTCGCCTTCCTGGTCGCGTCTTCGATAGCAACCGAACTCTACCACGTGCCGCTGATCATCGCGCCATCGACGCATGGCTACGCCGCCTGCATCGTCATCGTCGCGTCGCTGGCTGCAGCGCTCTTCGTGCGCCAGCGTGTCAGCAATCTCGACCTTATCGCCGTTCTGAAAACCCGGGAGTGACCCATGGCCCTGCGCAACCGCCTGATATTCTGGGGCGTTATCATCGCCATTGTCCTCTTGCTGGCGATATGGGCTTTCTCGCCCCGCGCTGTCGATGTGGACATCGTCAAAGCGGAACGCGGAGCGTTGACCGTTGCGGTGCGCGAGGAAGGTGAAACCCGCATCCATGACGTGTTCGAGATCAGCGCGCCCGTGGCCGGTACGCTTGAACGCATCAGCCTGGAAGCTGGCGACTGCGTCTATGAGGGCGAGACCCTGTTAGCCGTGATCGAACCCGCAGCCGCGCCGATCCTTGATGCGCGCTCTGAGGCGCAACTCAAGGCAGGCGCGGAGGCTGCCAATGCGGCTGTTCAGGCTGCAAGCGCCGAACGCGACCGGGTCCGCGCTGAACTCAAGCGAGCGGTTGGCGACGCCGACCGGGCCCGCGCGCTTGCCCCGGACGGGGCGATTTCGGCGAAAGCCCTGGAGCGTGCCGAGGCCGAGGAGGCCACACTGAAAGCGGCTGAGCGCGCTGCGGAGGCTGCACTGGCCATGCGTCGACAGGAGCTGGCCGCAGCGCGCGCAGCGCTGCGCCCGAGCGGTGAAGCCGGAAGCGGTGAGCTTGTCGATGTTCTTGCGCCCATCGACGGCGTGCTCCTGCGCCGGCTGCGCCAGAGCGAGGGCCCGGTGGCCCAGGGCGTGCCCCTGGTGGAGGTCGGCGATCCGCAGGAAATCGAAATCGTGGCCGATCTACTCTCAGAAGACGCCGTACAAATTTCCCGCGGCGATCCTGTCATCATATCCGGCTGGGGTGGACCGGCGCTCCGGGGCAAGGTTCGCCGGGTCGAGCCCTTCGCCTTTACGAAAGTGTCCGCCCTCGGCATTGAGGAACAACGCGTCAACGTGGTGATCGATCTTTCGTCCGGCCAGTCGGCAGGACGGCTCGGCCATGGTTACCGGGTCGAGGTGGCTGTGGAGATCTGGTCGGGCGAGGACATCCTCACCGTGCCGATGACGGCCCTTTTCAAGCAGGATGGGCGCTGGTCGGTCTACCGCATCGAAAATGATCGTGCGCGCCTGAGGGCGGTCACGATCGGACAGATGAACGGGCAGAGGGCGCAGGTTCTCGACGGCCTGGACGAGGGCGACATGCTGGTGGAGCACCCCTCAAGCCGCATCGCGGATGGGGTGAAAGTGCGCGCCCGCGAAGCGGTGGTCGGGTCTGGAACCCCGGACGCGGAGGCGGGCGATCCTGCGCCCGCCGATGCTTTGCTATCACCGGAACGCAATCCGTGCGAATTCCCGATCCGGTAGCGCGCGTTAATCTTCGCGCGTCTCGTCACGTATTTCCCCGCAATTGAGAACTGCAGGCCGGGGTGCCTAATTTACCAGAACGGGCTCGTGCAGATGGTGAAACGAGGAGGAATGGACTATGGCGCAATCCAAGACCCAAAGCGGGAGCAACGGTGCCTCGCAACGCACTTCCGGCCGTGCCGAAGGCGTCTCGATGGGCTTCCCGCCGGAGGCCTCGACTTTTGCTCCGCTCGCCAACGGTATGCACCTGGGTGCCGACAGCATGAAGCACTGGTTCACCGCCGCCCAGGACATGGCGCGCTTCTACAATGAGCGATTGGCGAAGGATTTTGGTTATATGACCGAACTCGGTACCTGCCGGTCCCCTGCACAGTTCGCTGCACTCTGGTGCCGTGCCGCCAGTGAGACGGCTCATGATTATGCTGAACAGCTTGATCGTGTCTTGGCCATCAATCTGAATGGGGCGGATACGCTCGATTACGCTGCCGAATGAGGCTTTTCTTGGCAAGCCTGCAGCCAGCGGCGTAAATGCCACCATCATTTTGGTGGAGTGCCTTGTTGAGCAACGATCCGCATCTGGAATCGGTCTTGCCACCGATCACGGCCTTCCTCGTTGAGGCGCTCGAGGGATTGGGATCGACCAGCGAGTTACACGCCGTCGCTCAACCGCTCATCGGTGCCCTGGAGAGCGTTCCGGGTGCGGGCCGCGTGGCGGTTTTCGTGTGTCCCGGCGATGACAGCCTGCCCCTGTTCGTGGCCGGTCCTTCCTTCGATCCGGCGGAGATCGATGCGGTTTGCAGCATAATGCAGGTCAGGAAACGTGCCCGCGCCGCCAATCAGCCGCTCGAGGCTGAGCTTCAGCTTCCCGGGCAAGCTCCAAACCGGGTGCGGCTCTTTCCGCTGAATGTTCCCAGCGAGGTGCCCGGCGCGATCATCGTGACCGTGCGCGATCAGGATGACGACAACCAGCATACAACTTTCGACGCCTTCCTGGACCAGA
>CAZVES010000146.1:0-5765 GCA_964625835.1 uncultured Hyphomonadaceae bacterium
CAGCGCGCGCCCGCTGGATTTCGGCCACTGGGCTGCGCACAAGCTGGAATCGATTACGCATCACCACCTGCGCCACGGCGAGGCCGTCGCCATCGGCATCGCGCTCGACACGCGCTATTCCGTGCGCGCGGGGCTGTTGCCCGAAGGCGAGGAGACCCGCGTCTGCTTCCTGCTGGAGCATCTCGGCTTCAAGCTGTGGCACCCGGCGCTGCGCAAGACCGACGCCAGCGGCAATCTGGCGGTGCTGCGGGGCCTGCAAGAGTTTCGCGAGCATCTCGGCGGCGCGTTGACCGTCACCATGCTCGGCGCGATCGGGACCGGCGTGGACGTTCACGAGATCGCCGAGGACAAGGTGCTTGAGGCTATCGACTGGCTGGAAAAGCGAAGGGAAGCGTGATGCGCTTGCCGGGAGACCTTGGTTGCCTGACCTACTGCACGAACATCCACCCCGGCGAAAGCTGGCCGGAAACGCGGCGGGCGGTCGCCGAGCGCGTGACGCAGGTGAAGCAGCGCGTTGGCCCTGACAAACCGTTCGGCGTGGGCCTGCGCCTTTCCGCGCGGGCAGCCGAAGCGCTTGCCACGCCGGAGCACCTCGACGACTTCGCGGCGCTTCTTGCGCAGAACGGTCTTTATGTTTTCACGGTCAACGGCTTCCCCTATGGGCCGTTTCACGACACCATCGTGAAGGCCAATGTCTACGAACCGAGTTGGGCTAAAAGCGCGCGGCTCGACTACACGAACCGGCTGGCCGATCTGCTCGCGCGGCTGCTGCCTGACGGCATGGCGGGGAGCATTAGCACCGTGCCGTGCGCGTTCCGCCCGGTCGGGCGCGGCCGGGAAGAGCCGATGCGCGCGCACCTGCTGCGCCATGCCGCCCACCTGCACCAAATTGCTGAGGAGACCGGAAAGCATATCGCGCTGGCGCTGGAGCCGGAGCCGCATTGCTATCTCGAGACGACCGCCGAAGCCGTCGCCTTCTTTCAGGACTGGCTGTTGAACCCGGACTCTATCCGGCGCATGAGCGATCTCACCGGCCTGTCTCCGGCGCAGTCGGAAGAGGCGCTGCGGCGGCATCTCGGCGTCTGTCTTGATGTCTGCCACGCCGCCGTCGAATACGAAGGGCCGACGGAGTCGGTCGCGGCGCTGCGCGGCGCAGGCATCGCGGTCCCCAAGCTCCAACTCAGCGCGGCGCTGCATCTGCGGCGCGTAACGCCCGAGACGCTTGAGCGGCTGCGTGCTTTCGACGAGGCGACCTATCTGCATCAGGTCGTGGCGCGTAAGGGTGAGACGCTGGAGCGGTTCCTCGACCTGCCGGATGCTTTCGCCGCCGCTGGGACGAAGAGCTACGACGAATGGCGCGTTCATTTCCACGTGCCGCTGTTCCTGGCCGAACTGGAGCATTTCAGCACGACGCAACACATCCTCGCCGACTTTCTCGACCTGCACCGGCAGGCGCCGATCTCCGATCACCTCGAAGTCGAAACCTACACCTGGGATGTCCTGCCGCCCGACCTGCGTGATGTGCCGGTCGAAGACGCCATCGCGCGGGAGCTGTCCTGGGTCACGAGCCGGCTGGGCGTTTGATGCTGCGCACGCTGTTGGTGCTGGGCCGGGTCTCGAACCTGCCGACGGTCTGGACGAACCTGCTGGCCGGGGCCGTGCTGGGCGTGGCTTTCGCGGTCGAACCGGCGCGGTTCGTTGCGCCCAACATCCCGACGATGTTGCTGCTGATCGTGGCGGTGTCGCTGCACTACACCGGCGGCATGTTCCTGAACGACGCGTTTGATGCTCAGATTGACGCGGCGCAGCGCGCGAACCGGCCCATACCGACCGGCCAGATCAGCCGCGGGACCGTGTTCCTGCTCGGCGGCGGGCAGCTTCTCGCCGGCGTGCTGGTGTTGTTCGCTGTGAGCGCGGTAGCGGGCTGGCTCGGCGTCGCGCTCGCCGGGGCCATCCTGCTCTATGACTGGCTGCACAAGCGCACGGAGCTCGCGCCTGTCATCATGGGGGCCTGCCGGTTCCTGGTGTATCTGATCGCGGCTGGCGCGGTCGCCAGGCCGACGCTCGCGCCGGTTCTGCTGGCCGCGCTCGGCCTATGGGCCTACACGGCTGGCCTGACATACGCGGCGAAGCAGGAGGCGCTGAACCAGATGGGCAGTCTGTGGCCGCTGGCTTTACTTGCCGCCCCTGTCGTGATCGCCGTGCCGCTGTCGGGTGGGAAGATCGTTCCGCTGGTCATTCTCGCGGCTTTCGCCGTCTGGGCGGCGCTGGCGGTCCGCCGGTTCCTGCGGCGCGCGCCGGGTGACGTGCCGAAGGGCGTGGTCAACCTGATCGCCGGGATGGCGCTTTACGATGCGGCGCTCGTTGGCATCTTCTCCTTGGAACTGGCGGCGCTCGCGCTCGCGGGCTTTCTGCTCACGCTCGCCTTCCAGCGGGTCATCCCCGGCACCTGATCTAGGACGCGGGGCGGAAAACGTGATCGAGCACAAGCTGCTTGAAGCCCGTCGCTTCGACGTCACCCTCGGGCAGCAGATCGGGCTGCGAACTCATCACCAGCGGCCCTTCCTCCGGCTTTTTTGGCAACCGGCCATGCGATCCCCTGACGAGTTGCGTATCCTTAAGCGAAATCACGTCGAGCAACTGCCGGAAACCCAGCTTGCGCAGACCCAGCCGCCAACCCACTGCCAGCTTCGGCCATTTGATCGCCGGGTCGATGAACAACTCGACTGGATCGTAGCCAGGTTTGCGGTGAATATCGACGGTGCGGGCGAAGTCCGGCGCGCGGTCGTCATCCAGCCAGTAGTAATAGCTGAACCAGCGGTCCGGCGCGGCGATGGCCACAAGTTCGCCCGAGCGGGGATGGTCCAGCCCGTAGGCGCGCTTGCCCTCCTCGTCCAGCACCTGCTCGACGCCTTCCAGCCGCTCGATCACCGCGCGAACCTCCGGGATCCGTTCAGCGTTGCGCACATACACATGCGCAATCTGGTGATCCGCCATCGCGAAGGCTTCCGAGGCGCCGGCGTCGAAGACCTCCCGCTCCATCTCCGCGCGCCAGGCGATCATTCCGGCGTCGCGCAGCGCCCGGTTGATGTGCACCGCATCCCATGCTGGCGTGATGCCGTATTCGGAAACGACGATGATCCGCCGGCCCTGCCGCTCGGCCGCTTCCATCAACCTACCGCAGACCGCATCGACTTCCCGGAGATCGGCTTGCAGCCGCGGATGAGACAGGTCCGGGCCGAGCCGTTGCAGGTTGTAGTCGAGATGCGGCAGGTAGGTCAGCGTGAGCGTTGGCTGGCGCGTCTCCATCACGTGGATAGTCGCATCGCCGATCCACTCACTCGACGAGATGTCCGTCGCCGGCCCCCAAAACTTGAACAGCGGGAACATGCCGAGCTTTTCGTTCAACTCGTCGCGCAGGGATTGCGGCTGCGCCCAGTGATCCGGAATCTTGCGGCCATCGGCGGGGTACATTGGCCGGGGCGTCGCGCTCCAGTCCGCGCTGGAGTACATGTTGTACCACCAGAACATCTTGGCGCAGGTGAAGTTCGGGTCGCGCTTCTTCCCCGCCTCCCAGATCTTTTCGCCGGCAATCAGCCGCTCGGGCTGGCGCCAGAGCAACACCTCGGCCAGGTCGCGGAAATACCAGCCATTGGCCACCGCACCGTGCCCGGAAGGCGGCAAGCCGGTCATCAGGGTGGACTGGACGCTACAGGTCAAGGCGGGCAGCACGGGCTTCATCGGGCGCATCCCGCCCTGGCTGGCAAGCCGCGACAGGTTGGGCGTGTGCTCGCCGACCAGGTCGGGGGACAAGCCCACAACGAGAATGACGAGTGTCGGCGTCATGATTGCCCCGTTGGTTGCGATTGCCGTGATGGACCCTTCACAAGCCCGGACCGATTGGATACCGTCCTCGTAGGGAGGCTTAACGGGAATGGATTTGCGAAGCAACGCTCCGCCCGCACCAACAAAAAGAGCCAATGATGACAGCGCTTGAGTTGATGGAAGAGTGGCTCAGGCGTCAGCTTCCGCCCGAGCGGTGCCAATGGCTGGGCGACCGCAATGCCTCAGGCGCGGCCACGCCGGAAAAAGATCTCTTCATCACGCTCGGGCTGATCCCGCGCAAGCTGGGCAAGGCCGACCTCGAACTCACGGCGGAGGATCTGGCGGCTGCGGAGCGGGCCGCCCCGGGCTGGTCGCCGCAGGGCTGGAGCGTGGACGGGACGGCGCGTGTTGTCACCCTGCTGCGGACCATCGCCAGCCGCAACGACTTTCCCGAGCGGTTCCGCCAGCTTTGCCGCACCGCCGACGTCGCAGAGGCCATCGCGTTCTATCGCGGCCTGGTCCTCTACCCGGCCCCCGAAGCACTGGAGCCGCAGGCCGCCGAAGGCGTGCGCTCCAACATCCGCGCGATCTTCGAGGCCGTGGCGCACAACAACCCGTATCCGCGCCGCCATTTCGACCAGCACCGCTGGAACCAGATGGTGCTGAAGGCGCTGTTCGTGGACAGCTGGCTGTACCCGATCCAGGGACTGGACGAGCGGGCAAACGCCGAATTGGCCGGGATGCTGCGTGACTACGCGCATGAACGATGGGCGGCCGGGCGACCCGTCTCGCCGGAGCTTTGGCGCTGTGTCGGGCCTTTCGCGCAAGACCAGGCGGCGATCGCTGATCTGGATCAGGCCGCGCGGAGCAGCGATTTGAACCAGCGGGCCGCCGCTGCGCTGGCGCTGAGCATGAGCCCGTCGCCGCTGGCGGCCGAGCGCCTTGCCGCGATGCCGGACCTCGCTACGCAGATCGCTGATGGGACGCTGAGCTGGGACGTCTTGAGCGCGCGTCTGGACGCTGCGTGAGGACAAGGAACTTGCGATGACAACGCCGATGTATATCGATCCGCACGCGCACATGATCTCGCGCACCACGAACGACTACGAGGCCATGGCCGCCGCCGGGGTCGTCGCCGTGATCGAGCCGGCCTTCTGGATCGGTCAGCCGCGCACCTATGTCGGGACCTATATCGACTATCTCTCCACCATCGTTGGCTGGGAACGTTTCCGCGCTGGCCAATTCGGCATCCGGCATTACTGCACGATCGGGCTCAACTCCAAGGAGGCCAACAACGAAGCACTGGCCGAGCAGGTGATGGAAATCCTGCCCCGCTTCGCGCTGAAGGACGGCGTCGTGGCCATCGGCGAGATCGGCTATGACGAACAGACCCCGCTGGAGGACAAGTATTTCCGCGCGCAGCTCGAATTGGCCAAGGAACTTGACCTGCCGGTGATGATCCACACGCCGCATCGCGACAAGAAGCGCGGCACCTCGCGCTCGATGGACGTGGTGGATGAGCATGGCCTTGCGCCGGAGAAGGTCGTCGTCGACCACAACAATGAGGAGACGATCGCCGAGACGCTGCAGCGCGGGTTCTGGGCGGCGTTCTCGATCTATCCCGGCTCCAAGATGGGCAATGAGCGGATGGTCGAGTTACTGCGCCAGTACGGCGCGGAGCGGATCATTGTGGACTCGGCCTGCGACTGGGGCGTGTCGGACAGCCTCGCCGTGCCGAAGACTGCGAAGCTGGCCGCCGAGCGTGGCATCCCGCAGGAGCACATCCACAAGGCGTGTTATGCCAACGCGCTCGCGGCCTATGGCCAGAGCGGGCAGATGTCGGAGGACGACTGGCTGAACCCGCCCGCGATCGATCAGCGCACGCTTTATGCCGGGAATTCGATTCTGCGGGGTGGCGCGGAACCGCGGATCGAGGAGCC
>CAZVES010000147.1:0-3118 GCA_964625835.1 uncultured Hyphomonadaceae bacterium
TTCGGGGGCGTGATCGCGATCATGGGCTGCTACTTCGGGGACCGCTCCAAGGCAGGCGCCAGCGGCGTGGGCCGGGCGGCGACGCTGTCCATGGTGGCCGCTGCCGTCCTCGTCCTCGCGTTGAACTATGTCATGTCGACCCTGTTTGAGGGGATCGGACTGTGAGCCGGCCGATCCTGGAGCTGCGCGGCGTGGAGAAATCCTTCGGTGCGAACCACGTGCTGAAGGGTGTCGACCTGGACGTTGCGCCGGGCCAGTCGCTGGTTGTGCTTGGCGGGTCGGGTTCGGGCAAGTCGGTGATGCTGAAGATTGCGCTGGGCCTGATGACACCCGATGCCGGCCAGGTGATCTTCGATGGCGATGACGTGACCCATGAACAGGGGCGCGAGCGTGAGGCCATGCGCGCGCGCATCGGCATGCTGTTCCAGTCTGCGGCGCTGTTTGACTCCCTGACCGTCTGGGAGAATGTCGCCTTCCGTCTGATCAATGCTGACCGGGTGCCGAGGGGCGAGGCAAGGGAGCGCGCCATCGAGGCGCTGAAAAAGGTCCGGCTTGGCGCTTCGGCGGCGGACCTGAGACCGGCGGAGATTTCCGGCGGGATGCAGAAGCGGGTGGGCCTGGCGCGGGCCATCATTTCCCAGCCGGACCTCATCTTCTTCGACGAGCCCACCACGGGCCTCGACCCGATAACCGCCGACGCCATCAACGACCTGATCATCGAGCAGGTGAAGGCCCTGGGCGCGGGCGCGGTGTCAATCACCCATGACATGGCCTCGGCGCGCAAGATCGCCGATGAGATCGCTTTTCTTTACGAAGGAAAGATCATCTGGCGCGGCCCGGCCAAGTCCATTGACGCGCCGGGAAATGAGTATGTCGATCAGTTTGTCCATGGCCGGGCGGACGGGCCGATCCAGCCTTCCATTTGAGTTCCTGCACAGGCGCCCCTTCGCTCAGGGGGCAATGGATGGTTTCTGGCCCGCAAGCGGATGCCATGGGGGATACCGGTTCATCTGGTCGAGGGCCAGGTCATGGGCATGGACCAGCGTGGAGGCATAAAGGCAACTCGTCGCGCGGCGCCGTTCCGGCATGCCCCAGAGGCGCAGGAAACGACCGCCCTTCCTTCGGCGCAGCCGGGCCATTCTCCGGGCCACGGCAAATCGTTTCTGCAAAAGGGCCTCCAGAGCTTCCAGCCGGGCTGCGAGCGCGCTTGCGACACGAAGCGATTGGCCGGGCCCCTGATCAGGCGTTTCGGCCCCTGCGTGCCGACTGTCCGGCTCAAACCTGAAGCGCTGGTCCTCGCGCAGCCTGAAACAGGGGCCCGGTGCGGCGCGGGTGCCGGCCGGGCGGGAGCCGCGCGCCGGGCCGCGATGTGTGGGTAGCGCCACATCAAGGGCGTAGGCTTCCACCACCAGGAGCCGGCGGGCCAGGCGCTCAAGGTAGCGCAACTGGCTGGCAAGGCTGCGCCATGTTGATACCGGCAGGAATTGCGACGCGGTCTGTTCCCATCCCAGCATCGGCCTGAGGCCTGCGAGGATGCGGGCCAGGAATGACCATGACCAGGCCAGTGCCGGGGGAGGGGGTTGAAGGTCCATGGCCCCAGTGTGGACCGGGTGGCGGCCCCGTCGAACATCTCCCTGCCTGTCCCGATAATCCGCTTCTCAAACAAAAGGCTTGCAATCGCCTGTTTGTGAGTATATGCTCACAATCAAGATGTGAATTGCGTCTGTTAGCAACCTGGGCGAGAAAGGTGTGCCATGTCCGCTCAACCTGATGAAACCCGCAAGCCGCGTGCGCGAAATGCGCGGCCGAAGATTGAACGCGCGGCCCTGAAGTTGTTCGTGAACAAGAGCGTGGAGGGCGCCACAACCCGGGAAATCGCCGACGAAGCCGGCGTTTCTGAGGGCGCGCTCTACCGCCATTATCCGGGCAAGGACGAGCTCGCGCTGGCCCTGTTCATGGAGACCCACAACCGTCTGGGCCGCTTGATGATCGAAGGCTGGCAGGCCGGTGACAGTCTGGAAGACCGCGTTCGGCGCGTGGTGACGGCCTATTGCAAGCTGGCCGACGAGGACTGGCTCCTGTTTTCCTTCCATCTCCTGTCGCTCAACAAGTTCCTGCCCCATGATGTCCGCAGGGAAGACGACCCGGTGTCCATTACCGAGCACCTGATCGAAGACCTGATGGATTCCGGTGAAATTCCGAAAGGCGACCCCGCGATACTGGCCGCCATGAGCCTGGGCGTGATGATGCAGTCGGGACAGAACAAGGCCTATAACCGCATTGATGGCCCGATGAGCGACCATATCGACGCCTTCACCCGGGCGATTGTCGCGATCCTGAAGCAGAAATAGCGGAGCCCCTCCATGCGCGCGTTCCTTTTCGCGGCCAGTTACTGGCTGCTGTCGATTCTCTATGTCCTGATTTCACTGCCCTTCCTGGCCTTGCCGGGGCGCGGCGCGGTGACCGCCGTGATCCGCAGCTACACCCGCGCCATGAACACGGCGCTGGCTGTGTTCGCCGGGATCAGGAAAGAGGTTCGCGGGCGCGCCAACCTGCCCGAGGGCGCTTTCGTCATCGCCGCAAAGCACCAGAGCTGGGGCGATGGCTTCATGGTCTATCCGGAGGTGGACAATCTGGCGTTCGTGACCGGTGACCATCTGGAAAAACTGCCGCTTGTGGGCGGCATACTGAGAAAGCTCGGTGCCATCGTGATCGACACCTGTGGCGGGGGAGACCGCAAGGCCGCCTCGCTGGCCGAAGGTATGGCCATCGCAAAGGCTGAAGGACGGCGCGTTCTGATCTATCCGGAGGGACACCTGGCGCCGGTCGATACCCATTTCCGCTACAAGGCCGGGGTCTGGCACATGGCGCGGGCCATGGATGCGCCGGTCGTGCCGGTTGCGACCAATCTCGGCCTGTTCTGGGCCCAGGAGAGCCATGCCAAGTCGCCCGGCACCGCCATTATCGAATTCATGGAGCCGATCTGGCCCAGCGATGACAAGGCGGCCTTTCTGGCAGAGCTGACCGAAACCGTGGAAACGCGCACGGCTGAGCTTGTCGCAGAGGCGCGCGGCGGCGATGTGGTGCAGCCTGTCCTTCTGCCCGACCCGGACAAGGG
>CAZVES010000147.1:3218-5675 GCA_964625835.1 uncultured Hyphomonadaceae bacterium
GCAAAGGCGAAGACTTCGCGCAGGATGCCTTCGCTGATGGATTTGGACGATCGTTTCAGTTCGAACGGCCCGCTTTCGCCGCGCGGGTCGGTGAAACTCCACTGGCCGCGCACGGTCTCGAAGTCCTCATCGGCGCGTCCCTCATAGGCAATCGGCAGGTCGTGGGCACCCTGGCCCTGGCCATAGGTCTTTGAGAAGAAAACATCACGGCCAAGGCGCGTGCCGGCCAGCTCAGCCTGGAGGTCGTCAATGTCGAGGTTCGAGAACGTGTTCGGTTCGAGGATTGTGCCGGTCAGCAGGCCGGCTGAATCATCGATCCAGGCGGTGAAGGGCACAGGTTCACCCAGGCTGGAATAGGTGTACCAGCCGGACCAGAGCCCGTTCATGTCCTTGCCTGTTGCCATCGCCGGCGGCGTCCTCATTCTTGCCCCGCCCCTTGATTGCAGAGCCCGCCCGGCGCATCAAGCGCGCCATGAATATTCTGATCCTTGGCGCAGGCGGGCGCGAACATGCCCTGGCCTGGAAGATTGCCCGCTCCGCCCTGGTGGATCAGGTGATGTGCGCGCCCGGCAATCCCGGCACGGACGAGATCGGCCCCTGTTTTGACTTGGCGCCCGATGATGTCGAGAGCGTCGTGAAGCTGGTGCTGCAGCTTGAGCCCGACCTTGTCGTGATCGGTCCAGAGGCGCCGCTGGCAGCGGGCGTCAGCGATATGCTGCGCGCGCGCGGCTTTGATGTCTTCGGCCCGAGCCAGGCGGCCGCGCAGCTTGAGACCTCGAAGACCTTCTCGAAGGCGCGCATGGCGAAGTATAAAGTGCCGACGGCTGCCCACAGTGCCTTCACGGTTGGGCAGGAGGCGCTCGCCGAGGCCTTTCTGGACACGCTTCAGCCGCCCTATGTCCTCAAGGCCGATGGCCTCGCGGCCGGCAAGGGCGTTTCGATCATCGACGAGCTGGATATGGCGAAGGCCGAAGCCCGCGCCATGCTCGGCGGGAAGTTTGGTGAGGCTTCCGCGAGCCTCGTGATTGAAGAGTTCATGGAAGGCGAGGAAGCCAGCCTGTTTGTCCTGACCGACGGGCAGGGCGCGGTGTATCTTCCCCCCTGCCAGGACCACAAGCGCCTCAGCGAAGGCGACACAGGCCCCAACACAGGCGGTATGGGTGCCTATGCGCCCGCGCCCGTCTTGTCGGGCGAGGTGCTTGACCGGGTGAAACGTGAGATCGTCCAGCCGGTGCTGAACGGGATGGCGCGCGACGGCATGGCCTATCAGGGCGTTTTATATGTTGGTCTGATGATGACCCAAACCGGGCCGAAAGTGGTCGAGTTCAATGCCCGCTTCGGTGATCCGGAATGCCAGGTCCTGATGGCGGGCCTGGCCGGTGACATCGTGCCGGGATTGCTCGCGGCGGCGACCGGCGGGCTTGCGGGCAACGAGGCCGCGTTCAGTGAACTCCTGGACCTTGAGAACTTCCGGCCTGCCGCGACTGTGGTGATGGCGAGCGCCGGTTATCCGGGCGCCTATGAGAAAGGCCAGGAAATTGGGGGCGTGAAGGCGGCCGGCGACATGGAGGGCGTGGTGGTGTTCCAGGCGGGCACCGACCGGGGCCATGGCGGCGCGCTGGTGTCTGCCGGCGGGCGGGTGCTCGCCGTGACCGCCACGGGCGCGAGCCTGGAGGACGCCTTCTCCCGGGCCTATGCCGGCGTCGGCGCGATCGACTGGCCACAGGCCACCTACCGGGCCGACATTGGCTGGCGGGTGCGCAACTCTTGAGCGCGGGCGAGACGGACCTGGCCGCCTTGCTCGCCGCCCTGGAAGTGGTGCGCCGCCCCGGCCTTTGGGTTTTTGAAACCAGCCCCGCCGCGCCTGACCTTACAAATGCCGCCATGGCGTTTCGCGAGGTCGAAGGCTGGACAGCGGTGCGACCTGCAACGCCCGCCGACGGGCAGGGTTTTGCATGGCTTGAACTGGCAGTGGCGTCTTCGCTTGAGGCGGTGGGCTTCCTGGCTGCAGTCTCTGGCGCGTTGGCTGGGGCGGGGATTCCCTGCAACGCCGTGGCCGCCTATCACCATGACCATGTGTTCGTTCCGGCCGCCATGGCCGACAGGGCGATCGCGGCGATCGAAGCGCTGCGCACGCCCCGCTGACCCAACGCCCCCCATTTACGCGCCGCGGCAGTGCGTTACTAATCAGGCAAAGCACAATGATATTTCGGGAGGAACACCATGGTCCATGGCGGCAGTGCGCAGGAATTGTTCACCGGCACCCAGGAAGTGGCCGAGAGCCACCGGTTCAATGAAGACAAACTGGCCGCCTGGATGGCCGAGAATGTCGAGGGCTATGAGGGCCCGCTCACGGTGCGCCAGTTCAAGGGCGGCCAGTCCAACCCGACCTACAAGCTGATCACCCCTTCAAAGGCCTATGTCATGCGGCGCAAGCCTCCGGGCAAACTGCTGCCC
>CAZVES010000148.1:0-5655 GCA_964625835.1 uncultured Hyphomonadaceae bacterium
CATGGATGAGTGCAGGCTGGTCGCCGCGCCCGGCGTCCACATGGCGGTCCAGGCAGTTGTGGGCCGTGTTGGTCACACCGTCCGGGAACCAGCGGCCATAGCTGCCCTGGCTGGCATCGAAGGCGCGCGTGGGCGCCGCGGTCCAGTCGATCGCGCGGGCCGCTTCCATCCAGAAGCCTCCAGGGTCGTTGCGCCAGGCGGCATAGGTTTCGGCATAGGTGGCCATGGCCAGGTCTCCCCGAATCGGACGCGATCAGCTTAGTCTTGCGGCAACTGTAACCCGGTGGCACCCAGGTTTTCGCCTAGACCTTCGGATGAGGCCCGGCGCGGCCCACCAAGGCGTGATGTCGCGTGCCCTTGCCCCTGGGGCGGGTGGCAGGCAAACTCGCAATCGAAAAGACTGGAGTGATTGAATGCGGTTTATCCTGGCAAGTGCGATGTCGGCCCTGGTCCTCGGGCAGGCCATGGCGGCCCCGCCTGAGACCGATACGGTTGAGGCGATCAGCGAGGTCGAAGCCGCCCTCAGCGGGAACTACAATGTCTCGCAAGCGGCTATGGCCACGGCTGTTCGCAAAGACGGCCAGCCCGTTGGCATCGCGGCCTATGGCGTTCCCATCGATGCGGTGAAGGCCGGCGACATGGCGGCTCTGATTTCCATGGTGCGCATGACCGATGGCGACCTGGAACTGGCCGGTCCGGAGGGTATGTCCGCCATCATCCTCGCGATCGACGAGATCGCAGCGGGCGACTATGACGCGGCAAGCGAGGCGCTGGAAGTTGGCCCGGTGGACGCCTACTCCGTGGCCATCATCGATTTCGTCAATGCCTGGGTCCATGCCCTCGAAGGCGATCCGGACGGCGCAGTGAAAGCCCATCGCGACATGGACGACGTGTTGCCCGGCCTGACGGCAGACCTGTCCCTGGCCGCCATGCTGGAGGCGGCTGGACGCAATGAGGAGGCGCTGGCGGTCTATGAGGCGATGACGCCTGCCCGGATCGAGGCCCCCGACCACATGTTCGATGCCAAGGGCATCCTGTTTGCCCATGTCCAGATGGTGGTGGCGCGCCGCGCGCTGCTCCTGCGCCGGCTTGGGCGCATCGAGGAAGCCCAGCATGTGTATCGCCAGCTTGCCGAGGCCGAGCCGGAACAGGCCGCGCGCTATGCCGCCGCGATCGAGAGCCTGGCCACCGGTCGGGGACTGGAAGACCGCGAACTGACGACGGAGGGCGCCTTCGCCCGCGCCTTCAGCGACCTGTCCCTGTCACTCTGGCAGCAGCGGCTCATCCGCAATTCGATGATGGGCATCCGCGCTCGCGGACTCGATGAACAGCGCGCGACGCTAGACCAGCTCGCCCTGCTGGTGGATCCCGCCAATGAGGGCCTGCGCGAGAATGTCATCGACCAGTTGCAGGAAGAGGCCCTGTTCACCGGCGCGGCCCATGTGGCGACCAGCGCGCCAGAACCCACGGCCGCCTTGCAGATATCGGCAGCCCAGTCCCTGCTATTTGCCCGAGATGGTGACGCCGCCCGCGCCGCGATCGGAATAGCTCTGGACATTGTCGATGAAGATGACCGCCTGGGCATCACGGCCGGTGCCGTCGGGCTGCATGCCCTGCTGGGCGACGAGGATCGCGCAATAGACCTGGCCACGCAGGCCCTCGACGGCGCGCGCAACGACGCCGAGCGGGCGATGACAGCGGCGCTCAAGGCCGAAATCCTGCAGCAGTTCGGCCGCGTCGAGGAGGCCGTGCCCTTTGCCCGCCAGGCCCGCGAGAGTGACGACACCCACAATCGCCGCATGTACCTGGCCAACATATTGGGCGAGGCCGGAGAAGTGGAAGAAGCGCTGCAACTGATCCGCAATGACCGCCTGAAGCGGCCCAATGATCCCTACATGCTCAACACGCTCGGCTATTTCCTGATCAGCCACACTGACAGGTTCGAGGAAGGCTTTCGCGTCCTGTTCCGGGCCAACGCCATGGCGCGCAATGACCCCTACATCGCCGACAGCCTGGGCTGGGCCTATTACAAGATGGGCCACCTCGATGACGCGTTGCGTCTGATCCTTTTGTCCCGGCGCGAACTGGCGCCGCAGAAACACTGGGAAATCGAGCACCATCTCGGCGATATCTACTGGCACCTCGGTCGTGAGGACGAGGCGCGCAAGGCCTGGCAGACCGCCCTGGATGAGTTCCCGCCCTTCCTTGTCGCAGAGGAAATGCGCGAGAAGATCGAGAGCGGTATCGAAGGTGGCCCGCCGGCGCGTGTGCCGGTTCCGCGGGTCTCGCTCGATGAGGAAGAAACCCTCCAGCGCGAGCTGTGAGTGTTGCGGTTGCGCAGGGCTGCGAGGCTTGACACTATCGCAGCCCATGGCTCCTCGTTTCATCCCCTCTGGCATCATCATTGCGGCGCTCATCCTGGCCGGTTGCGCCGCGGGTGCTGCTTACCAACAGGCCCAGGTCTCGGCCCTTCTGGGCGGCACGCCGCGCCCGTCCACGGCCGAGGGTTACAGCGCATTCCTGATCGCCCGCTTTGCGGCCCTGACCAATGATCCGCGCGCCGCGCTGGATGGTTATGAGCGCGCCCTGTCAGCCGAGCCGGACAAACCCGAGCTGGCCGAACGGGCGGTCTTTGCTGCTCTCATGGCCGGCACGTTCGAGGATGCGGCCAGGCTCGCGGCCAAGGTGGACGGCGTAGACGGCGAGACCTCATCGCTGGTGCGGCTCACCCTGGCGGTGGACGCCATTCGCGGCAACCGTACCAGCGACGCACGCGTTGTTCTGTCCGGAGGGCGCGGCGGGGCTTTCAACCGCCAGGTGATGCGGCCCCTGCAGGCCTGGCTGACCTACCAGGAGGATGGCCTGCCCGCCGGCAGCCGCGTCCTGTTGCACGACGACAATGGAATGTCGGGCGCGCTGGGCGTGGAGCCTTACTTCCTGGCGCTCATGCATCTTTCGGAGGGCGATGACGACACGGCGCTGGCGCTGCTCGACGCCATGTGGGAGACCGGTCCGCGCCTTGCGGTTGCGGCTGAAGTCCAGGCGCGCCTGCTGGCCGATCGCGGCGAGGGCGCGCGCGCGGCGCAGGTTCTCTCGACATTCCGGCGCGAGGTCGGGCCCAATCCGGCGATTGATGCCCTGCGAGGCCAGATCGAAGCCGGTGAGCCCGTGGCCATCCCCCGCCCCTCCCTAAAGGAGGGCGCTGCCCTGGCGCTCTACACCCCGGCTGCAGCGCTGGCGGCGCAGTCCGAGGGGGATTTTCCGGGCGTCCTGTTTGCAATGTCCCTGGCGTTGGACCCGGAGTTCGACATTGCCCGCACTCTGTGGGCCAAGGCGCTCGATGGGGTAGGCCGACGCAACGACGCCATCGCCGTGCTGGAAGACATCGGCCCGGCCTCGCCCTTCTTTGCGACCGCGCGCGGCCAACTGGCCTGGGCCTATCGCCGCGAAGGCATGTCCGAGCGGGCGCTGCTGGTCGCCGCCGAAGCGATCGAGGCCACGTCCGACCGCGACCTGATGGTACAGATGGGGGACCTGCTGACCACGGTGGACCGCGATGGCGAGGCCGAACGCGTGTTCACAGACGTGATCGAACGTGACCGGGCGGCGGGCTATGCCGACTGGCGGCTGTATCTCGCCCGCGGCGCCGCGCGCGAACGCCTGGGCCGCTGGCCGGAAGCGGAAGTGGACCTGCGCCAAGCCCTGAGCCTGTCGCCTGACAATCCTTCCGTGCTCAACCATCTTGGCTACAGCCTTGTGGACCGGGGCCTGCGCCTCGATGAAGGCCTGCGCCTGATCTCACGGGCTGTCGACCTGCGGCCGCGTTCGGGCATGATCCTGGACAGTCTCGGCTGGGCGTATTTCAAGCTGGGCGACTTCGAGCGCGCCGTGATCCACCTCGAGCGCGCCGTGGAAATGGAGCCCGGCGACCCGGTGATCAATGACCATCTGGGCGATGCCTACTGGCGCGCCGGGCGTCGGCTTGAGGCCGGTTTCCAGTGGCAGCGCGCCCTGACGCTGAACCCGGAGCCGGAACTGCTGGACGTGTTGCACCGCAAGCTGCGGCGGGGGCTGGATTCCACCCTTCCCGAAATGGCAGGTCCGACGGGCGAGGCCACGCTTCACGGGAACCAGCCCTGATGCAGCCCGAATTCCGGGCGTTTGCCCCGGCCAAGGTCAATCTGTTCCTGCATGTCGGCCCGCCGCGCGGCGACGGACGCCACCCGCTGGATTCGCTGGTCGTGTTTGCAGGGGCTGAGGCCGCTGATCGGCTGAGCGCGCGGCGCAGCGACCTGGACCAGCTGCACATTGAAGGACCCGGCGCGACAGGGCTTGAGGATGAAGGCACCAATCTGGTGTCCGAGGCGCTCTCGCGCCTGAGGGGGCAGGCGCGGATCAATGAGTCCCTCGACAGCCCCGTCGCCTTCACCCTGACCAAGCACCTGCCGGTTGCCGCAGGGCTCGGCGGCGGCTCGGCTGATGCGGCGGCGGCGTTGCGCCTGCTCACGCGCGAGATCTTCGACCTGCCAGCCCGGGTGGCGAGCGACATCGCGCCCCAGCTTGGCGGCGATGTGCTGGCCTGCGTCTTCAATGCTCCGGCCCTGATGCGCGGGGATGGCGACGTTGTGCGCCCCCTCTTGCAGGGCCCGCTGCTGGACCTCTTCGACCGGCGCCGGGGCGGTGGCCTGCCCGCGCTGCTGGTCAATCCCGGCCTGGCTTGCCCGACAGGCCCTGTCTTTCGCGAGTATGACCGGCGGGGGCCGCGCGCCCTGGTCGAGGCCGAGCCTCCCATGCTGCGCACCCGGCTGGAGCTTTACGAATGGCTGGCGGCGGAGACGCGCAACGACCTGGAAGCGCCCGCCGTCTCGCTTGTCCCGGAGATCGGCGCGCTGCTGGATCGCATGGCTAACCTGAAGGGCGCGCGGCTGGTGCGCATGTCCGGCTCAGGCGCGACCTGTTTTGCCCTGTTCAACGAGATGGAAGACGCCCTCCAGGCCCAGAGCGAACTGCTGCGCGAGGCGCCGGAATGGTGGGTCCGCGCCACACGGCTGGGGGAGGGGGCGTGATCGAGCGTCTGGCGATACCGCTCGCCTTTTTCGTTTCGCTCACTGTCTGTGCGGTCGTTGCGCGTTATGGCGCAAAAGACGTGCCCGATGGCGGGCGCAAGGACCATGCCCGGCCGGTTTCGACTTTGGGAGGGTTGGGTGTCGCCGCTGGCCATCTCGGTGCGCTGGCATGGGTCGGCTCAATGGGCGGTGATGGTCTCTGCCTTGCCGACGGTAGCGGGTTGCCGGGGAATGCGTGGGACTGGCCGATCCTCATTGGTTTTGGCGTCGGTTTTCTCGTGACAGGCCTTATTGACGATCTGAGGCCACTGAAAGCGCGCACGAAGCTTCTGCTGCTCGGCGGGCTATCGGCTGGGGCGTGCCTGGCAGGATGGTACGACTTGGGCGCAAATGCAGGCCCGCTGGTGTCGCGCAGCTACGCTCCATGGCTCCTCGCAGGCGGAACTTTGTGGGTCTTTGTGGTCAGCAATGCGACGAATTTCATGGATGGCTCGAACGGCCTGGCCCTCGGCTGCGCAGCGATCATGCTCGCGGCCTTGTTTGCCTTGAGTGCGCCGTCCTCGGCGCTCGTTGCGGCAATCGCGGGTTT
>CAZVES010000149.1:0-5637 GCA_964625835.1 uncultured Hyphomonadaceae bacterium
GCTATCGCTACACCTGCACATCCGGCGACACGCTGCTCGAATATGAAGGCAGCTGCCGCAGCACGCTCTCGGTCAGCTTCGAGACAGACTATGTCTACCAGTGCCGCGAGCTCTGGAATGCGCGCGACTGCACCCATGAAATCGACGACAGCTGCCTCGATCTCTTCTCCAATCCGACCTGCGGCGGCTGGACCCGCAAATCCGGCGGCCAATGCTACCAGATCGGCAGTGCCTGCGGCGGCGAGTGCAATGATGTCGTGCTCGAAGCGGTCTGCAGCGCGCCCACGCCGGACCGCCCGGCCCATGACACCCGGCGCGGTCCCGCAATCGACACCTGGGACACCGCCTCGTGCCAGGCCATGGATGCCGAGCCCCATTGCACGTTCAAGGCCGAGACCTGCACCGCGCCCGGCGCGACACGCCTCATTGATGGCGTGGCCGTCACAAGGGACTGCTGGGAATGGACGCGCACCTATGACTGCAAGGGGCTTGGCGCGCCGGTCGATGATTGCGCCCCGCCTGAAGGGTGCGCGCTGGAGGCCTCCACCTGTCTCTCGCGCGATGAGGCGACCGGCGACTGCCGGGCCGAGGAGCTTAGCTTTCTCTGCACCGCAGAGGGCACGCCTGGCGGGGCGGTGGGATATTGCGAGGCGGATGTCTATTGCATTGATGGGGACTGCGAGACGCTGACCCGGCCCCAGAATGACGAATTCCCGGAGGCGATTTCGGCTCTCTCCATGCTGGGCGCGCTGGAAGATGATGTCACCGAAGGCACGCTGTCGATTTTCCCGGGCGAGAACGCCCATTGCGAAAAGGCGATCGGAGGCCTTCAGGATTGCTGCAAGGATGACGGGCTGCTCACCGATATCGGTTTTGGCTGTTCGGCAGACGACCGCGCCCTGGCCGAGCGCCAGGCCGCAGGCCTCTGCCACTCTGTCGGCACCCATTGTTCCGACAAGACGCTGTTCGGCATCTGCCTGAAGAAGCGCAGGACCTTCTGCTGCTTTTCCGGGAAGCTCGCCCGCATCATCCATGAGCAGGGCCGCCCGCAAGTGGGCTGGGACTGGGGAAACAGGAAACGCCCTGATTGTTCCGGCTTCACCGTGGCGCTGTTCCAACAGCTCGATCTCTCACGGATCGATTTCTCCGAATTCTACGACAGTGTGCTCGCCGACTTCCAGGGCCCTGACGCTGACGCCGTCACCGCCGCCATCACAAGCCGAATTGTGGACGCCTATGCCTGTCACCCGAACTGCTAGGGCGCTCGCCCTCCTGATGGCGCTTGCGCCCCTGGCTGCAGCCGAGGCCCAAAACCGCGCGCCCGACGCGACCTATTGCGTGGAACGGGAACTCGGCCGCTACTTCTACTGCGAGGATCCGAAGCCAGCCGAGCCAGAGCCAGCACCCACCGTCATCGACGTCGCGCCCGCCCGAACGGCCACCGAGGAAATGGACGCCATCCGCGCCCAGCTGACCGAGCTGCGCGCCGCCGCGGTCCTCGATCCCACACCGCAGAATGTCTCGGCCTATATCGCTTACCAGCGCGTCCAGCTCGACCGGGCGAGCGCCTTTTCCGACGCCTGGCGCCGGGTGCTGTGGTCCGAGCCCGAACTTGATTACACGCTCCAGCGCCCGGTGTCCCAGATCGGAAAGCGGCTCTGGCTCGACACGCGCAAGGAGGACCGCGAGCGGGTGCTCGAAACCCTGTCTGAGCGTTATGGGGTCTTCTACTTCTACGCGGCCTCCTGCTCGGCCTGCGTGGAATTCTCGCCCATCCTGAAGGCCTTCTCCGACCGCTATGGCATTTCCGTCAAAGCCGTCAGCGTCGATGGCGGGGCCAGTCCGTATTTCCCGGACGCGGTCCGCGACACGGGCCAGATGGCGCGGCTGGGACTGTCGGGCGCGCCAACGCCGGCGGTCGTCCTCTTCGACAGCCACACAAAACAGGTGATCCCGGTCGGGTTCGGCATCGTCACCCAGTCGGAACTGGAAGAGCGGATCTTCGTCCTGACCCAGACCACGACCGGGGAGGATTACTGATGACCGCCACGCCAGCCCTGGAGACCGCCATGGCGCGCTGGATGGCCGCCAGGGGGCTGTCTCTCAGGCCCGTCTCAGACGCGGAACGCCGCGCCGCCCGCAAACGCCTGACCCAGACCGGCGACCTCAACCACCAGCGCGCACTCAGAATTCTTGCCCTTTGGAGCCTCGCGCCAGAAGCGCTCGCGCGGCCCGACCCCATCACCGTCAAGGACCTTGGCCTGTTTCTTTCGGCCGAGGGCTTTGCCCTGGAAGACGCCTATGGCCTCCGCGCCCTGGGCGAGGAGGACAACCCATCATGCTGACCAGACATCTTTTCAATTGGATCGCGGCGGGGCTGGCGCTCTGTCTCCCGCTCACCGCCCATGCCCAGGTCGAAAACCAGATGAATGCGTTCTGGGACGAGATTGGCGTGGCGGCCAATGTCACAGGGCCCGGCGCCTATGAGGGCCAGAGGGCAGGATATTACACTTTCGGCAATGTCTATGTCCGCGCGCCCCAGGAAACGCTCCAGCCATTGAGCGTCCAGCTGCCGGGCTACCGTGCCGGTTGCGGCGGCATCGATCTCTATGCCGGCGGGTTCTCCTATGTGAATTCGGAACAGCTTGTCGCCATGATGAAGGCGGTCGCAAACAATGCTGCGAGCTTCGCCTTCCAGGTGGCGCTGGAGACCATTTCGCCGGTCATCGCAGAGAAGGTCGGCGAGCTGCAAAAGCTCGCCCAGGACATCAACAATTTCTCGATCAATTCCTGCGATGCGGCCCAAACCGCCGTCGCGGCCGTCTGGCCGGAAAGCGACCAGGCCAGCCGGGTGATCTGCGAGGCCTCGGCGGCCCGGCGCGGTCTCTATCCCGACTGGGTGGCCGCCAAGCACGGTTGCGGGTCAGAAGGCGAGCGCACCAGTATCCTCGCGGGCGCGTCTGATACCGAAAAAGCCCAGGCCCCGGTCAATGTGAACATTGCCTGGGCAGCCCTCGGAAATATCCCGGATCTTGCCGCCGACCGGGAATATCGCGAGCTGCTCATGACCCTGGCGGGCACGGCGATCCTCACCGCCGGGGCCAATGACGATGCCGAACAGTCCTACACCTATTTGTCTGCCAAGATGCTGGATGCGGCCACGCTGAAAGTGTTTCTCGATGGCGGGGCGATCGAGCTCTACCGCTGTGACGAGGTGGATCTTTGCCTGAACCCCACCAGTGTCACCGAGACCATCGCAGCTGATGCGGCGCTGCGCCCCCGGGTCCAGGCCATGCTGGCCGAGATCATCGCCAGGGTGCGCGCGCGCCAGCCGCTGGAAGCGCGCCACCAGGCCTTCCTCAACATGACCACGCTGCCGGTCTACAAGCTGATCAATGTCCACACCGCCTATGAGGGCCCGTTCGCCGACCAGACCATTGCGGCCTATGCCGACCTCATTGCCGTCGACATCCTCTTCACCCTGGTCGACCGGTTTGCCGCAAGGCTGATGGAGGCGGGCGACACCGCCACCAGCGGGTCGAAATCCGAGCTCGAGAAATGGCGCAGCGACATGATCACCATGCGCGAGCTGCTCTTTGCCCACCAAAGCGAGATCCAGCAGCGGGTTGGCGTGGTCGAGCAGATCATCGCGCGCACCCAAATCATGGAGCGCCAGCTGGCCGGGCGTCTCTCGCGCGATCTCGCCGATGCCTATGAATTCTCCAAGGCGACGAGCTTCTAGGGGGGGAGACCCATGGACATCATCACCTATGGCGGCGGCGAATTTGTCCGCGATGTGCTGAACGGCGTCGCGGCGCTTGTCGGCACCGGCGCGTTCGGATCGGCGCTCAGGCTGACGCTCCTGCTGGGGCTTCTCTTCACCCTGTTCCAGGTGGCGTTCAACCAGAGCCCCATGGTGATGATCCGCTGGTTCGTGACCACGCTGATCATCTATCTCTGCCTGCTGGTCCCGAAGACCACCGTCACCGTCATCGACCGCTATGATCCGGCGCTCTCCTCGCCAATTGTCGCCAATGTGCCCCTGGGGCTGGCAGCCATTGCGAGCTTCACCACCACGGTGGGTGATGAATTCACCGACCTCACCGAGACCGCGTTTTCGCTCCCCACCGATCTCGAATACCAGGAAAACGGGTTCATCTATGGCTCAAAGGTTTTGCGCGACGCCATGGCATTCGAGGTGACCGACAGCCGGTTCGCGCGAAACCTCTCCACCTATATCCGCACCTGCGTCTTCCATGACATACTCGACAACCAGATCTCCGTCACCGAGCTGCGCGAAACCGCCGACCTCTGGGGGCTCATCACCACAAGTCCCAATCCCGCCCGGTCCATGCCTTACACGACCGGTGTCGGGGCGAGCTCCATCGTCACCTGCGAGACGGCTGCCACCAATTTGGGTGGCCTCTGGACGGCGGAAGCCAACCGCATTGCGGGCATCTATGGCCAGCGGGTCGCGCCGAACCTGTCCGAAGCCGCTGCCCGGACCCTCGTCCTGTCCTCGCTGGTGAGCAGCCATGATTTCTTCCTGGGCAGCTCAAGGGCTGCCGAAGACACGATCCGCCAGGCCGCGCTGGCCAACATGTTCAACAAGGCGCTGCGCGATGAAGGGGCCGAGCTTGATGCCGACGCCCTGATCGATGCCTATGCCTCGGCCCGGTCTGACGCGGAGACCGCATCGGCCTATGAACAGCTCTCCCGGCTGGCTGGCCGGTTCGTGCCGATCTTCCGGACGGTGGCGGAAGTGGTCTTCTACGGGCTCTTCCCGATCCTGTTCCCGATCTTCCTCCTGCCCGCCGCAGGCCTTCGCATCATGAAAGGGTATTTCTGGGGGTTCGTGGCGCTCATGGCCTGGGGCCCGCTCTATGTGATCCTGCACCGGATCATGATGGGGGCAGGCGAGTTCGCCACGCTGGGCGCAAGCTACACCCCGACCTCGGGCAATGCGCTCACCATGGTGACCCAGTCCTCCATCGCTGGCGTCCATGGCGATATCGCCACGATTGCCGGCTATCTGACCTTGCTGATCCCGTTTGCCGCCAACCAGCTCGGCAAGGGCGCCATGGCTTTTGCGAGCCTTGCGCAAACCACGCTCCATCCGGCCCAGCATGCTGCGCAGTCGGCCGCCCGGGAAGCGACGACTGGCAATATGAGCCTCGGCAATACCAGTTTCGACAACCACTCCTGGGCCAATGCGACGGCCAATCGCGTCGCGACCAGCGGGTTCTCCGACACCGGCGAGGGCAGCTGGAACACGCCGGGCGGCGGTCGAATGAAACTCGCCGGAGATGGCCGCCGCGTCGTGGACACGAGCGGGGCGGCCACGCGCGGGTTCACAGGCATCGACTATAGCGCCGCCCTCCAGACCGCGCTGCAGTCTGAAGCCGGCATCGCCCAGGAACGCCGGGAAACCGCAGCGCTTCGCTCCCAGAACGGGGTGTCCGCGCTCAGCCACCGCATGACCGAGGCCGCGTTCCAGATCCAGCGCGGCACGAGTTTCGAGGATGCGACGGGGTTCAGCGAAGACACGCGCACCGGCCGGGCGATCAGCGAGAGCATCTCCGAAGCCAACCGGTTTGCGAGCCGGTTCACGGACGCCGACGAACAGGCCTGGGCGCG
>CAZVES010000150.1:0-5591 GCA_964625835.1 uncultured Hyphomonadaceae bacterium
AGTCATACTCCACATAGCGCTTGAAGAAGTTTTCCAGGAAGGCGGTGACCAGCCGCCCCTTGTCTTCCGGGAAGAAACGCTTCTGGTCGATGCGGACATAGTCCCGGTCCTGCAGCGTTGTGATGATGGACGCATAGGTGGACGGGCGGCCGATGCCGAGTTCCTCCAGCCGCTTGACAAGGCTGGCCTCGGTGAAGCGCGGCGGGGGTTCTGTGAAGTGCTGGCTGGACTTGGCCTCCAGCAGGTCGGCATGCTGGCCTTCCACCAGTTTGGGCAGGCGTTTGTCGTCATCATCATCGGACGGCTCATCGCGCCCTTCGGTGTAGAGCCGGATGAAGCCGTCGAAAACCAGAACTTGGCCTGACGCGCGCAGGCCCGCGCGTCTGTCCTTCGAGGTCAGGTCGATCGTGGTGCGCTCGAACTCGGCAGGTTGCATCTGGCTGGCCGTGGCCCGCCGCCAGATCAGGGCGTAGAGCTTCCACTGGTCCTGGTCGGTGGACTTGAAGTCCTCCGGCGTCAGGGAGAAGTCGGTCGGGCGGATGGCCTCGTGGGCCTCCTGGGCATTCTTTTGCTTGGAGCTGTAGCGCCGCGCTTTTTCCGGAAGATAGCGCATGCCATAGGCGCTCTGGATCTGGTCGCGGGCCGCCTTGTAGGCCTCCTCGGCCATGTTGACGCCATCGGTTCGCATATAGGTGATGCGGCCGGCCTCATAGAGCTTCTGGGCGGCCTGCATGGTGCGCTTGGCGCCGAAGCCGAGGCGGCGGGAGGCATCCTGTTGCAAGGTGGAGGTGATGAAGGGCGGGGGCGGGTTGCGCTTGACCGGCTTGGCCTCGACGCTGGCGACGCTGTAGCCCCCCACGCGCACCGCTTCCAGCGCGGCGGTGGCAGCGGCCTCATTTGGCAGGTCGAACTTCTTGAGCGTCTTGCCGTCCAGGCTGTGCAGGCGGGCCTCGAAGTCGGTGCCGCCTGGCGCTCGCAACTGGGCGGCGATCTGCCAGTATTCCTCCGGCTTGAAGGTCTCGATCTCCAATTCGCGCTGGCAGATCAGGCGCAGGGCCACGGACTGGACACGACCGGCTGAGCGCGCACCCGGCAGCTTGCGCCAGAGCACGGGGGAGAGGTTGAAGCCCACAAGGTAATCAAGCGCGCGCCGGGCGAGATAGGCATCCACCAGTTCGCTATCGACTTCGCGCGGATGCTGCATGGCCTCGGTGACGGCAGACTTGGTGATCGCATTGAAGACCACCCGCTCCACATCGACGTCTTTCAGGGCACGGCGTTTCTTCAGCACTTCGAGGAGGTGCCAGCTGATCGCCTCGCCTTCCCGGTCGGGGTCGGTGGCCAGGATCAGCTTTTCCGAACCCTTCACCGCCTCCGCAATCTCCCGGATGCGGGCATTCGACTTGGTGTCGGCCTGCCAGACCATTTCGAAATCATTTTCCGGGTCAACCGAACCATCCTTGGAGGGCAGGTCGCGGATGTGGCCGTAGGAGGCGAGGACCGTGAAGTCCTTGCCAAGATATTTGTTGATCGTCTTGGCCTTGGCGGGCGACTCGACAACGACAACCTTCATGGAATTCACCTCTCACCCGGCCTGAGGCGCCGGAAGGTGGGAGAGCGCCGTGTCCAAGTCAAGCGGCGTTGTCGGTCAGGTCCCATGCGCGACTTGAACCGCAAAGGACTTCGCGTTACTCCGCGCGACAGAAAAGAAGAGCTGCGCCCCAGCCCCATTCCAAGGACCCGACGGCATGGATTTCACCGCCGCCCGCAAGATTATGGTGGATTCCCAGATCCGTCCGAATGATGTCACCGACCCGCCGATCGTGGACGCGTTCCTGAAAGTCCCGCGTGAAGCCTTTCTGCCGGCTTCCAGGCAGTCGATCGCTTACTCCGAACTGGAAATTCCGACCAGCGAAACACGCGCCATGTGGTTGCCTCGCGACATCGCCAAGATGGTCAAGGCGCTCTCACCGAGGCGCTCGGACGTGGCGTTGGTGATCGGAGCAGGGTCTGGCTATGCCTGCGCCATCCTGGCTGAGCTGACAGAGACCGTGATCGCCATTGAAGACACGGCGGGCGCCGTGGAGCGTCTGAATGACCGGATGGCAGAGTTGGGATATGATCAGGTCGTGGCCGTGGAAAGGCCCTTGGCAGGCGGTTTTGCCGACGAAGCGCCCTTTGATATCATCCTTGTCGCAGGAATGGTGGAGCAAGTACCCGAAACGCTGACCGATCAAATGGCCGATCGAGGCCGCCTTGGCGCCGTGATCAAGCTCGATGATGCACTGGGCCGGGCGCGTGTTTATGAGCGCTATGGCGACACGGTGTCCTTCCGGGAAGTGTTCGAGGCGACCCCTCCGGAGTTTGTCGAGTTTCGCAAACCCAGGGTGTTCACTTTCTGAGAGGCGCAACGGGCGCGGTCACCAGCAGTGGGTTGCAGGCAGATGCGCCATGGAAAGTGAAGCGGAAGGGTGAACACTGTTCACTTTTGTCTGCCAACACACTATGAAAAAAAGGCCTGCCGAAGGAATGGACAGGCTGAAAGGGGATCATCGTGGATTTCAGAAGAACTCTTGCCCTCATTGCTGTAACGGCATCGGTTTCACCTCTGGCGATAGCGCAGTCGCTGGATGAGACGCTGGCCCTTGCAGAATTCGCCAATCCCGTGCTTGAGGTGACCGAGACAGAAGCTGAAATCGCGAGGGAAGCGCTGGAAGAAGCGCGCGCTCAGGGTCGCCTGAACATCGCCGTTACGGGCTCGGCAGGTGCCGAAAGCCGCGAGACCAACCGCCCCTTCACCTTCCAGGCCGGTGAGCGGGCCACCGGTTCGGCCCAGTTGGAAGCCTCCATTCCGATTTATACGGGCGGGCGCGTCGCGGCCAGCGTTCGTGCTGCGGAAGCGGGAATCGATGCTGCGGACGCCCGGCTCGAGGCACAGCGCCAGTCGATCTACCTTCAGGCCATCAATGCCTTTCTGAACGTAAAGGCCGGGCGTGCGACTGTCGATATTCGCGAGAACAATGTCCGGCTTCTTGTGGAGCAGGTCGAGGCCGCCCAGTCGCGCTTCCGCGTCGGCTTCATCACCCGGACGGATGTGGCGCTGGCTGAGGCTCGCCTGGCCGGCGCGCGCGCAGGTCTCGCCTTCGCCGAAGCCGACCTTGAACGATTTACCGCTGACTATGCGGCGGTGACGGGCATTGCACCTGGAGAACTTGGCGCCGTACCGCCTGCACCCATCCTGCCGGCTGATTTTGAAGAGGCGCTTGCGGTCCTGATCGCAGGCAATCCCCAGCTGGTGGCATTGCGAGAGGAGGTGCGCGCCGCCGGTGAGGCGGTCGAAGTGCAGGAAGCCGCCCGACGGCCGAGCCTGGACATTGTCGGGACGGCCGGCACGCTTCAGGATTTTGAGGACGACACTTACGACACCACCGTTTCGGCCGTGGCGCGGGGGCGTATCCCCTTGTTTCAGGGCGGTGTGGTCAGCAGTCGCGTGCGCAGTGCAAAGCTGCAGCGTGAAGCCACGCGCCT
Organism: uncultured Hyphomonadaceae bacterium; assembly: GCA_964625835.1. Lineage (GTDB taxonomy): Bacteria > Pseudomonadota > Alphaproteobacteria > Caulobacterales > Hyphomonadaceae > UBA5336. The sequence continues at coordinate 3,529 of CAZVES010000150.1, forward strand.
TCGCCTGCAGGCGGCTGAGCGAGACCTGCGCGCCGGCCTGGCCACGGCCTGGTTTGCCTATATTGCAGCCCAGCGCTCCATTGAGGCCTCGCAGCGCCAGGTCGAAGCGGCCGAGATTGCCTTCCGTGGAGCCGAGCGAGAATTGTCCGTGGGTACCCGAACGACACTGGACGTGCTCGATAGCGAGCAGGACCTTCTGAATGCGCGACTGAGCCTTGTAGAAGCCGAACGCGATGCGCAGCGGTCGGTATACCAGATCTTGCTGGCCACGGGCGAGCTCAGGCGTGACCGCGTCCTTCCGGTCGGTCCGCTCGCGCAGCCCTGACAACACAAAAAAAGTCTACGCATGTGAAGGTGTTGTTAACCGACTCGCCTTAGCCGGTGTCAGAAGTTAAGAGTTACAACCAAACTGACGGGGGCTTTCATGGCCGAAGAGGCGCACAAAGAGCCGACGATGGAGGAAATCCTCGCATCGATCCGCAAGATCATTTCAGAAGACGATGACACCGGCTCGCCTGCGTCAGCCGCCAATCAGCTCCGGCCTCAGGATATTCAGACCGGAGATGAGACCCCCGACGAGGATATCCTGAGCCTTGATGCCCTGGCCAAGGACAGCCGGGATGATGAGATGTTCGAGGAATTCGACCTGTCAGATATCGAAACGGACAGTCCGGCAGCAGCAGAAGAGCTCGCGGCGGAAGAGGCGACAGAAGAGTCCAGCAACGGGCTAGATGCGGCCTTTGATACTCTGGTCGAGGAAGTGCAAGATATCATCGAAGATGATGTACAAGACGCGGTGGCGCCATATGCCGATGTCGTCGAACAGATCGAGTCGGAAGCGCCCGCTATGGCCCCGCTTGAGGAGCCTGAGCCGGTCCCGGAGCCAGTGTCCAGCCGGGCCGCGCCGAAGCCGGCCCCTACATTTTCTGCCCCACCTGCTGCCTCAGCCGAAGTCCCTGCGGAGTCCACAATGCAAGCCCTGACAGAACAAGCCACTGACAATGCTGCGATCGGTTCGCTCGCAAAACTCATGTCCAGAATGGAAGTGGGCAGCGAGAACACGCTGGAAGGCCTGGTGAAGGAATTGCTCAAACCGATGATCAAGGAATGGCTGGACGCCAACCTCCCGTCGATCGTCGAGGACAAGGTGGAAGCCGAAGTCCAGCGCATCGCCCGCCTCGCGCGCTAGGACTGGCGACACCTGCGATTCCGGCTTATGTTCGGCCGATGGACATCAAGCTGGACCCTGAACTTGAACGGCTCCTGACCCAGTCCGCAGAGGCGGCGGGACGGGAGCCGTCTGCGCTTCTGGATGAGATCGTACGCAAGCATCTTGCCCGGAAACTTGTCGAGAGCGAAGTGCTCCCCGCGATTGAAGAGCACCTTCGCGGCGAGAGCAAAGTGTTCGACCGCGAGACCTTTCTTCGTGACCAGAAAGAGCGAATCCGCGGTGAGTCAGACCGTGCTGACCCTTAGGTTGTCATCGCTGGCGACGGGCGACCTCGACCGGATATTCAAAGACGGCATAGTCCGGTTTGGAGAGCGTCAGGCCGAGACCTACCAGCTTGAGATATTCTCCGTGATGGAGAGCCTGGCCGCCTCGCCAATGATGGGGACAGCGCTGGAGGCATCCATTGTGGGATTGAGGGCTTTCCCGCAGCCAAAACCCTGCAGGATACTCTATCTGGTCTCTGGTGACGATTTGCTCGTTGCGCGCATCATCCACGGTCGCCAGGACCTTGAGCGCGCGCTGGATGCACTCTGATCTATTCGCCCATTGCCCAAGGCGTCAGTTTTGCCCATAGAGCGCGCTATGCTGGATTCCCGTTTTGACCCCGCCTCCGCCGAGCCCCGATTGTACAAACGCTGGGAAGAGGAAGGCTGTTTCAAGCCCTCCATGGACACAGCCGCAGAGCCCTATTGCATCGTCATTCCCCCGCCGAACGTCACCGGCGTGCTGCACATGGGCCACGCGCTGAACCACACCCTGCAGGACGTGCTGATCCGATTTGAGCGGATGCGCGGCAAGAACGTGCTCTGGCAGCCGGGCACCGACCATGCCG
>CAZVES010000151.1:0-4077 GCA_964625835.1 uncultured Hyphomonadaceae bacterium
GCCGTGGCGCCGGCCCATCAGGGCAACCGGCTCGGCCTCACCGTGACGGGCGAAGCGCTGGAAGCCGGCGCGGCGGCAGGCTGGCCCATTGCCGTGCTGATCGGCGCACCGACCTATTTCGGCGAAATCGGCTTCCAGGTCGCCCCGCGCGGATCACTGGTTTTTTCGAGCCCCCAGGACGAAGCCCGTGTGATGGTGCGCGGCCTGGCGGTGGATGGGGTGGACGTGGCAGGCAGGGTTCGGGCAGCCTAAAGCTCCAGCTCGACCCGCTCGCTGAGGCTGGGTCGCGAAACCTCCACGCGCGCCAGGCCGGGCAGGGCGGGCTTCAGGGCCTCGGCGATCCAAAGGCAGATGCGCTCGAGAGTCGGCACTTCCAGACCCGGTATCTCGTTCAGAAGCGTGTGGTCGAGCCGCGCGGCGACGGCTTCGAGCGCGGTGGTGATGTCACCGAAGTCGCGCACCCACTCCTGGCCCGCCTGGACCTTGCCGGCCACGGTGATCTCGACCCGGAAGGAATGTCCATGGACATGTTTGTAGGGGTGGCCCTCGGGCTTGTGGCCCATGAAGTGGGCGGCCTCGAATGTGGTGGCCTTGGACACACGGAAGCTGTGGCCGGCCCCATTGAGGGCGGCGGATTTCGCTTCCGGTGTGGCCAGGTCGGATGCCATGGGGTCGTTCATTCCTTTCGGGGCCGCTTCGTTAGCGCGCCAGGGGCCGCCCTGTCCACCGGCGGGCGCATCATGCAAGGCCCGCCTTCCAGCGCTCGTATCCGTTCGCACGCAATTGGCAGGCCGGGCAGGTGCCGCAGCCATAGCCCCATTCGTGGCGGTGTTCCCGGTCGCCGCGATAGCAGGTGTGACTGTCCTCGATGATGATCTGGGTCAGTTCCTCCCCGCCGAGCCTCTTGCCAAGGGCCCATGTGGCGGCCTTGTCGAGTTCCATCAGCGGCGTGTGCAGTTTCAGGGGGTATTCCATGCCGAGGAAGATGGCGCGCATCTGGGCGTCCAGAGCCTCGCGGCGGCAATCGGGATAGCCTGAATAGTCCGTCTCGCACATGCCGCCGACAAGCTGGGGGATCGCGCGGCGGTAGGCGAGGGCGGCGGCCAGGACAATAAACATCAGATTACGGCCGGGCACGAAAGTGTTGGGCAGGCCGGCCGCCGTCATCTCGATCTTCGTCTCGTGGGTCATGGCTGTTTCGCCGACCTGGCGCAGCCCGCCGGCATCCAGCATGTGGTCCGGGCCGAGCCGTTCGGCCCAGTTGGCAAAACCGTCGCGAATGTGGCCCCGGATGCGCTGGCGGCATTCAAGTTCGACGGCGTGGCGCTGGCCATAGTCGAAGCCCACAGTCTCCACATGGTCGAAACGCGAAAGGGCCCAGGCCAAGCAGACAGTTGAATCTTGCCCCCCTGAGAAGAGCACAAGGGCGCGGGAGTTTTCACCGGACATGCAATCCCCTTTGTCCTTGTCCGCGGGGCGGGCAGACCATGCCCCTGACTTTGAGTCACTTTTACGACACGCTTGCCGATCGGAATAGGCTTTGCAGAAGATAAGACGTTGACAAGTGCCCCCGCGTCACTGTGACATGGCTATTGAGGCACTTTCCACAAAAAGGGAAGGCCCCGTGAGGAAACGCAATAGCCTGTCCCGAAAAAACAAGGGCATGGCCGGGAGGAAATATATGAAACAGACACTCGACTCGAGAACCGCCCTCTTTTTGGGCGTTTCGGCGATGGCCATGGCCTTCACAGTGCCCGTCGCCCAGGCCCAGGAAGCGGAGGACACCGGTTCCCCGCGCACGCTGGGCACCGTGGTGGTGACGACCCAGAAAGCCGAGGAATCGATCCAGGACGTTCCGATCGCTGTTTCGGCTTTCGATGAGGGCGCGCTTGAAAAGCTGCAGCTCGCCGGCGGCCCGGACCTCGTGAAGTCGATCCCCAACGTGAACTTCACCAAGGGCAATTTTGGCGGCTTCAACTTCCGGATCCGCGGCATCGGTGTCGACGCTGTTTCCACCGCGGCCGATGCGGGCGTCGGTGTTCACCTGAACGATGTGCCGCTCAACAACAACTCCTTGTTCGAGGCTGAATTCTTCGATGTGGAACGGGTCGAAACGCTGCGCGGGCCCCAGGGCACGCTCTATGGCCGGAACGCCACGGGCGGTGTGGTCAACATCATCACCGCCAAGCCGGTGCTGGAGGAGTTCCAGGCCAATGCCCGCCTCACCTATGGCAACTATAACACCGTCAAGGCCAAGGGCATGGTCAACTTCCCGCTCGGGGAAACGGCAGCCCTTCGCCTTGCGGGGTCTTACCTGACCCGTGATGGCTTCGTGGACAATCTGACCACGGGCAATGACGTGGATGACCGCGACTTGTACTCCATTCGCGGGTCCTTCGCATGGGAGCCGACCGACCGGTTGCGCACGCTGCTCATGGTCGAACACTTCCAGGAAGATGACACGCGCCTGCGCTCGGGCAAGCAGTTCTGCGACACGGACCCAACGAAAACCAGCTTTGCTGGCCAGCCCATCTCCTTCATCGACCAGATCATCACATCCCAGGGCTGTGTCGATGCCCGCGTCAGCGACCCGGCCTCACTTGGCGGCATCAATCCCGCCTCGACCCTTGGCGCAGGTGTCTTTGGCGCGCTGGCCGGCTTGACCGGTGGCGTTGGCGCAGATGGCAACCTGACCGGCTTTGACCCGGCACCCTATGAGCCCGACTTCCGGACCATTGCCAGTTCCTTCGACCCGACCTTCGAAACCGAGCAGACCTTCCTCATGTGGCGGGGTGAGTTCGATCTGACCAATTCGCTCACCGTGACCTATCTCGGCAGCCGTAACGAGCGTGAGAACACCTCGCAGGAAGATTATAATGAAAGCGCGCCAGTAGGGCTTTTCAACACGGCCCCCGGACCCTTCACGGCTTTGAACGGTGAATCGGCTCCTCTGATCAATGCGGCTTTTCCAACTCTGTTTCCCGGCGGTGTCGTGAGCGACCCGCAACTGGGGCAGGCCAACTTCCTGGAGCAGACCGACATTTCGGGCAGCGACAGCGAAGAGACGACCCACGAACTGCGGCTGCAGTCGGACTTTGACGGACCGTTCAACTTCAATGTCGGCGCGATCAAGGTCGACTATGAAATCAATCAGGGCCCAGCTCTGCAGGAAAGCTACTACGTGTTCTTCAACACGGGCTCTGCCTTCATACAGGCCAACAATGCTGCGGCCGTCCTGGCTGGCGGCACGCCCGTGTTCTCGATCGCCGATCCGGCGAATGCCGGAGCAACGGCGATCGACAATCTCGGCAATGGTACGGACCGGAACTATTTCCGCACGATCACGCCCTATGAACTCGACAGCTTTGCCCTGTTTGGTGAGGCCTATTATGATGTCACCGACGATCTGCAGTTCACGCTGGGCTTGCGCTACACCGATGACCAGAAGGAAGTGGGCAACATCCCCACCTTCCTGGCCGTTCCTGATCCGGTCCGGCCTGACCCGCTGGCCTTCGTACCCAATCCAGGGGCGAGCGACGACAATGGCGGCGACGGCACGGTGAATGCCCAGTTCGAGGAAGTAACGGGCCGCTTCGGATTTGACTGGTCGCCTGACCTTGGCTTCTCCGAAGACACACTGATCTACGCCTTCTACTCTCGCGGCTACAAGGGCGGCGGCGTCAACCCGCCCCAGCCGGCCGATAATACGTCGGGCGTGCCGCAAACCTTCGATCCGGAGTTCATCGATGCCTACGAGATCGGCGCGAAGAACACGCTGGCGGGCGGCGCGCTGCAGCTCAACGCCACCGGTTTCTTCTACAATTATGAAGGCTACCAGATCAGCGCGATCGTGAACCGGACCTCTGCCAACTTCAACGTGGATGCAGAGATCACCGGCTTTGAACTGGAGTCGATCTGGAACCCTGCCTCGACCCTGGTCCTGAACGCCAATCTTGGTCTGCTGGATGCCAAGGTGGTCGATACATTCGCGGTTGATGTTCTCGACCGCACTGCGGGCCGCTCTGACCTCGTCGTCCTGAAGAATTTCGCCAACGCCGCAAACTGCGTGGTGTCTGC
>CAZVES010000151.1:4177-5577 GCA_964625835.1 uncultured Hyphomonadaceae bacterium
GCCCTTCGACGGTGAAGCACAGGATCTCGACGGCCAGTCCCTGCCAGGAACGCCGGACACGACGCTGAGCTTCGGCGCCGAATACACTTGGGAAGCCCTGAGCGACAGCGACTGGGATCTGCGCGTGCGCGGCGACTGGTACTACCAGGCCGACAGCTTCTCGCGGATTTTCAACACCCCGCGTGACGAGCTCGACAGCTGGACCAACCTCAACCTGTCGGCGGGACTCTACAACGACGCCAACGGCCTGAGCGTGGAGATATTCGGCAAGAACATCACCGATGAGGAAGTCGTCACCGGTGCCTACCTCACCGATGACAGCTCTGGCCTGTTCACCAACGTCTTCCTGAACGAGCCGGCAACCTATGGCATCACAGTGGCCAAGAGTTGGTAAGGCCCGCACACAATTGATTTATCGAAGGGGGCGGCCAAGCTGGCCGCCCTTTTTGCGTGGCCTACCTTGGGGCTCGGCGCGACGCTTTGAGGAATTGCGTGATCCACGCGGCCACCACATGGTTATGGTCCGCCTCGGCCAGTGAGGCCTTGGCCGCCTCCACCTCTTCATCGCTCAGGGGGCTCCCGCGCCGGTTCTCATAGAGCGCGGCGGCGAATTCGTTTGTGAATTCAGGATGTCCCTGGAAGCTGATGGCAGGCCCCTGCACATATTCCAGCGCTGCAAAGGGACAAAATTTCGAGCTTGCAGCGGTGGTCGCACCCGGTGGAGGCGCAACAACCTGGTCCTGGTGGCTGACCGCCAGGGCGAACTGCGCGCCGCCAACCCCATCCATCCAGGCGGGCCTTGCGACAATGTCATAGGTGTGCCGTCCGAGCCCCCAGCCCCTGTCGGACTTGACAACCTGTCCGCCCAGGGCCTGCGCCAGAGCCTGGTGCCCGAAGCAGATGCCCACTTGCGGCGTCTCTGCCGAGGCCGCCCAGCGGATGAAATCCATGAGCGTGGCCATCCAGGGTTCGGGATCATACACCCCCACCGGCGAACCCGTGATCAGGATGGCATCGAGCTTTTGCGGATCGGGTAGTGCGCGGCCGTCGAGCAGGCTGAGCGTTTCGAAACCCAGTTCCGGATCGGCGGCCGACAGGAGACGTTCGAACATGGCCGGGTAGTCCGGAAACCGGCCTTGCAATGCTGGCATGGGACGCCCCACTTCAAGGATGGTCAGCTTCATGTCAGGGGGAGCGCGCATCTGTGGTTGTGTCCAGGGTGCCTTGCTCATCGTCGATCCACTGGCGCATCCGGGCCTGAAGGGTGGAAAGGGGCATGGAGCCCTCGCCCAGCAGGTGATCATGGAAGGCGCGCAGGTCGAAGTCCGGCCCGAGCGCGTTTTCTGCGTCCTCTCGCAGCTCCAGTATTTTCAGCTCACCCACCTTGTAGGCCACCGCCT
>CAZVES010000152.1:0-5394 GCA_964625835.1 uncultured Hyphomonadaceae bacterium
CTGGCTCACTAGAAAATGTGCCACATCCGCGCGCGAGATGAGGCCATTCTTCATCTTCGCAAGATCGGTAATTGCATCGTATCGCCCGGTTTTCGGTCCTTTTGTAAGGACGCAAGGTCGGGCGATTATCCAGTTCAGGCCACTATCCCTGATCAGACGCTCCTGGATCGATTTGTCGTCATAGGCCCTGCCAAATACGATATTGAACGGGATACGCTGGAGAGGACCGATACTCGCCTTGCTGTCACCGGCGCCGTAGCCTGTCACCGCGATGAACTGCTTTGTGCCCGCCGCTGCGAGCGCGGGAATCAAGATGCGTGTGGCCTCTGAAAACAGGGTAATAGGTCCTGTCAGCAGCCTTGAATTTAAGGGCACGCCGAGGGTTTGAATGACAACATCCGCTCCGGAAATTGCCGCATCGATATCGCCCTGTACCAGCGCGTTACCGTCACGTTTGATGAGATTGTCGGAAAACAGATCGATTTTGGAGGCCGAACGCGCAAAAGCGGTCACTTCATGGCCCTCTGCCAAAGCCTGTTTCACGGTCTCCAAGCCAATGCCTTTGCTCGCACCGATAATCGTGAGTTTCGCCATAAACAACTCTTGCCTTCCAGGTATTCAGCATTTGGCAAAATTGCCAAAAGCGCAGCGGGTCATCGCGCAGGGATGGCCGACAGGGCGAGCCTGCCACCGCAAACCCCACGGCTCCAGCCGGGATGATCGAAAGAGCCTCAGGTGCCCCGACTGGCCCGGCGACGCCGTCTCTCGACCAGGCTCATTTGGCCGGCGTCCAGTGGCGATGGCACTGGGCTGGGCCTTGCAGCCCGGACCCGGCGCATTTCATTCGGCCACAGCGCATCGGTTTCTTCGTCCGGCAGCAAATGCGTGAACATCGTTTCATATCCGAAAATCCTTCGGATCAAACTGTTCATCTATTTGTTTTCTGACAGAATATTGGCGCATTCAGCGCCGGGTGATGCGCGCGGGGACGAGGGCCGGCTGAACAGTCGTGCCATGTTTTGCCAAAACCCAGATGGATCGGCTGCGTTCCATGAGAGATGCAGCAAATTCGGTTTCGCCCTGCATCTTAAACAGTCGGGCTTGCCGCATGAGTGAGTGTGCCAGTTGCCTGAGATCGTAGCGGGTCATCTTCATCTCCTATCTGATGCACATTACGGTATGGCGTGGCTCGCGGATGATCGCCTGCAATTTGGTCGCACCTCGGGTTTCCTGGCCCGCAAAGGACAAGTCGCTACCTGTGCAGTGGCGCGTGGCGATTGGGCAATGTTTTAAAGCCGGTGTAGGTGTGCTTATTCAACAATACGAGCCAACAGCAGGGATGACCCATGTCGAAACGCGCACTCGCAGGATTGACCAGTGCCCTAGCGACGGCAGCGGCGCTGGTCTGGGCGTGGGCGCCTGACCTGCCAAGGGCGCAACTGGAAGCCGCTTATTTCACCGAAACCTCGGAGATGAAAACCCTCGCCGGCACGCCAGTGCATTTGCAAATGACCGGTGCCAGTGCCGGACCTGCAATCATCCTGGTTCACGGTTTCGGATCGAGCCTGCATACTTGGGCCGGATGGGCTGAACGGCTTGAGGCAGACTATCGCGTGGTCCGTTTTGACTTGCCGGGCGCAGGCTTGTCCCCGCCAGATTCAACCGGAGTTTACAGCGACGAGCGGGCCATCGAAATCATCAATGCGCTAATGGTTGATCTTGATCTCAACGATGCGATCCTCGTCGGCAATTCCCTTGGTGGGCGGATCGCCTGGCGGTTTGCGCTTGCCGAACCGGAAAAGACACGCGCGCTTGTTCTGGTCTCGCCGGACGGGTTCGCCAGCGCCGGATTCGAGTATGGCAAGGCCCCGAAGGTTTCGTTCATCTGGTCGCTGATGCGTGTCTTCCTGCCCCGTATCGTCGTCAAGGCCAATCTTGAGGCAAGTTATGGTATGGCGGACCGCCTGACCGATGAGACGGTTTCGCGCTATTACCGGCTCCTGCGTGCGCCCGGCGCCCGAAAAGCGCTCCTTGAGCGGACCCGCCAGACCGTTCTGATTGATCCCGAACCCCTCCTTCCGCAGATCGAAACACCCACGCTTCTTGTTTGGGGCGCGAAAGACCAACTCATCCCCATCACCAACGCGAAAGACTATCTCCGTCTCATGCCCAGGGCCGAACTCGCTCGACTCGAAGATCTCGGTCACGTCCCGATGGAAGAGGCGCCCGACACCTCCATCATGCCCGTCAAGGAATTCCTCGCTGGGCTTTCGGCGCCATAGGACTGGCGTGTAATGAATCAGCCGAAACACGCGCGTGATTTGTTTTCCGGGGCACGTGGCTGAGACAATCCTGGCCGTCAGAGGCGCTCCCGCGTATCGTTCGAGAGGGCAGAGGAACTGTTCGAGCAGTTCACCGGCGACACGACAGCGTGAACCGCACCGGGTTCGTCGAATACATTTTTCTGAACGAATGGAGGTCACGCCCATCCACCGACGGGCACCTTCGGACCATGAATGCCATCAGTCCGAAAACCCATTTCAAGTTTTACGCCCATCAGAGCCCGGAAACCGCACGGTTCCTTTTGCGCCCAATGAAATTGGGCCGCATCCATCAACCGGCCCCTAGACACCAGAAGCGGGTTGGACCTAGAAAGTGTCAACCCAAATTGACACCGAGATGAGTCCGATAATGTACCAAATGAACCTGACGCGGGTTTCCACCGTCAGCCTTGCCGCCGCACTTGTCGCTCAGTTCACACCAGCGTCAGCGCAGACCGGAGAGCTTACAGCCGCAGCGGATGACCAGGTGACCGTACTTGAGCCGGTCATCGTAACGGCCCGGCGCGTGACCGAGAATCTGCAGGAAGTGCCACTGGCGGTTCAGGCGATCACGGAAAGCGAGATCATCCGTGCCAATGTGCGCGGCATTGACGATGTGGCCCGTCTCTCGGCCGGACTGACCTACGACATTGGCGGCTTTCCCAATGATACCCGCCCGGCCGTGCGCGGCATGCAGTCGGAACGGGGGCGACCCAGCGTCGCCGTCATGCTCGACGGGATCGACCTTTCAGGTGAGAACCTTGCGATTGCCGGGGGAACGGCAGGCGTCGCCACCAGCCTTCTCGACATTCAGCGGATCGAGGTGGTTAAGGGACCGCAATCGACGCTCTACGGGCGCAATGCCTTTGCTGGCGCTATCAATTACATTTCAAAGGTCCCGGACTTTGAAACGGAATTCAACGCCAGCATCGAACTGGCCGAAGCCAACACGACAGAAGCGCGCGTCTCGCTCACCGGTCCGCTGATTGCCGACACGCTGGCCTATCGTTTCAATCTCGCCACGCGGGACACCGACGGTCACTACACGAATCCTGTCAATGGCGGCCCGCTCGGGGGCGAAACATTCGACGGCGGGAGCCTGTCTCTGCGGTTCACGCCCCGGCCGAATATCGACATCACCGGTCGGATCCAGATCACCGACACCCAACAGACCGACCTGCCGACGGCCTTCCTGTCTGCCGATGAGCGTGTGCCGGTTCCCGGAGGCAGCTTCACGGCCGGCCCACCCGGAACCCCGCCGACCCCTTGTCCGGAGAGCCTCGAGAGCGTCCCGGCTGCGGTTTTCACAGCCTGTACCCGTGGCACGATCACAGGGGCGATCGAGGCCAGCGAAAACGATGTCCAGATGGGGCTGAACCCGCTGACAGGCCGCCCGCCCTCGGGCATGGGGGTGGATCAGACGGTGGGATCGCTGCAGGCAAAGTGGGACACCGATTTCGGCGAGTTCCGCTACCTGTTCGGCTACCACCAGAATGAAAGCTATATCGAAGCAGATGGCGACTTCACGGACTTTGCAGGCCCGCCGGGATTTGTCTTCTCGCTTTCAGCGCTGCAACAGCTCGACTATGAGAATGAGCTGATTGACCACACAGCGTTGTGGGTGAAGCAGCTTGATCGTGTTCAATTCCTGTTTGGCTTCCAAATCCTTGATGAGGAGTCGACACTCCTCAATGACAGCAAGTTCTGGATGCGCAATCCGGACTCGCCGCTGGCCGGACCGCCCTTCTTCCTCGCCAACCAGGCTGAAACAAACCCCTTCCCGGCCTTCTATACACGCAACACAGACTACCGCGCCGTGTTCGGCCGCGTTTTGTGGAATGCGACAGACTCCCTGCGCATCGGTCTTGAAGCGCGCCAGAACGAGGATGAAATCACCTACACGCTTCCGGGCTGGCGGTTGCAGGACACCTCGCTTTCGCGCCTGACGCCGGTATGCCTGCCAGACATTCCGCAAGGCGCCACCTTTGCCGGTGTTCCGGGTCCGGAGGTGCCACCGCCCGGCACGGTGCAGGCCTGCCCGCGCTCGGAGACGATAAGCTTCTCAGAGCTCACGCCGCGCTTCACCGTGGACTGGCAAGCGAGCGCCAATGCGATGCTGTATGGCAGCGTCGCCCGCGGTTACAAGCCGGGTGGTTTCAACGTCAACGAGGTCAATGAACTGGACGGGCAACGCTACCTGCCGGAGTTCGTGACGGCCTACGAATTCGGTGTGAAAACCGAGTGGTTCAGTCGAAGTCTCACCGTCAATGCCGATGTGTACTATAATGACTACACAGACCAGCAGATCGGCGTGCAGCGCAACCAGCAGGGATCGGGCGGCTCGATCGTGGCGGTGCCTGGCCTTGTCAATGCAGGTGAAGTCGAAACCAAGGGATTCGAGCTTGATGCGGACTGGTACCTCGACAATGGACTGTCATTGTTCCTGAGCTATGCGTACACCGACGCCACCTACAAGACTTATGTGCAGGGCCCGCCTGCTGGCGCAACGGAAGAAGACTTCTCCGCCTGTGGCGTCCCCGACGGGCAGACCTCTTCGCCCCAGGTGCGTGCCGAGTCGGGCAATGTCTGCGCTGATTTCAGCGGCCGGGCGGTCCCGAAAAACCCCGAGCATGCGCTGAACCTCAACGCCTTCTACAGCCGTCCTTTCGGAACGGATGGTCATGAATGGTTTATCGACGCGGCAGCCCGTTACCGGTCCAAGCGCTATGTTGATGAGGCGAATCTCTCCTGGACCCCTGCCTACACGATTTTCGACCTGACCGCGGGGGTCGAGCTTGATCGACTGACCATCACCGCGTTTGTGCGCAACCTCACCGATGATGACACGATCCGCTCCGCCCAGCGCCAGGTCGATCCGGGCAATCCCGAAGGTTTCGCCCCGGGGCGAGCCATTGTGGCGTATCTGCCCGAGCCGCGGACCTTTGGTGTGCGCGCCGCGATCAAGCTGAACTGAGAAAAGGGGGTTTGAGTGTTCTGATCGACATCGCGCTATCTGGTAACATGGGCAGACACGACGTTTTTCAGGAAACGGCATCATCACTCCACTCTTGAG
>CAZVES010000153.1:0-5386 GCA_964625835.1 uncultured Hyphomonadaceae bacterium
TGCTTGCCATCGATATGGGTGACCACGTCTCCGGGGATGAGCCCGGCCTGCGCCGCCGGTTTTCCCTCTGTCACCTCGGAGATGACGATCTGGTTTCGCGGCGTGCCGTTGGCCCAGACGATGAGGGTGAACAACAGCGCCGCGAGCACAAAATTGGCGGCGGGCCCCGCCAGCGAAACAACGATCCGCTGCAAAGGCGTGAGGTCGTTGTAGATCTTGCCGACCGGACCGGCTTCAGTCCGGCCGACATCATTGGGTCCCTGGGCCTCGCCCACAAACTTCACGAAACCGCCAAGGGGGATCCAGTTGATGCGCCAGCGCGTGCCATTCCGGTCCCGGCGCTCGGCAACCGGCTCTCCGAAGCCGACCGAAAAGGATTCCACGGCCGCGCCAAACCACCGGCCAGCCCAGTAATGCCCCAGTTCATGCACCACGACCACGACGCCCAGCATCGTGACCAGTGACGTGATGAAGATCAGCGTTTGAATGATTGCGCTGTCCAAGGGTCAGACTCCAGCGCGGCGCGATGCCGCTTTCAGTTCGCTCAGTGTGCGATCGCGCACCCGTGTGTCCAGGTACTCGATCTCCTCCAGGGACATGCACGACAGGCCGCCAAAATTCGAAGCCTCGAACACATCCAGCATTTCTCCTACAGCCCAGCTTATGTCGAGAAAACCGCAAGCGCCTGAAATAAATGCAGTAACAGCTGCTTCATTAGCGCTATTTAACACAGTCGCCGCGGCGTTCCCCAGCGCACTGGCGCGCCGGGCATAATCGACCGCCGGAAAACGATCGGCATCGACCGGGCCAAACTCCAGCAGTCCGGTCTCGGCAAGGCTCAGCCTCGGAACATCCACGCTGACACGATGGGGCCAGGCCAGGGCATGGGCAATGGGGGTGCGCATATCGGGCATGCCCAACTGCGCCAGGACAGAGCCATCAATGTAATGGGCCATTCCATGGACGATCGACTGGGGATGCATCACCACGTCGATCTGATCGGGGGGCAGGTCGAAAAGGTATGCCGCCTCAATGAATTCCAGCGCCTTGTTCATCAGGGTCGCGCTGTCGATGGAATTCTTGATGCCCATATCCCAGTTGGGGTGCGCCTTGGCCTGCTCGGGTGTCGCCGCCGCCATTTCTGCCTTCGTGTTCAGGCGAAACGGGCCGCCCGATGCGGTGATGGTGAGGCGCTCGACTTCGGCTTTGCGGTGCAGCACCTGGAAGATGGCGTTGTGCTCACTGTCGACCGGAAGGATCGTGGCGCCATGCCTGCGCGCTTCGGAAAGGATGAGTGCGCCCGCACAGACAATGCTCTCCTTGTTGGCAAGGGCGACCGTGGTGCCCTGGCGCACGGCAGCCAGAGTCGAAGCCAGGCCCGCCGAACCGGAAACGGCCGCCAGCAGCTTGTCACAGGGCCGGGTCGCCGCCTCTATGGCGGCCAGTTCGCCCGCAGCGGTTTCGATCCCCGTTCCGGCAAGGAGACTTGCCAGTTGCGAGGCGCCGTCTTCGCTGGCGACGACCACAAGACGCGGCCGGAGCCTGTGTGCGAGGTCTGCGAGCGCGCCGACATTGTTGCCGGAAACCAGCGCTTCAACTTCGAATACCGGCTCGCTGGCCGCCGCGTTGGCCTGCATGATCACATCGGCGGCTGACAAGCCAATGGACCCGGTTGCACCCATGATCGAAATGCGAATTGGCTCGGCCATCGTGTCTTAAAACCCCAAAACTGAGACGAGCCCGGGCAGGGCAAGAAAAGCGGTCACCGCGAAAACACAAACCGCACCCAATCCGTCAACCCGGTCCATGACACCGCCATGGCCCGGAACAAGGCCAGACGCATCCTTCACGCCAAACTTCCGCTTGATCTGTGATTCAAACAGGTCGCCCAATTGCGCAACGATGGAAAGGGCCGCGCCAAAGGCCAGCCATGCCAGAAGGTTCGCCTCTAGCAAGCCAGCCGCGATCGCGCCAGACAACACCGAACAGACGATCGCCCCCGCCGCACCGCTCCAGGTCTTGTTGGGACTGTCAGCACTCAGTGCAGGGCCGCCGAAACCGCGCCCGGCAAAATACGCCCCGGAGTCCGACGCCCAGACAATGGCCATCAAGATCAACGCCGCCGCCTGCCCCTCCCACGGGCCGCCCTCACGCAGGACCTGCAGGGCAAAGGGCAGGCCGCCAGCGTACATCAAGCCAAAGGCGGCAAGGGCAAACTGGCGTGTGTGCAGGAGGCCGAAAACAAAGGCGAAGCCGATCAGGGCAAGGCTTGTGGTGGCCGCGTCGAAGGATCCGAATAGAAGATTGACACCCGCAAGACCTGCACACCCCAGCCAGGCCGGCCCCTGCCCCGCCATCCGGCACCATTCAAAGCCCATGACCGCGGCAAACACCGCCGCCCCCACACTCAGCCACCAGCCGCCCTGATAGACGAGGAACAAGGCAAGCGGGATAAGGACCAGAGCGGAAACCAGTCGCAGCGCCAGTTCGCTTCGACGGTGCCCCTGTGCTGCGCCGTCGGCCATGGCCTCAGCTGGCCCCGCTGCTGACCGCACCATAGCGGCGCTCTCTCTGGGCGTACTCCGTGACCGCCTTGGCCAGGGCCTCGGCGCCAAAGTCTGGCCAGAGGACATCTGTGAAAACAAGCTCGCTGTAGGCACACTGCCAGAGAAGGAAGTTCGACAAGCGGCGCTCTCCGCTGGTGCGGATGAGCAGGTCCGGATCGGGCAGTTCGGATGTGTCGAGACTGTTTGAGAACCGGTTTTCGGTGATCTGTTGTGGCATCAGGCGACCCGAAGCCACTTCGCTGGCGATTGATTGCACCGCGCGCACGATTTCCTCGCGCCCGCCATAATTGAACGCCACCGTCAGGTGGAACCGCACATTGTCGCACGTCTCATGCTCTGCCCTGTCGACGAGTTCACGAAGGTCGTCGGGCAGGTTCTCCCGGCTCCCCGCAACCCGCACACGCACCCCGTCGCGTTTGAGCCTTTCGAGGTCGCGGCGCACATACGCCCTCAGCAACCCGAAAAGCGCATTCACTTCGCCCGCCGGCCTGCGCCAGTTCTCTGTCGAGAATGAGAACACGGTCAGGTAGCGGATACCCATGTCACCGGCCGCTTCGACCGTGCGTCGCAAGGCTTCAACGCCGCGTTCATGCCCGGCGCCGCGCGGCAAGCCCCTGGCCTTCGCCCACCTGCCATTTCCGTCCATGATGATGGCCACATGCCTGGGCGTGGCATCGCAGCTTCCCGGCTGGGAAACCGGACCGGGGGCCGGCTGGCTTGACATCAGACCTGCATGATCTCCGCTTCCTTGGCCTTCAGGGTCTCGTCGATCCGGGCAATATGCTTGTCAGTCAGCTTCTGGACGTCGTCGGAGTGATCGCGATGCTTATCCTCGCTGATCTCGCCGTTCTTTTCCAGTTTCTTCAGGGTGTCCATGCCATCCCGGCGCACATTTCGAACTGCGACCCGCGCCTGCTCGGCATACTTGCCGGCAATCTTGGTCAGGTCCCGGCGGCGCTCCTCATTGAGCGGCGGGATGGGAATCCTGAGATTTGTGCCGTCCACAACCGGGTTCAGCCCAAGCCCGGCATCGCGGATGGCCTTGTCCGCGGCACCAACGACCGACTTGTCCCATATGTTAACCGCCAGCATGCGGGAATCAGGCACCGAAACGGAGCCAACCTGACTCAGCGGCACGGTCGAGCCGTAGGCCGGCACCATGACGCTGTCGAGCAGGTTCACAGAGGCGCGCCCCGTCCTGAGACCTGAAAACTCCTCCGACAGGGAGTTCAGCGCACCGTCCATACGGCGTTCAAGATCCTTGATGTCAAAACTCATGGTGTCACCTTGGTTTGGCTCTGGATGACTGTATAGGTCCCCCGCCCATGTAACACATCCTGCAGTGCGCCTTCCTGGCGCAGGGAAAAGATAACGATGGGGATGTTCACGTCACGCAGCAGGCTGACAGCAGACGCGTCCATCACTTTCAGGTTCCTCGACAGGACTTCCTGGTATTCCAGCTCCTCGAAACGCGTGGCGCCCGCATCCATGCGCGGATCGGCGCTGTAAACGCCGTCCACCTGGGTGCCCTTGAGCATGGCATCGCAGCCCATCTCGGCCGCACGCAGCGCTGCGCCTGTATCGGTGGTGAAAAACGGGTTTCCGGTGCCCGCCGCAAAGATGACGATGCGGCCCTTTTCCATATGCCGTGTCGCGCGTCGGCGAATGTAGGGCTCACACACCGATTGCATCGGAATGGCCGACTGGACGCGCGTATCAAGCCCCAGCTTCTCCAACGCGCTCTGCATGGCCAGGGCATTCATGATCGTTGCCAGCATGCCCATGCTGTCGGCCTGGGCGCGCTCCATGCCCTGGGCCGCGCCCGAAAGGCCACGAAAGATGTTACCACCCCCGATAACAAGACAGATTTCCGCGCCTGTTTCCTTGGCGCGGACGATCTCGCGGGCGAACTGCTCACAGGTGGCCATGTCGATGCCATAGTCGGCATTCCCCATCAGCGCTTCACCGGAGAGCTTCAGCAAGACACGCTTATACTTCAGCGAGGCATTCTCGGCGGCAAGCTGCGCAGACATCGGGGTTCTCCGGTTGATTTCCCCTGCCCTAAAGGATTCCCGGCGCCATGTCATGTGGCGCCGGCAACCGGAAACGGCTTTCAAGGTAAGAAAGCGGCCTCGTCAGCTGCCTTTCGAGAGCGATGCAACTTCGGCCGCGAAGTCATCGCCTTCCTTTTCGATCCCTTCGCCAAGGGCGAACCGGACGAATCCGACGAGTTCGGCGCCGCTATCTTTCAGGAAACCGCCCACGGTCTTGTCAGGGTCCATGACAAAGGGCTGCTCGACGAGCACGACTTCCTTGTAGAATTTGCGCATTCGGCCCTCGATCATCTTCTCGATGACATTCTCTGGCTTGCCGCTCTCACGGGCCTCGTCGGTCAGCACGGTTTTCTCACGCTCGACAAGATCCTGGTCCAGTTCCTCTGCCGTTGCCGCCGCCGGAGACGTGGCCGCGATATGCATGGCCACCTTCCGGCCGACATCGGCCAGATCACCAGACCCGTTCAGGGCGACGAGCACGCCAACCTTGCCCATGCCGTCCGTCTCTACATTGTGGATGTAGGTCGCGACGGCCCCGTCCGCCTTGATCTGTGCCGTGCGGCGCAGCGTCATATTCTCGCCAATGGTGGCGATCATGCGGGTGATCATGTCGTCTACAGTGCCATCGCCTTCAGGGGCATCGGCACTTTTCAGAGCCTCGAGCGTCCCATCGGTGGTCAGCGCTGTTCTGGCTATTCCGGCCAGGGCAGACTGGAACTGCTTGTTACGCGCCACAAAGTCTGTCTCGGCATTCAGCTCGACAAT
>CAZVES010000154.1:0-5360 GCA_964625835.1 uncultured Hyphomonadaceae bacterium
TCGAAGCAATCGATCCCCGTGCGGCCTTCAATGGCCTCCTGATAGCCTGTGCGCAGGCCGGCATTGCGCTCCAGAAGTTCCATCTGGCGGGTCAGCTCGTCCTGGTAGGCTGTCCACACGCCGGGGCGATGCTCCAGCCAGCCCTTGAAATAGGTCCGCCAGCAGACCTCCTGGACAAACTTCTCCGCCGTGGAGAGGGCAAACCGGTCGAGCGCGGCGCGCACCAGTTCCTCTTCCAATAGCGTGCGCGTGCGCACCCATGGGGAAAGCGCCGAGACATTGGTGCGCCGGCCGGGGCCATGGTCGCTGTTGCGCTCATTGGCATAGGTGCGGCCCATGCTGGACTGGAAGGCCGAAAGGCGTTTCAGCCCCGCTTCGCGAGTGGGCGTGAAGTCGATGGTGTCGAGATCGGGAAAGAGGTCATTCATGTGCCGCAACGTATTGCGCGCCGGGCTTTGGCAAAGCGGCGGATTGGCGCTACTTGGCGTCCATGTCTCGCCTGCCGCCTGCCCCTGATCTTGAATGGAAACCGGACGGGACGCCCGTCGCGCGGGGGTTTGACGATGTCTATTTCTCCACCGCCGACGGGCTGGAGGAGGCCCGCGCGGTGTTCCTTTCGGGCTGCGGCCTGCCAACGCGCTGGGCAGAACGAGATGCCTTCACCGTCGCGGAGACCGGCTTTGGCACGGGGCTGAATTTCCTGGCGCTGTGGGATCTCTGGCGGAAGTCGCAGCGCAGGCCCGGTGCATGGCTGCATTTTGTCAGCTTCGAGGGCTTTCCCCTGCACCGCGAGGATGCCGGGCGGGCCTTGTCGGCCTGGCCGCAGCTGGGCCCGCTTGCGGGAAGGCTGCTGGCGCGCTGGCCGCACAGGGCGCGGGGTGTGCGCCAGCTGACATGGCCTGAAGACCGGGTCAGCCTCACCCTGCATGTCGACGAGATTGCGAGCGCCCTGCCGCAAGCGATGTTTCGCGCCGATGCCTGGTTCCTGGACGGGTTCTCCCCCTCGCGGAACGGGGCGATGTGGGACGAGGGCCTCTTCCCCCTGATCGCGGAGCGCACAGCGCCGGGCGCGGTGGCGGCGACCTTCACCGTGGCGCGCGCGGTGCGCGATGGACTGGCCGAAAACGGCTTTGAACCGGCGAAAAGGCCCGGATTTGGCCGCAAGCGGGATAGGCTGGAGGCCGCCTTTCGAGGCGTCGCGCGCAGAAAACCCGACCGTTTCGGCCTGCGCGCACCGAATGCCCCGCCGCGCCGCATCGCCATAATCGGTGCCGGGATAGCCGGGGCCTGCCTTGCCCGCACCTCGACCGATGCCGGCCTTGAGGCGATGGTCTTTGACGAGGCAGGGCCGGCCAGCGGGGCCAGCGGCAATCCCCTCGCCCTCGTCATGCCCCGGCTGGACGCGGCCGATACGGTGCAGGCAAGGCTGCTGGTCGATGCCTATATCCACGCCCGCGAGGCCTATTCGGGGCGCGATGGGGTCGAACCTGTCGAGGTGCGCCAGGACCCACGCGGGGAGGAGGAGCGCACGCGGTTCGCCAAGGTGCTGGCCGACCCGCCCCTGCCGCTCGACGACCTTGAAGCCCTCGCCAATGGCGGGCTGCTCCACAAGACTGCCCTGATCCTGCATCCCAAGCGGCTCATTGACAGCCTCTTGCAGGGCGTGGAGCGCGTCTTCGGGGCGCCGGTTTCGGTCGATCTCGCGCAGCGCAGCGTAAATGGCGAGGTGTTCGACGCGATCATCCTGTCCAGCGGAATGGGGATCGCGACCCATGCGCCCTGGCTCGGCCTCGTCGGCAAGCTGGGACAGGTGGAGCATGTTGAGGGCATGCCCGATGCGCCCGCATCTGCCGTCGCCAGCGGTCACTATGCCCTGGCATGTGGCAGGCAGCGGCTCTGGGGCGCGACCTTCGAGACTGTCAATGGCGGCAGCGCGGAAACCAGCGATGCCGCCCGGGAATCCAACGCGTCGGCCCTGGCAGGCCTCTCGCCCTGGTGGCTCGGCCAGGTGCGCGGCGTCCACGTGACCAGCCGAGCCGGCATCCGCGCCACGATGCCGGACAGGCTGCCGATTGCAGGGCCGCTGCCCGATATCGACGCGGCGCTGGACCGGCTCGCCCCGCTCCGCACGGGCCAGGAGGTGGACGCCGACGCGCCGCTTGTGCCCGGGGTCTACATGGCGGGCGGGCTCGGCAGCCGCGGCTTCACCTTTGCGCCCTGGCTGGCGAGCCTCCTTGTGGCCCAACTCACCGATGCGCCGCGCCCAGCCAGCCTTGCAGCACTCGAAGCCGTCAGCGCGATGCGTTTCGTGAGGCGGGCCCTCAAGCGCGGCCATGATCTTTATCCCTGAACGGGAAAGGGCGGCCCCCTTTCTGGAGGCCGCCCTTGATTTGGCGGGGTCGCGGGCTGCGAAAGGGAGAACGCAGCGCGGCCTTATCCGCCGGACCCGAGGCTTTCCCAGCCTTAGATCGCCTTTTTCACGCTTTCCTTGGCTGATGCGGCCTCCTTGCGCGCCTGTTCGACAATCTCGTCGATGTTAAGCGTTCCTGTGGCGTTTATGCCCGTGTCGAGGGCCACTTCGCTCGCTTTGGGTTCCTTGACCCAGTCGCTGGCTCGGCGGCGGGGGATGACACCATCTGCGTCGGCTGTCGGCGCGCTGTCATTCTTGCGGCGCTCTGCGAAGGCCACGCTCCCGGTGGTTTCAGAGACCGGTTCCAGCCTGCGTGGTGGCGCCGCAACCGGCGCAGCGTCCGCAGCCTTGGCGACCATCGGGCTGTTGAAGAACAGTTCCCAGTATTTCGCGCAGACCTCACGGCGCCCTTCCAGGCTGCGAAGTCGCTTGATCTCGCGTCCCTTGGTCAGCTTCACGCCCTCGACATTCAGGCGCTGCTGGCCCCGCACATATTGCAGGTAGCCATTGTAGCGGCGCGCAGCGGATCGGTTCATCTCGAACTGGAGTTCGCCAACGCCCTCAGAAAGACCATCCGAGCCATCGGACAGTGAGTTGCGGTGCTTGTAGGTCATGAACGGCCAGTCGAACTGGGAAAACTCGATCCGTGAATTGCTCTCGATCTCCAGGTTCTGGTTCAGGGAGTAGCCGGTGAACGTGAACGCGTTGCCCTTTGGCTGGATGTCGATCACCGAGACTCTTGTTGTGCCGTCGCCGCGCTCAGACTGCAGCCAGGTGCCTTCCATGTAATACTTGCCGAGGATCATCTTGCGGATCCCGTCAAAGCGGAACAGGGCCGGGAAGATCGCCTCGGTCATGGTGACCCAGAATACAACAAGGATGCCGACGCCGACGGCACCTGCGATGGCCAGGTGGGTGGGGTTGGAACCTGCCGAAGCGGCAATGGCCTCAACGAGTGGTTTTCCATAGGCCGCCAGACCGCTCAGTATCATGGCGGCCGAAACGGCGTTCGAAACGAGCCGAAAACGAGCATAAGGGTTCATAGGAGCTGGATTCCTCTGGTCTACATCTGTTTTTCTGGGAGGCGCTTCTTGCGCTAATTTTCTTTTATGTTTGTCTCACAAATTTACACTTCATCAATAATCAGTTGGTTAACAAACAGGCGGTTTCTGTTAACCTTTTGGAAATTGTTCAACTGGCAGGCGAGCGCGTCGTTGCAGCGCAGCATTGCAATATGGCAAAGCAGTCATGACGCACTATAATCGCATCATTGAAGAGTCTTGGAGGTGAGTATGGACGGAATGGTGGAAGCTCCGCGTGAAGGCACGCTGGTGCTGGAGGGGCTGATCGGCAAGCTGGAAATCGCGGTGGGCGAGATCGACGCATTTGTTGCGGCCGCAAAATCGAAGGCTGCCTCTCAACTGGTCAAGGACGGTCGGCCGGATCGCAAGGCATTTGCCCGCCACCAGCATCTCGCCCATGGCCTGGCGTGGATCGTCACCTATGCCGAGACGCTGCGCGAAACCGCCAATTGGGCTCGCCGGCTCGAGGACGAGGGCCGCTTCGGCGAGATCGAGGGCCTGCTCAGCCAGATCCTGTTCAGCGAATACCTCGCGCAACTCGTCGGCGGCGTGCCGATGAACCAGGGCGAAGTGATCCGCCCCCACGAGCTTGGCGTTTCCTCTGAGGCTGATGCTTTTGCAGCCAACCCTGTGATCGGTGAGCTGATCCTTGAGGGCAAGACGCCGGCCACGATGGCCGCAGCGGCCACTTACCTACCCGATAGCCTTTCACGGGCCACCGTCGAGGACACCGGCCTGGACGAGACCATGAACATGGTACGCGAGCAGTTCCGCAAGTTCGCCAATGACAAGGTCCTGCCCGATGCCCATGAGTGGCACCTGAAGAATGATTATATCCCGATGGAGATCGTCGAGGAGATGGGCGAACTCGGCGTGTTCGGCCTCACTATCCCTGAGGAGTATGGCGGCTTCGGCATGGACAAGATCGCCATGTGCGTGGTCTCCGAGGAGCTTTCGCGCGGATATATCGGCGTCGGCTCCCTCGGCACCCGGTCCGAGATCGCAGCCGAACTGATCCTGATCGGCGGCACCGAGGAGCAGAAGCAGAAATGGCTGCCCGGTATCTCCTCGGCCGAGATCCTGCCCACGGCCGTGTTCACCGAGCCGAATACGGGCTCTGACCTCGGCGCCCTGCGCACGCGCGCTGTGAAGGATGGCGACACCTACACCATCACCGGCAACAAGACCTGGATCACACACCCTGTCCGCGCCGACCTGATGACCCTGCTGGCCCGGACGGATCCCGAGACGAACAACTTCTCCGGCCTGTCCATGTTCTTGGCCGAGAAGCCGCGCGGCGATGACGACCACCCCTTCCCGGCCGAAGGCATGACCGGCGGCGAGATCGAAGTCCTCGGCTATCGCGGCATGAAGGAATACGAGATCGCCTTTGACGAATTCAAGGTGGACGCCGGCAACCTCCTCGGCGGTGTCGAGGGCCAGGGTTTCCGCCACTTGATGGCGACCTTCGAGAGCGCCCGCATCCAGACCGCGGCCCGCGCTGTGGGCGTGGCCCAGAACGCCTTCGAGCTCGGCCTGCAATACGCCCTCGACCGGGTGCAGTTCGGCCAGCCAATCTTCGCCTTCCCGCGCGTGGCCAACAAGCTGGTCATGATGGCAGCCGAACTGATCGGCGTGCGCCAGCTGACCTATTTTTCGGCCCGCCAGAAGGACTCAGGCAAGCGCTGCGATCTGGAGGCCGGCATGGCCAAGCTGCTTGGCGCGCGCGCGGCATGGGCTGCGGCCGACAATGCCGTTCAGATCCACGGCGGCAACGGCTTTGCCCTGGAGTATCCGATCAGCCGCGTGCTGCAGGATGCCCGCATCCTCAACATCTTCGAGGGTGCCGGCGAAGTCCAGGCCATGGT
>CAZVES010000155.1:0-5323 GCA_964625835.1 uncultured Hyphomonadaceae bacterium
ATCGGGTCCACCTGGCTCAATCGCGGCCATGAGACCGATGTGGACAGCATCAGTCTTCTGGACTGGCTGGCCCTGTTGCAGGACACCGCGTTTTTCGGTCCCGGTCCCCTCACATTTCTCGTGATCGGGGCCTTCGCCGCCCTTGTCCTTGCAGCCGGCTGGATTGCGGGCGGGCGCCCAGGATGGCGAACGGCCTCGCGGGTTCACGCCGCCCGGCTTGCGCGCAGCGAGATGTTCCTTCCCGTCGCGGGCGCCCTGTCCGGAGCCGCTTTGCTCGGCTCCATCATGGTCTCCACCGACCGGCTTTGGCAGTTTTACCTCTTTCCGGGCACGCTGCTGGTCACATTCGGAGCGCTCGCCGCACTCGAATACATTGTGCGCAATAGCGAGGCCCTGCAAAGGCCTGTGCGGGTGTCTCTGGCCGCGCTGGGCGCGCTCGGCTTCGTCGCGAGCACGGCTGCCGGTGCAGGCCACACGATCGCGGACTTTGAAAAGCTCGCAACCCGGTCCCAGACAGCCGAGTTCCAGCGCCAGGAGTCGATCTATACCGCCATCACCACACTCGCCGAAACGAACAAGACGCACGAACGCCGGCTTCGCGTCGCTTACAATTCCGTCTTCTGGCATCCGGGCGACAATGAAAGCGTCGATTACCGTGTGTTCTACACCGCCTTTCTCGAATGGCACCGCGAGTTTGATTTCGTGGCCCTCGCCCCAAGGGATGTCGATGCCGCTGCGGCACCTACAGGGCACCTCACATTGCCGGGCAAGATTGAGGCTTTCCGCCTGCTTTCGCGCCACACCGATCATGACGGCCCCTGCACGCTTGCCCCCTGCTACCGTGGGATCGAGACCGCTCAGGAGGGGCTTTACCTGTTCCAGCGCGACCCGGCTGCCGACCCGTCCGCCAATGCCGAGGGGGCCCGCCATCGCCTGCCAACCGACGCCCAGTCAAACGGATAACACTGCAATGACCCTGAAACGTCCGCCTCTTTCCCTCGTCATTCCCTGCTACAACGAGGCAGCCAACCTGCCGGGGTTGGTTGCCCGGTGTCTGGTGCTGGCAGGTTGCACGGGAGGAGAGGTCATCCTCGTCGACAATGGGTCCGATGACGACACGCCGACGGTGCTCAACAAGCTGCTCGCCGGGCAGACGGCGGTGCGAAGCGTGCGCGTCGATGTGAACGAGGGTTACGGGCACGGAATCCTGTCGGGACTTCGCGCCGCACGCGGAGAGGTCATCGGCTGGACCCATGCCGACTTGCAGACAGATCCACTTGACGCCGCCCGGGCCCTTGAGGTTTTCAAAACGTCCCCGACGCCGGAACTCCTCTATGTGAAGGGATTGCGCAAGGCACGCCCGCTCGCCGACGCGGTCTTCACGGCAGGCATGAGTGTTTTCGAAACGGCCCTGATGGGCCGGATCCTTCGCGATGTGAATGCCCAGCCCAATCTGATGCACCGCAGCGTGGTCGACACTTGGCAAGAGCCACCGGGGGATTTCTCGCTGGACCTGTTCGCTCTCGCCCATGCCAAGCGGCGCCACCTGAAAGTGGTGCGCATCCCGGTTCTGTTCCCGGAGCGGATGCATGGCCGGTCCAGTTGGAATGTGAACTGGGCTGCAAAGAAGAAGTTCATCGCCCGCACCCTGGACTACAGCTTCCGCCTGCGGCGCGACCTGTCCAGGACAGGCGCCTGAAGCCGCCATGGAACTGATCGCCCATCGCCGCAACACCCTGGCTGAACTGGAAGCCACACCACGCCACCTCGGCGTGGAGGTCGACATCCGAAGCGAGGCGGGCCGACTTGTGATCCACCATGATCCGTTCCAGCGCGGTGAAGACCTCGATGAATGGATGGCGGCCTATGCCCATGGCACGCTGATCCTGAATGTGAAGGAAGAGGGTCTGGAGGCGGCCTGTCTTGAAACCATGGGACGCTTTGGTTTTGAGCGCTTTTTCTTTCTGGACCAGTCGTTCCCATTCCTCATGAAGACCGCCCGGCAGGGTGAGCGCCGCTGCGCTGTGCGCGTCTCGGAATATGAAAGCTTCGAGACGGCGATGTCCCTGGCAGGTCTGGTCGATTGGGTCTGGGTCGATTGTTTTACGCGTCTTTCGCTCGCGCGTGCCGAACATGACCGGCTCAAGGGGGCGGGTTTTCGGCTTTGCCTCGTATCCCCTGAACTGCAGGGCCGCGACGCAGGCCGGGAGGTTCCCGCCATGGCCAAGCACATCGCTTTTCACGGTCTGGCCTTCGATGCAGTCTGCACCAAACGCCCGGACCTCTGGGAGGCGCAGGCATGAAGCTGTTCAGGGCCCCGGTCTTCCTGTCAGGACTGGCCTTGCGCCTTGTGCTGATCGCTGCGTTCGCGCCGGTCATCCATGCCGAATGGTTCGCGCCATTCCTGCAACATGCTGTGCAGAACCCCTCCATGGTGCCCTGGGTTGGATTTCTGGCATCGGGCGGCGCGCCGGAATCCTTCCCCTATGGCTGGCTCTACATCCTCGCTTATGGGCCAGGCGCACTGGTTGGAGACGCAATGGGCGGGGTTGCCGGTGTGGCGATTGCCATTTCCCTGACGACGCTGGCGATTGATACGGTGCTCTATGCTGCCCTGGGGCGGCTGGCCCGAAAAGACGAGCGCAACGTGACACTCGTTTGCTACTGGCTCTCGCCCATCACACTCTATGTCGGGTATTACCATGGCCAGCTGGATGTTTTCCCTGTCGTCCTGCTCACTGCGGCCTTCCTGCTCCTGCGTATCCACCATGCGCGCTGGGCTGCCTATCTCATGGGCCTTGCGGTGGCCGCGAAGGCCTCGATGGTGTTCGCCCTCCCGTTCGTCGTCATCTATCTGCTTGGCCAGCCGCGCCTGCACGCGCGCATCCCGGGCTTTGTTCTCGCCAGCCTGTTTGCCAGCGCGGCCCTGATCCTGCCATCTGCGACGGTGCCCGCATTCAGGGATATGGTCCTGGGCACGCCTGAAGCCACCAAGGCCACCCATCTGTCGATCGTCTACGGACAGGCTCTCCAGCTTTATATATTTCCCATGGCATATGCCGGGCTCCTGTTTGTGGCCTGGCGTGTGCGCCGGATGCACTTTGACGCCCTCCTGGCCTTTGTGGCGGCGGCATTCCTGCTCCTGTACTGCCTGACGCCGGCCTCGCCGGGCTGGGCGCTTTGGTTCATGCCGTTTCTGGCTTTGCATGTGGCGCGAACCCATGGCGTGCAGGCCAAGGTGCTGTTCGGAGCGCTTTCCGCGGTGTTTGTGGTCCTGCACCTCATGGTGTCACCGGGCGCGGTGCTTCGCCTCGCGCCAGGCTCCGGGGGGCTGTCCCTGCCCAATCCGGGGATCAGCTCATGGGTCCTTTCGGCGCTGGTCCTGGTGGGCGTGGTCCTGATCGCACAGCTCCTGCGAGAGCGGATTTTCGCCAGCCCTTTTCACCGGGCAACGCGCCGGCCAATCGTCGTCAACATCGCCGGTGACAGCGGCACAGGAAAAGACACGCTGTCTGACCTGATCGTGGATATGATCGGCCCGAATGCCACCACCGAAGTCTCTGGTGATGACTACCACATCTGGGACCGCCACAAGCCCATGTGGCAGGCGCTGACCCATCTCAACCCCAAGGCCAACCACCTTGACCGGCTTACAGATGACGTGCGCACCCTGGCCACAGGGCGGCCCGTGCGCGCCCGCCACTATGACCATTCCATCGGGCGCATGACAAAACCCCTTTCGATCGCGCCAGCCGACACGCTCGTCGTATCCGGATTGCACGCGCTCTATCCCCGAGCGCTTTTCGAACTCTCGGACCTGCGTATCTTTCTTGATATGGATGAAGGGCTGCGGCGTTACCTGAAAGTGCGCCGCGATGTCACCCAACGCGGCCACCCTCTGGAGAAGGTTGTCTCGTCGCTGGACCGGCGCGCGCCGGACCGGGAACGATTCATCCTGCCGCAGAAGGACCAGGCCAGCCTTGTCCTCTCGCTTGAGCCAGCCCGTGCGCGTGACATTGAAGACCCGTTGAACGGCCCGGAAGAGCTGGACCTTCGCGTTCGGGTCACATCGCGCCGCTCGGAGGATTTTGCCCGGCTTTCCGAGATTCTGGTTTCCGTCTGCGGGGCATATCTCGTTGAGCGTCGCTCCAAGGATGGCGGGGTCGAGATCGTGATCGAGGGGCATCCCTCGGCGCGGGATGTACGCCACGCGGCGCGGGTCATTGCATCAGGTTTCGAGGATTTCCTGTCCCTCGAACCGGTCTGGCATGATGGTGCGAACGGGTTTCTGCAGCTGGTCATGCTCGAGCAGATGTCGCGTCTGGTCGCGATGCGTGGAGGCCATGCATGAAGTTCCATAACCGAGATGCCTTTCAGGGCCGCCCCGACTGCGTGCTCATCGATCTCGACAACACATTGTATCCCGTGGATGCGGCCATGGCCGCGGGCCAGGATGCAGCGCGCGACTACGCAAAGACCGAGCTTTCGATCGATCCGGGCGCGTTTGACCGCGCGTTCGTGGTCTCGAGGGAGGAACTCAAGCACCGCCTCGGCGATACCGCATCGTCCCATTCGCGCCTTCTCTACTTCCAGCGAACCATTGAGCGTGTCGGACTGGCAACACAGCCCTTTGCAGCCCTCCAGATGGAGCAGGCCTACTGGAGCGCGTTTCTCGCCGAGGCGCGGCTGTTTGATGAAGTGACGGACTTCCTCGATGACTTGCGGATTGCCGGTGTGCGCGTGGTGATTGTCACCGACCTCACGGCGCAGGTGCAGCACCGCAAGCTGCTATACTTTGGTCTGCACCGCTATGTGGACTGGATGGTCACGTCCGAAGAGGTCAGGCAGGACAAGCCAGCGCCCGAAATCTTCGAACTGGCCCTGGCCAAGCTGGGCGGTGTGGAGGGGGAGATCTGGATGATTGGTGACAATGCAGATCGCGACATCATCGGCGCACGACAGGCCGTTGGGGCTGCCACCATTCAGAAGTTGCACGCTGGTGTCGCGCCGGGAAAGGGTGAGACCCAACCCGACGCCACCTTTGGTGACTTCTCCTCTCTGCGTCGCTTCTTTGCGGGGCTGTAAGGCCAGCCGAGAACTGGTATCTTGCGGTCAATGCATCCGTTTCACCTCGCCTTTCCTGTCCATGACCTTGCCGCCGCCCGCGCCTTCTATGGCGGCATCCTGGGGTGTGCCGAGGGGCGCAGCAGCGACCATTGGGTCGATTTCGACTTCCACGGTCACCAGATCGTCGCGCACCTGGCGCCAGACGAATGCGCGGCTGTTGCAAGGTCCGAAGTGGACGAAAAGGCGGTGCCCGTGC
>CAZVES010000156.1:0-5264 GCA_964625835.1 uncultured Hyphomonadaceae bacterium
GCTCTATTGCGCGTGGCGTGGCTGGCGTCAAGTCGCCAGTCCGGCGCGTTCAACATGCGCGCCCTCGGTCCTGAGGGCAGGGCTCGGATCTCTGCAGCGTGGGCAGGCGGTGCGCGCCCAATTGCCTGGCTGGTGCCGGCAGAACTCCTGCCATTCAGGCCGCCATGACCCGGTCCACTTCCTCGACGATTTCGCGCAGGTGGAAGGGCTTGGACAGGACTTTTGCGCCGGCGGGCGTGGGTGCGCCGGAGGCGAGCGCCACGGCGGCAAAGCCGGTGATGAAGACGATCTTCATGGCCGGGTCCAGCTCCGCCCCGCGCCGGGCCAGTTCGATGCCGTCCAGGCCTGGCATCACGATGTCCGTGAGCAGGAGATCATAGACTTCGCGCTCAAGCGCCTCAAGTGCGCCCTCGCCATCGGCATAATCCTGGACGTCATGGCCTGCCCGCCGAAGGGCCGCAGCCAGGAATGTGCGCATGGAGTCATCATCTTCCGCCAGGAGAATTTTTGTCATCGCTCGCCTCGAAGCCGCTCGGTCCGTTTATCGCAGGTAGGGTGATTTGAGTAAATCGACCATGAACGCGCAGAGAGTTTTCCTTGACCTTTGGGAGGTTTCACAAACCATTGGGGCCATGTCGCTTGCAGCACCGCTTCCCTCTCCGCGCCCGAAGGGCAATGCAGGCCTGGCCGAAACCGACCAGGCCTTTTCATATGCCGCCCCGTTTGCCTATGTCGCCCCGGGCGCGCCGGAATTGCCGCTCGTCTTCGCTTCGCCCCATTCCGGCCAGCACTATCCTGACGCGATGCGTGAAGCGCTGTGTGTGCCCCTGATTGACCTGCAGAGGACTGAAGATGCCTTTGTCGATGAACTGGTGTCTTCGGCACGCGAAGTCGGGGCAGGCTTGCTCACGGCGCGCTATGCCCGGGCCTTTGTCGACCTCAATCGCGACCCGCTCGAGCTCGACCGGCGGATGTTCGACGGCCCGCCGCCCCGGCGCTCAGGGCTGCCTGGCCCACGCGTGGAAGCAGGACTTGGCTGCATTCCAAGGGTCGGCGCGCGCGGCCACACCATCTATCGCGACCGCCTCAATCCCGAAGAGGGGGAAGCGCGCCTTCGCGACGTGCACGATGCCTATCACGCCCATTTGTCGGCAGAGCTGGCGCGAATGCGCGATGCGAGCGGCGCGGCCTACCTTATCGATTGCCACTCCATGCCGTCGCGCCAGCCGGGACGGCGTCCATTGGCCGATGTCGTGCTGGGAGACCGGTTCGGCTCGTCGTGTTCGGCGAAACTGACCAGCCTGGTGGAATCGCGTTTCCGAAAGCTCGGCTATTCGGTGGCGCGCAACGCGCCCTATGCGGGCGGGTACACCACCTTGCGATACGGCAGGCCAAGGCGAGGGCTGCATGCCCTTCAGATCGAGATCCGGCGAGATCTTTACATGGATGAACTGCGTGTGCAGCGCGCCGAGGGCTTTGCGCGATTGTCCAGTCATATGGGCCAGTTGATCGCGGATATTGCGGCCCATGTGGCGCGCCAGGCCCGGAAGACCGGCTAAGGGCGCGGATTGGGTTTCCCCAAAAAAAACGCCGTGTCGGAAAGCCGACACGGCGATCAGGTAAAGGGAGGAAACGCCAAGAGGCGTCAGCACCGAAGTGCTGAGTAAAACAATATTGTGCGGTGCAAAAAGATCAAGCGCTTTTTTCGCAATCGCAATAATTCCACATTTCGGCCACAGATTTGTTAACTGGCGCGAAAGGTTTTGCCCGAGTTGGCACCGGGCTTGCTCTCCATGCTCTCAGCCATCCTAGAACGAGACGCAAGGCATCGCGGCTCGTGGAGCGTTGAGGAGTGAGACCATGGCCGACGATGTAGACCTTCATGTGGGCAAGCGCCTGCGCCGCCGCCGCCGTCTTCTGGGCATGACCCAGCAGGACCTGGCCAGCCAGGTGGGCGTGCGGTTCCAGCAAATCCAGAAGTATGAGTGCGGTGCCAACCGCGTGACGTCTTCCCGGCTTTACGATCTTTCGCGCGCCCTGAACGTGTCGGTCCAGTATTTCTTTGATGGCATCAAGCCCGCCGATGCCCCGGCCAATCCGGCCAATGACGCTGAAAAACTCGAGGGCGACATTCTCAGCCAGAAAGAAACCCTTGAACTGGTTCGCGCGTACTACCGCCTTTCTGAGCGTCCGCGCAGGCGGCTGCTCGAACTGGCCAAGGCCCTGCAAAGCGAGGCCGACGAGCAGGGCGGCGCGGCTTGACGCCAGCGCCCGGCACACGCCATGGCGTGGGCGATGACGTCTGGTTTTCCCACTGAGCACGCAAAGACGCTGGAGCTGATCCAGCGTCTTCTTGCTGTTGCGGCTCCCGTGACGTGTGCGCATTTCCGCAGGGACCCGGAAACCCTGGACAAGGGTGAGGCGCGGTATGATCCTGTCACAATCGCGGACAGCGATGCAGAAGCAGCAATTCGCGAGGTGCTGGAGGCTGAGCGGCCCGGCGATGCCATCATCGGTGAGGAGCATCCAGCCCGGGACGGAACCAGCGGCTGGACCTGGTACATTGACCCGATCGATGGCACGCGAGCCTATGTTGCGGGCCTGCCAAGCTGGACGACACTGATCGGGCTGGCCGGCCCCAATGACGTTCCCGTCTACGGCGCAATCGCCGCGCCGGCGATGGGTGAGGCTTATCTTGGCTGGCCTGGCGGGGCCTGTCTCGTTCGCGGCGAAGAGAGAGAGCCGATCCATGTCTCAGCATGTGCGGACCTGCGCGAGGCCCGCATCGCCACCACGGACCCCTTCATCTTCACACCTTCGGAAGAGGGGGCCTGGACCCATCTGCGGGCAACGGCCCGGATCAGTCGTTATGGGCTGGATGCCTATGGCTATGCGCGTCTGGCGGCCGGCACCCTGGACCTGGTGGCTGAAAGCGGCCTTGCGCCCTGGGATGTCGCGGCGCTTATAGCGGTGGTGCGTGGGGCGGGCGGACTTGCCACGGATTGGCGCGGTTCGCCTGCAACAGCCAGGGGCCGGCAGATCTTGTGCTGCGCCAGTATAGGTGTGCAGGAGCAGGCTCTCCTGGCGCTCCGGCGGAGCGCAGAATGAGGCGGGGGCACGCGCTCGCGCAATTGCGGCACGCGTCCCCGGCCAGGCTTTTCATGTTGTCGCTGGCAGGTCGGACGTGTTTTCGCCGCGCATTCCCAGAAGCAGGCTGAAACAGCAAACGATCAGGACCGCCGCGAAAGGCAGGCCCGCCGTTATGGCGCCAGCCTGCAGGGATGACAGGGCCGTTGTCCCGCCACCGACAAGCAGCACGATCGCCACCAGCCCCTCCATGCTGGCCCAGAAGATTCGCTGGGGTACCGGTGCGTGCAGTTTTCCGCCCGCGGTGATGCTGTCGATCACAAGCGACCCGGAGTCCGAAGATGTGACAAAGAAGACGATCAGGAGCGCTATCGCAACGGTCGACGAGACCTGCGGCCAGGGCAGTTCCTGCAGCACATTGAACAGCATCAGCTCGGTGGGTATGTCGCCCGTGGCCAGGCGCCCGACGCCCTGTTCGACCAGGTTCAGCGTGGTTTCGCCGAAAGCTGAAAACCAGATCACGACCACGACCAGGGGAACAAGAAGCGCGGCGGCGAGGAATTCGCGCACAGTGCGCCCACGCGACACCCTTGCGATGAACATGCCGACAAAGGGCGACCAGGAGATCCACCAGGCCCAGTAGAAAATCGTCCAGCCATGATACCAGCTCGAATCAGCCTCACGCCCAACCGGGTTGGCGAGTGCCGGCGCTGTGGTGACATAGGCGACCAGGTTCTCTATCCAGCTCGCGGCAATGCGGGCGGTGGGGCCGGCGAAAATGACGAAGACCAACAGCGCAATGGCGATGGCAATGTTGATGTTCGACAGCACCTTGATTCCACCATCGAGGCCACGCACGACCGAGATGATGGCCAAGCTGGTGATAAAGCAGATGAGGCCAACCTGAAGCGCCAGGCTGGATTTGAAACCGAACAGAAAGCCAATTCCGCCGGCAGCCTGAATGGCACCGATCCCAAGGGAGGTGGCGAGTCCGAATAGGGTCGCTATGACGGCGATCAGGTCAATCACATGGCCGGGCCAGCCCCAGACACGATCTCCGAGCAGGGGATAAAAGGCCGATCGTATCGTCAGCGGCAGGCCCCTGTTGAAGGTAAAGAACGCCAGAGCCAGGCCCACCACCGCATAGATCGCCCATGGCAACACTGCCCAGTGAAAGATTGTTGCCGCCATGGCGACATTCTCGGCTTGAGGTGTCTGGTTCACCACATTCAGCGGTGTGCCATAGACTGCGGCCGACTCGCCCGACGCCGACCCGAGATAGTGGGTCAGGGGCTCTGCCGTTCCGTAGTACACCATGCCGATCCCAACGCCGGCCGCGAAAAGCATTGCAAACCAGCTGCGCGTCGAGAATTCAGGCCTTGCGTCGGCGCCTCCCAGCCGAATCTTTCCGAAGGGAGAAACGGCAAGGGCAACGCAGAACACAAACATGAGATTGGCAACGACGACAAAGAACCAGTCGAACGTGTTAACAACCCAGTTGCGCGCGGCGCCGAGCCAGACAGATGCCGTTTCTGGTGCCGCCAGCACGGCGGCGCAAAATGTAAGGATCAAACCTCCCGCCAGAAAGAAAACCGGGTTGTGGATGTCCAGTCCCATCCACTCGACATTGTCCTGCCCAACCTCGTAGTCGGTGTCGTAGTCGTCATTCTCGTTCAATTCAGTCAAAACAGCTCTTTCTCTGTGACGCCTGATCCAATTTGTAACGTGTTGTGTCGCCTGAAGCTTCCAATGTCGAATCGTGTCCTGACATCGGAAAAATGTGTTGTAAATTCGCAACATGAGCTCAATGCACTGATAAGATTGTATAAAATATCGATAGATGAGGTTTTCGTGAACTCGCAGAGCGAATTGGACGCACCTGAAGTCTTTCAATGACCGAAATAATCGTTAGGTCCAGCCTCGTGATCGGCTTCTCGATCCCGCCCGAAGGGGTGTCAGAAGCGCGCCGGATCCTGGCGTGCACCCGAGCAGACCAAGGGGAAATATATGTCTAGAATGATGAATGGCGTGTCCGCACTCGCCATCTCAACCGTATTTTGCACGTCCACTGCGCTCGCGCAGGCCGCGGACGGCACCCAGCCAGAGGCAGATGACCGTCGTCTCCAGACAGTTACCGTTACGGCGACCAAGCGCGCCGAAAGCGCCCAGGACATTCC
>CAZVES010000157.1:0-5220 GCA_964625835.1 uncultured Hyphomonadaceae bacterium
CCGTGCAGCGTGAGGATCTGGACCTCGTCGCCATTGGCTGCCCCGCCCACATCCATGACCAGTTCCACATGTTCGAGGAAGCCCGCCAGCGTGTCGAACTCACCCACGGCGCGCACCAGCTCCTTGAGGTTATCAAGGCGCGTCTGGCTCTGGGGGCTGCGGTCCTTCTGCAGCATGTCGGTATAGCCAGACTCCTCCAGGATCGTCTCCAGAAGTTCCGGAGCGGGCATGCCGCCGGCAAGCCGATCCCGCCACATGTTGACCTGGTCGATGAAGGTCGTCAGGCCGCGTTTCGCCCCACCTTTGATCTCGTCGGTCTGGAGCACCATGGGGGTGAGCGTGAAAAGGGAGCGGCCATCCTCGCGGGCGAAGAGTTGCAGCTTTTGCAACGTGGTGTTGCCGATACCCCGCTTGGGCTGGTTCACCACCCGTTCGAAGGCGAGGTCGTCATCGGGGCTGCGGATGAGGCGGAGATATGCCAGCGCATCGCGGATCTCGGCGCGCTCGAAAAAGCGCGGGCCGCCGATCACGCGATAGGGGATGCCCAGCATGATGAAGCGTTCCTCAAACGCCCGCATCTGCCAGGAGGCGCGCACGAGCACGGCGCAATCTTCGTTGCGCCCGCCCTTCCCAACCCAGGCCTCCACCTCGTCGCCAACCATGCGGGCCTCGGCCTCGCCATCCCAGAGGCCGCGCACCTGCACCTTCGCCGCGTCCGGGTCTGCGGCTGTGTCATCACCGACATAGAGGGCCTTGCCGAGCCGCCCCTTATTGTTGGCGATGATGGCGCTGGCTGCTGCGAGGATATGCTGGGTGGAGCGGTAGTTGCGCTCCAGCCGGATGACATGGGCGCCGGGGAAGTCCTTCTCGAAGCGAAGAATGTTGTCCACCTCCGCCCCGCGCCAGCCATAGATCGACTGGTCGTCATCGCCGACGCAGCAAATGTTGCTGTTGCCCTCTCTGCCTGTGTTCTGGGCGAGCAGGCGCAGCCAGAGATACTGGGCGACGTTGGTGTCCTGATACTCGTCAACGAGTATGTAGCGAAAGCGCTTGTGGTATTCACCAAGCAAATCAGGGTTCTTCTGGAAGATGGTGATGTTGTGGATAAGCAGGTCGCCGAAATCGCAGGCGTTGAGAACGCGCAGACGCGCCTGGTAGGTCTCATAGCATTTGATGCCTTTGCCGTCGGCGAACTGGTAGGCCTCGTCGGCCGGCACTTTTGCCGGCACCAGCGCGCGGTTCTTCCATCCGTCGATGAGGCTGGCGAGAAAGCGCGGCGTCCAGCGCTTGGGGTCGATGTTTTCCGCCTCGATGATCTGCTTGCAGAGGCGTACGGAATCGTCTGTGTCGATGATGGTGAAGCTGGATTTCAGGCCCGCCAGCTCGGCATGCTTGCGCAGGATCTGCGCGCTGATGGAGTGGAACGTGCCGAGCCAGCGCAGGCCCTCGCCCGCCTCGCCGATCAGGCGCAGCGCCCGCTCTCGCATCTCCCGCGCGGCCTTGTTGGTGAAGGTCACCGTCAGGGTCTGTGAGGGCCAGGCCTTCTGGGTGGCGATGATGTGGGCGAGACGCGTGGTCAGCACCCGCGTCTTGCCCGTGCCCGCACCGGCCAGGACGAGGAGGGGCCCCTCGGTGGACAGCACAGCCTCGCGCTGTTCGGGGTTAAGGCCCTCAAGATAGGCGGCCTCCCCGGCATGGGCCGGAGGACGGGCGGTGGCCATCTGCGAGATGGAAGGTCGATTCGAAGCGCTCATGGGCTGGAATATAGCAGGAACGAGCGGCGGTGTTAGGGGCAGTCGGCCTTGCGCTGCAGGTGTTCCGCAACGGCCTGACACATTCGTGTCTTTATCCTTAGGCCAGAAGGCCCTAGGCCGTGGTTCATGATGACGACACTTATACAAACGACCGCAAAGTTCTCCGATCCCGACACCACCGCCCAAGGCGAGGCGCGGGCAAAGGTGGCTTATTCCGGCACGAAGACTCTCTGGCTGAACACCGGAACACTGTGCAACATCGAGTGCGTCAATTGCTATATTGAGAGCTCGCCGAGCAATGACCGTCTGGTTTATCTGACGCTGGGGGATGTGGCGCCCTATCTCGATGAGCTGGATGCTGCGGGCGAGGCCGGCATCGAGATCGGCATCACGGGTGGTGAGCCCTTCATGGCGCCGGAGATCATCGCGATCATGGAGGCGGCGCTGGCGCGTGGGCACTCGCTGCTCGTGCTGACCAATGCGATGCAGCCGATGATGCGCCCGCGCGTGCAGGCGGGCCTTCTGGACCTGAAGGCGCGATATGGCGCGCGGATGACACTGCGGGTGAGCCTCGACCACTATACAGCAGCCCTGCACGACAAGGAGCGCGGGGCAGGGGCCTTCGAGATCACAGTGAAGGGCTTGAAATGGCTCGCTGAAAATGGCTTTCGCGTGGACCTGGCCGGGCGCACCGTCTGGGGCGAGGATGAGGCAGCGGCGCGGTCGGGTTATGCGGAATTTATTGCTGAGCTTGGCCTCGACACGCGCGCCGATGACCCATCATCGCTGGTGCTGTTTCCCGAAATGGAAGCCGATGGCGACCCGCCGGAAATCACCACGGCCTGCTGGGGCATTCTGGACAAGTCGCCTGACAGCCTGATGTGCGCGAGCCAGCGAATGGTGGTCAAGCGCAGGGGTGCCGCGCGGGCTTCCGTCGTCGCCTGCACGCTGATTCCCTATGACGCCCGCTTCGAACTCGGCAAGACACTGGCAGAAGCGCGTGGCGAGGTGAGCCTCAACCATCCCTATTGCGCGAGCTTCTGCGTCCTCGGCGGCGGCAGCTGCTCGTCTTGATTTCGCTCACGGCGGTTTGGCTTTCGCCAAACACCTCCGCGGGGGCGGCCTGCCTGGCCGTCGGGCACTTGCCCGCTGGATGCTTACGCCTGCGGCGAAAGCGGCTCAACCGGCCTTCTGGAAGGCGATGGTGACCTGGCCGATTTCGATGCCGTAGCGGGTCACATAGGCCCGGTTCATCAGCACGCCGTCTTCCAGAAGATACATCCAGTCGTCAAAGCCGACATTCCAGGTGCTGTCGCCGACCTTCAGGTCCACCTTGTATTTCCAGTTGAAGGCATTGCCGACGACCTTGCCCGTGGCATAGCCCGGCACGTCCCCGGCTGTGCCGCGATAATTCCCGCCGCCGAGAATGTCGATGGTCCAGACGCGGGTGTCGCGTTCGCCATCGTCATAGACGAAGCGCTCGTCCAAGGTCAGCACACCGTTCTCCACCGTGCCGGTGATGTCGACCTTGAAGGTGCGGCGCACCTTGCCGAAACGGTCCTCGAAAATGCCATAGGCGCTCGTCTCGCCGGCGAAGTATTCCTCCAGCACCAAGGTTCGGGGCGCGTCTGAGAATTCCGAGATATTCTGGCTAACGCATCCTGCTGCCGTTGCGGTTGCGGCAACGGCCATTGCAAGTTTAGGGGCGAAGAGTCTGGACAGGCGCATGTGGGCTCGCTGTTTGGCTTGTCCTGACTACGAGAGCGGGACCGGTTTGGTTCAGCTTCCTAATAAAGCGTGGCCAGCGCCTTGGCGTCGTAGCTGTCGAGTTCGTCGTAGCGGCCTGCCTTGACCTTCTGGGCCCAGAACGGATCTTGAAGGAGGGCACGGCCCACGGCGACGAGGTCGAACTCACCCTTGGCCAGGCGCTCGATGACGTCGGCGATGGGCCGCGTCTTGCTGTCCTCGCCGCGGAAGGCGCCGATGAAGTCACTGGACAAGCCCACAGAGCCCACGGTGATTGACGGCAAACCCGTCAGCTTCTTGCACCAGCCGGCGAGGTTGAGGCCATCCTCGCCGTCAATCTCGGGGAATTCGGCTTCCCAGTAGCGGCGCTGGCTGGCGTGGAGAATATCGACGCCTGCATCCACGAAGACACCGAGGAAGGCTTCCATCTCCTGGGGCGTTGCGGCGAGGCGCGCGGTGTAGTCCTGCTGCTTCCACTGGCTCCAGCGCAGGATGATGGGCATGTCCTCGCCCACGGCCTTGCGGCATTCGGCGATGACCTCTCCGGCAAACCGGGCGCGGCCGACCAGATCGCCGCCATACTTGTCCTCGCGCGTGTTCATGACGCCCCAGAAGAATTCGTCGATCAGGTAGCCATGGGCGCCGTGGATCTCGATGCAGTCGAAGCCGAGCGCCTTGGCGTCGGCTGCGCCCCTGGCATAGGCCGCGACCATGTCGGCAACCTCGCTCTCGGTGGGCTCGGGCTGGACCTGCTTGCCCTTGTGGGTCTTGCCTGAGGGGCCATCGGAAATGGCGTCAGGGTCCGGTCCCGTGCCGGGCTTGCGCATCATGCCCACATGCCAGAGCTGCGGGGCGACCTTGCCGCCTTCCTCGTGGACGCGATCGACCACGTGCTGCCAGCCCTTGAGCGCAGCTTCATGGTGGATGTTGGGCACGCGGGGATCGTTTGACGCTCCGCCGCGATCCACCGTGGTTCCCTCGGTGATCAGCAGGCCCACATCGGCCCCGGCCCTGCGGGCATAGTATTCGGCCACATCATCGGTCGGCACACCGCCCGGGGAGAAACTGCGCGTCATGGGTGCCATGGCGATCCGGTTGGCGATGGTCATGCCGCGGCATGTGAAGGGCTCGAACAGGGGGGCTGTATCGGTCATGGGGCTCGCTCGGTATTTGTTTCGGGCGCAGATTGGCCGCAGTCGGCGACAACGCAATGGGCGACGCTGGGGAAGGGGCGTCAGTCTTCGTCCAGCCTGTGGCCATTGAGGCGTTTGACCTCGGCGGAGCGGCGCTCGGCCTCGGTGCGCCTGACCGTGCCAGGCTGGCCATGCTTGGCGCGGTTTTCCTTCGCGCGCTGCTTTTCCGCCGCTCGCGCCCTGGCCTTGCGCGCCTTGTTCAGGTTGATGGGCGTCTCAGCCATGTTTCTTGTCGCGCCACTGTTCCATGGCCAGCGATATGGCGAAGGTCTCGCGATATTTGGGGCTGTCGGAGGGGCGCGGCGGGCGCGGGGCGGTCATGTTCATGATCTCGGCCAGCTTGTTGTGGGCTGCGCCGGACTGGCCTGCGCCGATATAGGCGTGCAGCTCAAGGATCGCGCTGGAGAGCGGGTCGTCGGCCCGGATAACGAAATAGGGCTCGTCCTCGGCGAGGTCGCCATAGCAGTCGAACTGGGACGGGTTGGCCTTGGAGCCTTTGGTGGCATCGGACATGGGGCGGGCCTTTC
>CAZVES010000158.1:0-5189 GCA_964625835.1 uncultured Hyphomonadaceae bacterium
TGGACACCGCTCATCATGCGTTCACATAGCCCTCTCTTGTGAAATCCGATCACAGGAGGTCGGCTTCATTGTTGCTTGCATAGGTCGCGATCGCGCCGGGGGCATCTCCGAACGGAACCATTGTCAGGGCGCGCGGTTCAAGGGCTCTGACCTTTGCCTCCAGTTCATCGCGCCGCTGCTTGCGGGATGCCCTGGGCTCCTCGTGTCTTCCCGTTGCGCATCATGGCGGCAAGGGGCGTTCCTGGCTTGAGCCTCGTCAAATCCGTTTGGCCTGGCGAGCTATAGCATGCCGAGCGCCAGACGACGCACGCCATTTGCATCCAGTGTGACCAGGGCCTCGGAAAGGACCTCGGCGCGGCGGGCCATGACGCTTTCAAGGGCGGTGTCGCCGCGGGCCCGAATTGCGGCGTCCAGCGCGGACTCGATCCGGTCGCGATGGCGCCTGGGATTGTGCGCCGCCAGCGCCCGCGCCATCTGCCAGTGCAGCGAGGCATCATCCGGGCTCAGGCGGGCGGCCTCGGCATAGTGCAACAGACCTTGCGAGAGACTGGCATCCATCATTGCGGCACCAAGCGATCCGGCGCGGCGCACCACTTCAACATGCCAGACAGCCAGGAAGCCATGGGCATACGCATTGCCTGGTTCGTCCTCCAGCACGCCTGCGACAAGGTCGCGCGCCTGAGGCCCGTAACCGGTGCGCCATGCCTGCGACCGGGACATCTCGCGCGTACGTAGGGACAGGACAATCGCAAGCTGAAGGCGCCCCTCGACATGGTCGGGTTCCTTTTCCAGTGCAGAGCGCGCGAAGTCTTCGGCCCGGTCAAGTGTTTGGCCGGTCGGACCTGCGTCGCTGCACATCGCCTCGGCAAGTAGGGCGCGGGCTGCGAGCGCATGGCCGTTCGCGTTTTCGGACGCTTCGGTCAGACGCACGGCTTCCTTGTAGCGGCCTTCGGCAAAGGCCGAATTTGCCGACCGCGCCCAATCGCGCACTTCTCCATGGGCTGAAACCGCAAACATTCCAGAAAGAGAGATGAGGATAGCAAATCGCAACATACGTGGCAAAATAGCGCAATATGTCTATCAGGCACAGTCATTCCTGCTGGCCTAAGCTCAAAACATGATTGAAGACACTTTCGAGACCGATGTGGCCGTGATTGGCGCGGGTGTGATCGGCCTGGCCGCGGCCCGTACGATCGCAAGGGCCCATCCGGAGCGTAGCGTCCTGGTGCTGGAGGCGGAGCCAGCCATTGCCGTGCACACCTCGTCTCGCAACTCCGAGGTCATCCATGCCGGGCTCTACTATGCCGAAGGGTCCCTGAAGGCGCGCCATTGTGTGGCGGGGCGACGGGCCCTGACGGCCTATCTTGCTGAGCGAGGCATTGCGCACAGGATTTGCGGAAAGCTGGTCGTTGCCACCGATCAAGGCGAGGCGGGTGCGTTGGAACGTCTTCTTGCTGGCGCGCGGGCCAATGGCGTCGAGGGGCTGAGTCTTGTTGACGGGGTCGAGGCACGCCGGATCGAGCCGGCCCTCAGTCCCGAATGCGCTGGTGCCCTGAAGTCGACCGTGAGCGGCATCTTTGACAGCCATGCCTATTTTCTGGCGCTGCAGGGCGACCTTGAGGATGCGGGCGGGCAGGTCGTCCTGTCCTCTCCGGTCCTGGAGGGGGCGGTGCAGCCCGGCCATGTCGAACTGGTCGTTGGCGGCGCGCAGCCCGCCCGCCTGAAGGCGCGCTGGGTCGTCAACGCATCAGGCCACAACGCCATTGCCCTTGCAGCGCGTATTGACGGCCCCCACAAACGCGATCTGCCGACGCCGCGCTACGTCAAGGGCTCCTACTTTTCCATTGCCGGCCGAACGCCGTTTTCCAGGCTCATCTATCCGATGCCGAACTCCTCCTCGCTTGGCCTGCACCTGACCATCGATCTTGCTGGCCGGGGCAAGGTGGGGCCGGATGCGGAGTGGCTGCCGGCCGGGGCGCAGCCACCCTTCGACTACCGCGTGGACCCGGCCAGGGCAGGGCTCTTTGTCGAGGCGGTCAGGCAATACTGGCCGGGCCTTCCTGAGGGCGCGCTTGCACCGGACTATGCCGGTGTGCGCCCGAAGCTCGTGAATGAAGGCGAACCCTCCGGTGACTTCCTCATCGAAGTGTCCAGCCAGGGCGATGGCGGAGGATTGGTGAACCTGCTGGGCATTGAAAGCCCGGGATTGACCTCATCGCTGGCCATTGCAGACCATGTGGCCGGCCTCCTGGACTGATGCACTTGCAGAGGCTGGACAGCGCGTGTATCTCCCGCCCTTCGTCAGATGCCGGAATAGAGTGGTTCGGTAGCTCAGCTGGTTAGAGCGCACGACTCATAATCGTGAGGTCGGGAGTTCAAGTCTCCCCCGAACCACCATTCGCTGGGATGCGTGCACGTGCGATGTCCTGACCCAGTAGTCTGACCGCTCCAGTCCTGGGCATGATGATTGCGGGAATCTTATGCCAGTCTGGCCGCAGGTCAGGTGGTTCGGAAAAGCAGCTCCCGATGCGCGATCCGAAGATGAAATCCGCCTCGGTGACGTCGGCGACGTCGGTATTCTTCAACCGGATGTTTCCGGCAGCCGTCTCGATGACGACGTCGCTGCCCGCCTGGCGGATGTCGGTGATGTCGGCGAACTCCGTGACGCCGGTCGAGGCGCGGAAGACGATCAGGTCCACGCCGTCTTCGAAGTCGGTCACGCGGTCATTGTCGAAGCTCGCCCCAGACAGGATGAACTCGTCTGCGATAGCCCCGACCGTCAGAACGTCGAAGCTCTGCCCGCCGTTGAGGCGGTACTCGCCATCGTCGCCGTCGAGCGTTCAGTTGAAGACATCGGACCCATGGTTGATGGCCTCGGAGATGTCATCAACACCCAGTTTATTATTGTTGACCGCAGCGCTCGATGATGAGTCCAGCTCGATGAGATCATCGCCCGTGGTTTCCATCAGAATTCTGGGGTCCGGGCACTCAGTGTCAGGCTTTTTCGATTTTTCATCGGCCATGCGGAACGCCGGCTTCCCGTTTTCGAGATCGCTGTATCTGGCGGCCATGGCACGTCCCCTTTGATCCAGCGTCCAGGCGATTGCACCGCCACGGCAATGTCAACAAATCTCCGGGCCGCGTGCAGCGCGCCGGATCAGACGGCCTCAACCATGGAGAGAAATTCCAACAGCGCTGTGGGTCGAGTTCAAGGTCAGCAGAGCCGACATAAAAAGCAAAAATTTTGAATGAATCCAGAACTTAGCGCATGTTTATACGTCTACAAAGTCCACTTGACTACATATTCTATGAAGATTCCTTGAAACCAACCGGTTGTCGTTGACTCTGCAAACTTTCCTTAGTTAACGTACCGTTAATGAGGGGCAGTTGCGATTGTGGAGCCAGCGCCCCTCACAGAAATGAACTTTTAATTGCAGGGGAAACGCAATGCCTTTCACGATCTTCGACGACCTTGATTTTGTTTCGATTCGCCGGGAAGACCTTCTGGAATCGCCCGAATTTCTACGCCTGAGTGAAAAGCCCTATGACGGCAAGGCGGGCGGTTCGGAGTTCTATTCCATGTCAGGGGGCACGACCGGTGACGACACCATTGTCGCCGTAGCGGGCAATGACACGGTCGACGGGGACCTCGGCTTCGACACCTACGATTTGTCGGTCAACAACACGGCCGGTGCGTTTGTCGACCTGGAGGCCGGCTCGGCCTTTGGCGGTACCGAAACGGGCATCGACACGCTGATCAGCATCGAGGCTGTGCGCGGCGGTTCAGGCCTCGACCAGCTCCTCGGCTCGAGCGGCGACAACACATTCTTCGGCTCGGCCGGCAACGACACGATTGACGGACGCGGCGG
Organism: uncultured Hyphomonadaceae bacterium; assembly: GCA_964625835.1. GTDB lineage: Bacteria > Pseudomonadota > Alphaproteobacteria > Caulobacterales > Hyphomonadaceae > UBA5336. The sequence goes on from CAZVES010000158.1 coordinate 3,870, forward strand.
CATCGACACGTTCGACGCCTCCGGTTTCTCCAGCGATCTGACGGTGGACCTCGGCGCAGGCACCTTCTCGAGCACAGACCTCGGCTCGGGCTCCCTGGCAGGCGTCGAGAATGTCACGGGCGGCGCCGGCAATGACACGCTGACCGGCGACAGCGGAGACAATGTCCTCGCAGGCGGCGATGGCGACGACACGATCGAAACGGGCGGTGGGGCAGACACCGTCGACGGTGGCGCGGGCAGCGATACGCTTGTCTTGAGCGGCAACCAGTCTGCCTTCACCGTCGACATTGCTGCGGGCACCGTCAGCGATGGCGTGGATACGATTTCCATTTCCGGCGTGGAAGTTCTGAGCTTTGACGATGCCGACGTGCTCATCGTCGACCAGTCCGGCACGAATGGTTACACGACGATCAATGCAGCAGTGGCCGCCGCCAGCGACGGCGACACCATCCTCGTGGGCGAGGGCAATTTCCGCGAGCAGGTCGCGGTCGATGGCTTCACCGATCTGACGATTATCGGCCAGGGCGACGCCACCGTGATCGAGATGGTCGACAGCCCGGCTGTCAACGCCTCGGCAACCGGGGGCCAGTCCGTGATCGCGGTCACCGACAGCACGAACATCACCATCGAAGACGTGATGGTTGACGGGCGCGGGCTCGGCAGCTCGGCCCAGTACTACGGCATCTACTTCGAGGACAGCTCAGGCACGGTCGAGGATGTCACCGTGACGGCTATCCGTGCCCCCCTCCAGGGCGACGGCACCCCCCAGGGCACACAGATCGGTCGGGCGATTTTCGCCAACAACACTGACGGCGGTGCGCGCACGCTCGACGTCATTGACAACACAGTCACCGATTTCCAGAAGAACGGCATCGACCTGCGCGGTGAGGGCCTGACGGTCAATGTCACCGGCAACACGGTCGAGGGATCGGGCTTTCTTTCGGCGTCCAATGCCATCGCCCAGAACGGCATCGTGCTTGTATTCGGCCCGACCGGCACGATCGACGGCAACACCATCACCGAGATCGGCTACGGTCGCGGGGATTTCACCACAGTGGGCGTCCTTCTTTTTGACGCCGGTGATAACGTCTCGGTGACGAACAATGTCATTGAAGGCGTGCGCGATGGGGACGGAAATTTCATTGCCTCCAGCCATACCGGCATTGTCTCTCAGGTCGGCGAGAGCGACAATCTTGTCATCACCGGCAACACGCTGGACGGCGTGCTCGACGGCATCTCCATCGAGGACAATGTCGATAATCCCACCATCTCCGGCAACACCTTCCAGAACATGATCGCCTCGGTCGACACGACCGACGG
>CAZVES010000159.1:0-5177 GCA_964625835.1 uncultured Hyphomonadaceae bacterium
ATCGGCACGTCCGAGGTCGAGCATGTGCTCGCCACCCAGACCCTGCGGGCGCGCAAGGCGAAGAACATGGCCATAGAGGTCTCCGGCCAGCTGCCCGAGGGCGTGACGGCCAAGGACCTCGCCCTGCACATCATCGCCAAGATCGGCACGGCGGGCGGCACGGGCCATGTCATGGAATATCGCGGCGAGGCGGTGCGGGCGCTTTCCATGGAAGGACGCATGACGCTCTGCAATCTCTCGATTGAAGGCGGCGCACGTGCGGGGCTCATCGCGCCGGACGAGACAACCTTTGCCTACATGCAGGGCAGGCCCGCATCGCCGAAGGGCGGCGCCTGGGAGATGGCGAAGCGCTACTGGGAGACGCTGGTCTCGGATGAAGATGCGGCCTGGGACAGGGTTGTGAGCGTCGATGCCGCCCATGTGAAACCGACGGTGACCTGGGGCACAAGCCCGGAGCAGGCCATTCCGGTGGATTCCACCGTGCCCGACCCGGCCGACGCTGACGATCCGGTCCGGCGCGCCGCCATCGCCCGCGCGCTCGACTATATGGGCCTTGAGGCGGGACAGAAGATTGCCGGCGTGCCGGTCCAGCGGGTCTTCATCGGCTCGTGCACCAATTCCAGGATCGAGGATTTGCGTGCCGCTGCCTCCATCGCGCGGGGCCAGCGCGTGGCCGATGGCGTGCGCGCCATGGTGGTGCCGGGCTCTGGTCTGGTGCGCGCTCAGGCCGAGGATGAAGGGCTGGACATGGTCTTCATGGAGGCAGGCTTTGAGTGGCGCGAGCCGGGCTGTTCCATGTGCCTTGGCATGAACCCGGACATTCTGAGCCCGGGCGAGCGCTGCGCGTCGACCTCCAACCGCAATTTCGAAGGCCGGCAGGGCCGCGGCGGGCGCACCCACCTCATGTCGCCACAGCTGGCCGCCCGCGCGGCGATCACCGGGGTGATTGGATGATCCCCCTCTGGCAGGGCAGCGCGAACACCTGGGATTGCGACGAGATGGGGCACATGAATGTGCGCATCTATGTCGAGAAGGCCATGGAAGGGCTCGGTGCCTTTGCGCGCGCGATTGATCTGCCGAATGCGTTTGCGGCCAGTTCTCCTTCGACACTGGTGCCCGCAGAACACCATATCCGCTTCATCCGCGAGGTGATGCCCGGCCGACCCCTGGCCATGCAGGGCTGCGTGGTCAGCTTCGATGACACCAGCGTCGACCTCTATCAGGAAATCCGCCATGGCGACGGCACCCCGGCGGCGAGTTTCCGCACGCGGCTGCTCCATGCCACGGCCCGCGAAGCGCGGCCTTTCCCATGGTCGGTGCGCACCCGCGCGGCGCTGGATCGCCTTATCGACACGCCGCCGGACGACACACGCCCGCGCAGCCTCACCCCCGGCGGCGATTGCCTGCCAGGTGACAGGGCGACGCTGGCCGTGGCCGAGGCGACGGGCGTGCCCGTCATCGGGCGGGGCATGGTCCTGCCGGGACATTGCGACGCCTTCGGGACGATGTGGGCGCCCTGGTTCATGGGCCGGGTGTCAGACGCTGTGCCAAACCTGCTCTATGACTGGCGCCGCCAGGTGGCCGAGGCGGCCGGCGACGTGCCCATGGGCGCAGCGGTTCTGGAGTATCGGCTGGTCTATCGGCGCTGGCCCCGCATGGGCGATCTTTTCGAAATTCGCACCGGCCTCAACAGCGTGGCGGAGAAGACCCATTCACTCGTTCACTGGATGCTTGATCCTGTGAGCGGCCAGGCCTGGATGACCAGTGAGGCGGTGGCCGTCACCTTCGACCTGGAGCGTCGGAAGGTCTTGCCGACCCCGCCGGACCTCATGGCGCAGCTCGAAGCGATTGCGCCAAAAGGACTGGCGATCTGATCGTCTTCAGGCACCGTTCGCCTTGCCGAAACGCAGGTGCAGACCTTTTTCCGCGGTCACATCCATACTCATGGCGACATTGCCGGCGGTGATGTGAAGCCCGCTTGTGGACGAGGCCAGTGCGATGGCCGCGATGATGGCTGCGGCGATGGCAAAGCCGATGCGGCCCTGATGGCGTGTGTAAGTCCCCTTGCGCATAATCTCTGTCCTTCTTTCTCGATCGCGCCGAGTTTGCAGTGGAGCGGGGCGCCGGCCTCTGGCTACTTGCGCCCCGGGGTGAGGTTGTCAGCTTTCCAGGTCCCGGAATTCCTTGCGCAGGCGCCACTCATCAGAGGTGACGGAGCGCTCCAGCCTTTGCAGGCGGTCGTCCAGGTCCCGGAACGTGTATTTGAGGTTCGAGAAGGTTGCGGCCGGACGGTCGGAGACGCCGCGCCAGAATTCCTGTTCCTCCGGGTTTCGGTGTACCCGGTCCTCCCCGGGCCGACGCGATGGAAGGATCATCCACATCACAAAGTAGACGATGAAGATGGCCGGGCCGAGCAGGAAGAAGAAGCTGAGCACGAACAGCACACGGACGAGAACGGGATCCCATCCAAAACGCTCGCCGATGCCGCCGCAGACCCCGGCCCAGACCTTGTTGGTGCGCGAGCGTTTGAGCTGAGTCGGGTTGGGCGAGCCGGTATAATCCCGGGTCATTGGTCATATCTCCTCTTGAAGTCGTCTTCAGCGGCAGGGCGGGTCGGGCCGCCCTCGCTTTCGATCAGGGTTTCCAGTGTTTCGATGCGGCTTTCCATGCGCTTGGCGGAGCGCCACAAATCCTCGAGCATCCGCTCATCGTCTGGCTGCAGGCTTTTCAGTTTCCGCCACTCGGTGATGTAGTGGAGGATGATGCCGGGCAGCCCGATGAATAGGGCAAGGATCGCGATGAGTGGGATCCAGATGTCCATGTCCTAGTCCTCCGAACCAATGGCTTTTGCGCGCCGGGCGGCCAGGTGCTGGGCGATCAGGCCGGGCGTGGTGAGCACGGCCATGATGCCGGCGAGTATGGCGAAGGGCATCAGCATCAGGCTTCACCCTTGCCGCCTTTCACGGCCTTTGGCTTGGTGCCATTGCGCTTGGCCTTGAGAGCTTCCAGTTCGGCCTCGACGGCCTCATTGCTTTCAAGCGCGGCGAATTCGGCCTCCAGGCTCGGCTCGCGGCCTTTGATCGTGTCGGCATAGGCCTCCATCTCGTCGACCTTCCGCTCGATATTGGCATAACGCGCCAGAGCCTCGTCGACCTTTCCGTCATGGGTCTGGGTGCGCATGCGAATGCGCTGTTCGGCGGCCTCGCGGCGCATCATCAGGGCGCGGTGCTTGGCCTTGGCCTCGCTCAGCTTGTCCTGCAGCTTGGCCAGGTCGTCCTGACGCTTGTGGAAAGCCTCGTCGGCCGCCGTCATGGCGTCCTGGCGGCGAGCAATCTCACTTTCGGCCTTCTGCTTGGCCATGAGGGCACCGCGGGCAAGGTCCTCGCGGCCCTTGTCGATGGCCAGCTCGGCCTTGTTGTTCCAGTCGTCACGCACCGAGGTGTAATGGGCGATCTCGCGCTCCATCTCCTTCTTGTCGGCCATGGCGCGGGCCGCAGCGGTGCGGACCTCCACCAGGGTGTCTTCCATTTCCTGGATGATCAGGCGCGCAATTTTTTCGGGGTTTTCGGCACTGTCCAGCATCGCATTGAGGTTGGAATTGATGATGTCACCGAAGCGGGAGAAAAGTCCCATATCTGAAGTTCCTTTCGGGTAGGTGTTTGGGGAGGAAGCGGGCGAGCCGCGATCAGAAGAAGAATCCGCCGAGGAAGATGCCCGCGGCAAAGAACATCCAGGTCTCTGCCGGACGCGTGGACAGCCAGCGGCCGAACCGGCCTGTGTCTATGGTGTCGCGGGGGGTGTAATCGTGATCTGTCATCTTCTTTCTCATCTCTCCTTCTGGTTGGCGGCCCCTAACCGCCCTGAGCATGCCCAATGAGTTTCAAGGACCGTGCCAGTTTGGGATTAATCCGCCAGTGCATTGAAATATATGGATATAAAAGGTTCCAGAGACGCCCCATCGAAATTATATGGGTCTGTTGTGCGAATAATTTGGTAGAATTGACGATATTATTTAGTATAATAGACCCATGATCGGCAGCGTCCCCCAATTGATTGGCGAAAGCCCCGCCTGGCTGGAGGCGCTGGAGCATGCCTCCCGGGTCGCCCCGCTTGACCGGCCGCTGCTGGTGATCGGCGAGCGTGGGACGGGCAAGGAGCTTATTGGCGAGCGGCTGCACTTCCTGTCGCGCCGCTGGGAGGGCCCTTTCATCAAGGTCAACTGCGCGGCTCTGTCGGAGGACCTCCTCGACAGCGAGCTGTTTGGCCATGAGCGCGGCGCCTTTACCGGCGCAACGGATCGCCGGGCGGGCCGGTTTGAACTGGCCGATGGGGGCACGCTTTTCCTCGACGAGATCGCCACGGCCTCTTCTCGCGTGCAGGAGAAGCTGCTGCGTGTGATCGAGTATGGCGAATATCAGCGCCTGGGCGGGGAGAAGTTGCTGACGACCGATGTGCGCGTCATTGCCGCTACCAATGCCGACCTTCCGCACCTGGTCGCGGCCGGGGACTTTCGCGCCGATCTCCTTGATCGGCTGGCCTTCGATGTGATCACCCTGCCACCCCTGCGCGCGCGGGACGGGGACGTCTCACTCCTGGCAGACTTCTTTGCCCGGCGCATGGCGGTGGAGATGGGCATGGATTTTCCGGGCTTCGCGCCAAGCGCCATTGCCGCCATCGAGACCCATGACTGGCCGGGCAATGTGCGCGAGCTGCGCAATTTCGCCCAGCGCCTGGCCCACCGCTCCATGGCCAGCGCGCCCACCGAACCGGTGCGTTTCGACCCGCGCGCGCTCGATCCGTTCGCTTCGCCCTGGCGTCCCGGCAATGGCGCTCCGGTGACAGAACCCGCCCAGGAAGCCCGGTCTGCGACCCTGCCCCCACTCGACGCTGTGCCTGCAGACTTCGAGGCGGCCGTGGCGACGTTCGAGATGCAGGTCCTGGACGCTGCGCTGGCCGCCAATGCCGGCCATCAGGGCCGCACGGCCGAGGCGCTCGGCCTGAGCTATCACCAGCTGCGCGGCCTTCTGAAAAAGCATGGCTATGGCAAAGGCGCGGGCAAGCCAGAGGCGGGCAAGCCGATCGAGAGGGACCGGCCCGTGCCGTCCATGTGAGGCAGCACGCCCTAGGGCGGTTTCCGACCAAATTGCACCACTTGGCCGCTTAGATTTTTCGTCAGG
>CAZVES010000160.1:0-3050 GCA_964625835.1 uncultured Hyphomonadaceae bacterium
CGGCGGTGGCCAGCAGGAAGCCCCAGATCTGCGTGTTCAGCGCGCGCGCCGCCTCGCTGTCGTCGGTCTCCAGGCCGGCCTGCAGCGCGATCAGCCGCTCGGCCAGTTCATTGCGCGCGGCCTGCAGGTCGCTGAGCTTCAGGCTTTCGGAAGAGACCTCCGCGGCCTCGGCGTCCCCGCCCGCTGCCAGCAGGGCCTTCATGCCGTCAATCTCGCGCGAGAGCCGGTCTGCCGCGCCGTCCCAGGCCTCGCCCGCCATCACGGCCATGAGGCCCGAAAGCCCCGCCTTGCCGGCGGCATAATGGCCCTCCAGCGCCGGGCCGACCTCGATGACCAGGGTGCGCCCGATCCGGTCCAGGATCATGCCGATATCGCTCATGCCGGGACCTCCACGCCGAATTTCGGGGCAAGCCGCGAGGCGAGGATGACCTCGTGGGCCGCATGGGTGAACCAGCCCGACCAGGCGAGAATCGGATCGTCATTCTCGCCTTCTGCAAAGGCGCGCGCCGAGCTGATCCAGATGCCCATGGCCTTCACGCTGGCAAAGATTGACCACCATTCGAAAGCGGCGGGATCAAAGGCGCAGCCCGATGCCGCCTGCCAGGTGGCGATCGCCTCTGGCCAGGGCAGAAGGCCCGCCGCGCGCTCCCGGTCGCCGCCGCACCAGAGCGGATCGCTCGCCCAGGCGAGGTCTTCATAGGGGTCGCCGATATGGGCCATTTCCCAGTCCAGTATGGCGGTCATGGTCCCTGCCCCGTCATGCAGGAAATTCCCGCTGCGATAGTCGCCATGGACGATGGAAAGGCGCTGGGCCGGGGGCGGCGGATTGGCGCGCAGCCAACGGATCGCGGCTTCGGCAATGGGTTCAGGCCTGGACTGATCGTTTGCGATCTCGCCTGCCCAATAGTCCAGCTCCCGGCGCCAGCAGGCCTCAGGCGCTGGCGTGTCGATGACCTTCGCCAGGGGCGAGCCCTCGACCGGGACCGCGGCAATGTTTCCGAGATGGCGGAAGAACTGCTCGCCAATGGCCTGCCTGTGGGGCTCGATTGCGTCCACCTTGAATGGGTTCAGCGCCTGCCCGCCATCGATCCGCTCCATCAGGAAGAAGGGCGCACCGAGCGGGCCGGGATCGGTCTCCAGCGCCAGCGCCTCGGGCACGGGCAGGCCGCCATGGCCGCAGGCGGACTGGATGGCGGCAAATTCCACCGCGCGGTCCGTGTCGATCAGGCTGGCGGCCGGGTCGCGGCGCAGGATGAGCCCGCGCGGCCGGCCATCGACCTCGATGTCGATGGAATAGGTCTCCCGGCTCGCCCCGCCGGGAATGCGCGTGATGGCGGTGACCGCAACAGGCGCGCCATGGGCGATGCGGGCGCTGTAATAGCCGGCGAATTGCTGTGCCAGGTCCGGGTACTGGAGCGGATCAGGCATCCAGCACATCCTTCCAGCCGCTGGGCGCGTGCGGGCCGATGCAGAGCTGTTCCAGTATGCCGACGCCCTCGCTCTTGAGCCCGTCCGGGCCTTCATGCACCGCCTTCACGATGGCCTGGATGTGCAGGTTTTCCGGCTGCTGCCAGGGCAGGTCGCCGGGGCGGTAGTCTTCGCGGGTGACGACGCCATCGCCGCGCCAGGTTCCGTGGCCCATGCTTGGGTGGCCATAGCCGATGCCCTTCATCTGGAAGGTCGAGAGCGGCTCATAGCGCACCGTGTGCGGCCGGCCCTCGCCATCCTCGACATGCAGAGTGGCCTCGCCGGCCCGGCGGGTGTTCCGGGCCCAGGTCACGTCCATCTTCGGTCGGTTGAGATGGGCAAGCTCCTCGCGCGGGGCCCCGTCCATGGCGAGCACGGAGCGCGTGTTCCAGGCCCCGCCCGATGCGTCCTCGTTGACATGGAAGAAGAGCGACAGGTTCGGGAAGTTCACCGGCGCCCAGAGCCAGTAGAATTGCGGCAGCTGCAGCGGCACCAGCGGCTGGGGGTCGCGCTCGCCGATCGGGCGCACGCCCCAACTGCGGTCGCGCGTGCCTGCCCAGGACTTGATGTCATGGGCCACGCCATCGGCCGACAGTGTGCCGGTCCAGTGGCCGTTTTGGGTCATGCGCGTGCAGTCGATCAGCATGCGTGGGCCCTGGCGATGGGTGAAGCGCGGCTCCTCGATGGGGAAATGCCGGCCCGTGAACTCGGCATCCAGGCTGAGGCCCTCGGCCGCCTTGAGGCGCACATGAATGCGCTTGAGGGGCTCGACCACTTCGATGGAGAGCGGGCCGACCTCGGTGCGCATCCGCTCCATGTTCAACGCGCGGGAGACGAAGACCGATTTCTGCACCCCATCGTGCAGGATGGAGACCGCCCCGTCCATGACGTTGAGATGGGGATAGACCCCGAAGGCGCAGGCGAAGAACACGCTGCCATCGGGGCTGTAGCCATTGAAGAAGAACCGGTCGTAGAAATTCCGGTCAGACCCGGCAAAGGCCACCGGCTCCGGCGTCTGGTGAATCGGGTATTCGTCGCCTTCAGTCAGCATCGCATTTCGCCGGGTGCCCGGCGCCTCCCTTCTGGTGCGCCTCTTGGCGGGCGCGGTTCTTGCGATACACTGGCAGGAAATCGGGCTTAATCAATGCAGGAGGCGGCGAGAGTCATGGCAAAGCCCCCAAGTATCGACGAATTGAAGGCGTTTTTCACAGAGGCCTTTGATGGCACTGCGCCCGATTTCATTGCCCTGGGCGAGGGGACAGCCAGCATGCGCCTTGCCGTGACCGATGCCCATCTGCGCCCCGGCGGCTATGTCTCCGGCCCGACACAGATGTCCCTGGCCGACACGGTGACCTATGCCGCCATCTTCACGCGCACCGGCATCGTGCCCATGGCCGTGACCACCAGTCTGAACATGAGCTTCCTGCGCCCGCTCATCACCCAGACGGTGATTGCAGAGGCAAAACTCCTCAAGCTCGGCCGCACCCTGGCCGTGGCGGAGGTGGGCATTCGCGGTGAGGGCTCGAAGGCCCCGTCAAGCCATGCTATCGTGACCTACGCATTGCCGAGGGAGTGAGGGGATG
>CAZVES010000160.1:3150-5145 GCA_964625835.1 uncultured Hyphomonadaceae bacterium
GGCGCGTTCGGGGCCCATGGGCTGGAGGGTCGGCTCAGCCCCGAGGCCACTGGCTGGTGGGAAACCGCGACGCTCTACGCCATGGTCCACGCCGCAGCGGCCCTCGCCGTCAGCCTGTCCGGGCGCGGCGGGATGACCGTCTGGGGCGGCTGGGCCTTCATTCTCGGTGCAGTGATCTTCGCAGGCACGCTCTACGCCATGGCGCTGGGTGCGCCGCGCTGGTTCGGGGCGATCACGCCGATTGGCGGGGTGACCCTGCTGGCAGGATGGGGCGCGGTGGCCTTCGCCGCGCGGGGCTGAACCGCTTCAAAGATCAGATCGACGTTTCGCCAATGCCGGCATAGCGGTTGGCCAACTCGTCGGCCAGGCGCCGCGCATCGTCGATGTCGCCCTCGAAGGCCGCAATGGCTTCATCGGCAGGACCGGTCTCGCTCGTTCTTCCGGCCACAATGTCGCGGGCGCTGGAGAAGGCGCGGCTGGCCCTCTGGGCGCGAACAAGGGCGCGCTCGAAGCTGGTGACGTCGCCGCGCTGTGTCTCGGCAGACTGGTCGGCCAGGACACGGCTGGCTTCCAGGGTGACACCCTGCAGGCCCGCGCGGGCCGATGCGGCATCGGCTGCGATGCGCGACACCAGTTCGGCCGGGCTGTCGGTGGCATCCTCGAACTGGTCGAGATACCCCGTGCCATCGCCCTCAGCCGACTGGCCATGCATCAGGATGGAGGCGAGGTTGGCAAACCCGTTGGAAGCGCTGACCCAGCCCTTGTCTTCAAGTGTTTCGCAATAGGCTTCAGAGGTGGCGCGGAGGGCGGTTTGTTCGGCGCTGAGGCCGGTTTCCACAGTCGCCTCACCGGGCACCATGGATACTGTTGCACACCCCGCCAACACACAGAGGGTGGCTCCCAAGAAAACGATACGCATATGAACTGCCGCCAGTTACCTGTTGCCCCGCTGTCCACATGAGTGGCATGCGAGAAATCGCCCGTCCAGCCTTTATTCCGATGATATTCGCAGATAGGTGAAGAGGATATGAACACTGTTCCCACAAGGCGGACTCTTTACCCGCGACACGCAGCCCGCCGCACCGGCCACCTGCGCGTATCCGATCTCCACGAGATCTATTATGAAGAAAGCGGAAACCCCCGCGGTGTCCCCGTGCTGGCCATCCATGGCGGGCCCGGCGGCGGCTCAAGCCCTGAAATGCGCCGGTTCTTCGATGGATCGCGCTATCGGATCATCCTCTATGACCAGCGCGGGTGCGGTCGTTCGCGGCCCCATTCGGAGCTGCGGGAGAACACGACCTGGGACCTTGTCGCCGACATCGAGACCCTGCGCGAGCATCTGGGCGTGGACAAATGGGTCGTCTTTGGCGGGTCCTGGGGCTCCACCCTTTCGCTGTGTTATGGCGTCACCCATCCAGAACGCACGCTGGGCCTGCTGCTGCGCGGCGTCTTCCTGATCACCGATTCGGAGATCCAATGGTTTTACCAGGAAGGCGCCTCCCGCCTGTTCCCCGACGCCTTCGAGCGCTACACCGCGCCGATCCCCGAAGCCGAGCGCGGCGACCTGGTCGGCGCCTTCCACAGGCGGCTGACCGGCGAGAACCGTGAGGAAAGACTGTCGGCGGCCCGCGCCTGGGCGCGCTGGGAAGGCGAAACCCTGTCCCTGCGCGGGGCTCTGCGCACCCCGCCCCGCTTCGACGAGGACGACTTCCTGGACGCCTTTGCCCGCATCGAATGCCACTACTTCTTCAACAAGGGTTTCTTTGACCGGGATGGCTGGCTGCTGGAGCAGGCCAGCAAGGTTTTGCAGGCGCGCAACATGCCCGGCTTTATTGTCCATGGACGATATGACGTGGTCACGCCGCTATCCTCGGCCTGGGCGCTGAAGAAGGCCTGGCCGAACGCCCAGTTGCACATCGTTCCGGACGCTGGCCATTCCAGTCTGGAGCCCGGCATCGTCGACCAACTCATCCGCGCGTCCGACCGGTTTGCGGA
>CAZVES010000161.1:0-3341 GCA_964625835.1 uncultured Hyphomonadaceae bacterium
AGCCCCGCCGCCAGGCCGGGCCGCTTCAGCAGGCCGAACCGCCAGGTCAGCACGCTGAGCACAATAAAGGGAACAAGCCCTTCAAGGACCGCCTCGTAGAGCTGGCTGGGATGGCGCGGCATTTCCGGGCCGTCACAGCCGAACTGTCGGGCAAAGGCCGCGCCTCGCTCGGTGATCAGGTCGGCGCAGTACACCCATGTTCCGGTGGCCCAGTCATAGGCGCCGGGCGCGCCGCCCACATTGGCCTCGGGGAACACCACGCCCAGGGGACCATCGGTGTGGCGGCCATAGAGTTCAGCGTTGATGAAGTTGGCCGTGCGCCCGAAAAACAGGCCGATGGGCGTGACCACGCCCGCAATGTCGCCGATTGCCATCAGGCTGACGCCCCTCTGGCGGGCGATCCAGAACAGGGCCAGCGCCACGCCGATCAGGCCGCCATGGAAGCTCATCCCGCCCTCCCAGACACGCAGCAGCATCAGGGGGTCGTCGGCGATCCGGCCCGGCTCGAACGGGATCTGGTAAAACAGGATATAGCCCAGCCGCCCGCCCAGGATCACCCCCAGGGTCGCGTAGAAGACAAGGTCGTCAATGTCGTCGCGTGTGGCCGGGCTGGCACTGCCAAACAGCGCCGGGCGCTTGACCAGGGCCAGGGCATACCGCCAGGCCAGCAACAGCCCGGCGATATAGGATAGCGCATACCATCGAATGGGGAAGCCGAACACCTCAACCAGGGCCGGGCTGAATTCGGGAAAGCTCAATGCGCCCATGGCGATGTGCGTCATCATCGGGTCTTTTCCCCTGTGGCGTTTGCCCCCATGTGCATGACACAATGGCCGAGTGCAAGCGCCGTCTGGCACCATTCCGGTGCCGATCCCTGAGGAGTCCGCCCGATGTCCAACACACCTCCGTTTCTTGACGATATTGCCGGACTGATGACAGGCGCCATGGGCGCGGCGCGCACGGCAGGCGATGAGGCGCGCACCGTGATGCAGTCGCGCGTGCGCGGGATGATCGCCGACATGGACCTGGCCAGCCGGGACGAAATCGAGGCGCTCAAGGCACTTGCTGTCGCCGCGCTTGAGCGGGTCGAGGCCCTGGAAGCACGTGTCGAGGCGCTCGAATCCGGTCACAAAAAAGACAGTTAACGGGCATTTTCCCGTGGACAAACCCAGGTTGCAGTGTTGCAGCCGACTCAGCGCATCGTTAGCTTGCGCGAGCGATCCCCGCGGTCGCCATGATTCGAAAGGGCGAGGCAATGAGCTTGAGCCAGACAGATATCGAAACGACAGACATCGAAGCGCTCGACGTGATCGAGGACATGCTGGAGGCCAATGGCTGGCAGCATGAGCGCGAGGAAGGCGATGATGCGATCCAGTGCATCTGCCCGACCCGCTGGGGCGACATGGGGGCACTGTTCGCCATGCGCCGTGAGCCGGCCGCCATCCATTTCTCCGTCACGCTGGACGTGAAGCCCCAGCCGGGAAAGCGCGCCGCGCTGGCTGAACTGGTCATGCTCTGCAATGAGCGGCTGTGGCTCGGCCACTTCGACTACTGGGCCGAGGAAGGCGTGATCATCTTCCGCCACGCCCTGCCCATGCTGGACCGCGACGTACCGAGCACAGGCGAGCTGCGCTCGCTCATGGCCGCGGCCGTGGACAGCTGCGAGCGCTTTGTGCCGGCCTTCAATTTCCTGATCTGGGCTGGCAAGTCCCCGCGCGAGGCGATCGACGCGGTCATGTTCGAGACCATGGGCGAGGCCTGATGGGCCAGCCGTCTGCGCCTGTCGTTCTCGTCGGCGCGGGAAACATGGGCGGGGCCATTGCGGCAGGCTGGCTGAAGGCTGACCCGCCGAACTGCCCTGTGATCGTGGATCCCAATCCCAGCGAAACCGTGCGCGGCTGGGAGGCCGCTGGCCGCGTCGAGCTCAATCCCGAACCGCGCCCCGCCAGCGTTCTCATGGTCGGGGTCAAGCCGCAGGTGTTTCCGCACGTGCTGGAAGACCTGAAAGCCTGGACCGGCCCGGACACGCTCGTCATCTCAATCATGGCCGGCGTCACGCTCACAGGTCTGGAGGACGCCTTGGGTACGGCCCGCTGCATCCGCGTGATGCCGAACACGCCGGGCGCCATCGGCATGGGCGTTGCGCTTGTGAGCCCCGCGCCCGCCTGCTCGGACGCGGACATGGACACCGCCCGTGCCCTGCTCGCCCCGCTCGGCCATGTCGAAGGGCCCATGAATGAGGCCACCCTGCAGGCCGCCACGGGGCTTTCCGGCTGCGGCCCGGCCTATGTTTTCCTTCTGGCCGAAGTGCTGGCCGATGCGGCGGAGGCGCTTGGCGTGCCCGCCGACATGGCCGCCCGGCTGGCGGTGCACACGATTGACGGATCGGCCAGCCTGCTGGCGCAGAGTGGCGAGCCGGCGGCGGACCTGCGCCGGGCCGTCACCTCGCCGAATGGAGTCACCCAGGCCGCGCTGGACACCTTGATGGCGGACGGCGCGATGCCATCTTTGTTCATGCAAGCATTGAAAGCCGCCCTGGCCCGGGACAAGGCCCTGTCGGGCGGCGCATGAGGACACCATGGCGCTGACGCGCGAAGAGATCATCGAAAAGGGCGTGCAGGCCGCGCTGGAACTGGCCGGGACACGGGCCTGGAGCGCGCTGACACTGTCGGACATCGCGGCCGCCTCCGGCCTGACCCTGAATGATTTTCACGGAGTGGCGAGCGTCGAAAGCCTGGCCGAGGCCGCCGAACGCCATTTCGACAAGGCCATGTCCGGCGAGGGCATCGACCTTGACGAGACACCGCGCGAGCGCCTGTTCGACGTGATCATGCTGCGCTTTGAAGCGATGGAAGAGCGCCGCGCCGGTGTCCTGTCCCTCGTGCATTACCGCGAAAACTCACCGCTGCGGCTGGCCCGCCACCTTGCCGCGCGCAAGGCGAGTGCCGACTGGGCCCTGGTCTCTGCGGGCCTTGATGGCGCAGACCAGGTCGTGCCGCGCGACATCCGCTCTGTGGCCGTGGCCTATGCCATGGCACAGGCCGAGCGCGCCTGGCGTAAGGAAACCGATCCGGGCTTTGCACGCACCATGTCGAAGCTGGACGAGGAGTTGCGCAAGCTCGAAGATGGCGCGGGCCGCTTCTCGCGCTTTCGCGGCGGGCGCCGGGCGAAATCGGGCGAGACCACGTCCGAGCCCTGGAGCGATGAGCCCCCCGCCAGTGGCGAAAGTGTTGGCCCCACAGAGCCCGAGCCCCAGCCTCAGGGCTGACCCGATCCTAGCCCACCGCGCTCATATAGGAAGGCAGCCAGCCCTCATGGGCTTCGCGCAGGTGGGATAGGGG
>CAZVES010000161.1:3441-5131 GCA_964625835.1 uncultured Hyphomonadaceae bacterium
AGGGCGTCGCCCTCCAGGCCGAGCCATTCGCGCGCATAAAGCGAAGCACCGAGATGGCCCTTCGTTTCACCGATCAGGATCAGCGCGTCGCCCGGCTGGGCGCCCTTAAGCGTGGCGATCTTCGAGACATCTTCGATCAGGCCCACCCCGCCCACGACCGGCGTCGGCGGTATGCCCTTGCCATCAGTCTCGTTGTAAAGGCTGACATTTCCCGATACGACCGGGAAATCGAGCGCGCGGCAGGCCTCGGCCATGCCCTCTATGGCGCGCACGATCTGGCCCATGACTTCGGGCCGCTCCGGATTGCCGAAATTCAGATTGTCCGTGATGGCGATGGGCCGCGCGCCGACGGCGGAAAGGTTGCGATAGGCCTCCGCCACGGCCGCCTTGCCGCCCTCATAGGGGTCAGCGCTCACATAATGCGGGTTGCAGTCGCAGCAGATGGCGAGCGCCTTGTTCGTGCCGTGGATGCGGACAATGGCGGCGTCGCCCATGCTCTGCGAGCTGTCCACCGTGTCGCCCATCACATGGCGGTCATACTGCTCCCAGATCCAGCGTTTGCTGGCCATGTCCGGGCAGGACATCAGCTTCAGAAGCACTTCGCCATAATCCTCCGGCTCAGGATATTTGGAGATGTCGAGGGGCGCGCGGGGCTTTGGCTCCGCCCACGGACGATCGTAATTCGGCGCATCCTCGGCGAGCGGAGCAACGGGAATATCGCACACCACTTCGCCGAACTGTTTCAAACGCATATGGCCGGTATCGGTCGTCATGCCGATGACCTCGGCGTCGAGGTCGTATTTGGCGAAAATCGCCTTCGCGACCTCTTCCTTGCCCGGCCTGAGCACCATGAGCATGCGTTCCTGGCTCTCAGACAGCATGATCTCATAGGCTGTCATGCCCACCTCGCGCTGGGGCACGAGATCGAGATCCATCTCTACGCCGACCCCGCCCTTGTCGGCCATTTCGACACTGGAGGAGGTCAGCCCCGCCGCGCCCATGTCCTGGATCGCCTGGATCGCGTCCGTGGCCATCAGTTCAAGGCAGGCCTCGATGAGCAGTTTCTCCGTAAACGGATCACCGACCTGCACGGTCGGGCGCTTTTCCTCGTCGCCTTCGGAGAACTCCGCGGACGCCATGGTCGCGCCATGGATGCCGTCGCGGCCCGTCTTCGAGCCGACATAGAAGATCGGGTTTCCGGGTGTGGCGCCGCGCGCGTAGAAAATCCTGTCCTGATCCGCCAGGCCGACGGCCATGGCATTGACCAGGATGTTGCCATTGTAGCCCTTGTCGAACTGGGTCTCGCCCGCCACCGTGGGCACCCCGACGCAATTGCCATAGCCGCCGATGCCCGCAACGACGCCGGCCACGAGGCTGCGCGTCTTCGGGTGATCGGGCGAGCCAAAGCGCAGGGCATTGACCAGCGCGATGGGCCGCGCGCCCATGGTGAACACATCGCGCAATATGCCGCCCACGCCCGTCGCCGCGCCCTGATAGGGCTCGATGTAGGATGGGTGGTTGTGCGACTCCATCTTGAAGATGGCCGCCTGCCCGTCGCCGATGTCGATGACGCCCGCATTCTCGCCGGGGCCCTGGATGACATGGGCGTTCTTCGTGGGGAATTTCGACAGGTGCCGGCGCGAGGATTTGTAGGAGCAGTGCTCGCTCCACATCACGCTGTAGATGCCAA
>CAZVES010000162.1:0-5089 GCA_964625835.1 uncultured Hyphomonadaceae bacterium
TTACGGGGTCGCCCGGTTCACACGCTGAAGCGCGGCCCGGCCTGCCAGACAAATCCAGGCCAACCGTCAAACGGTCTCAATGGGCTAGCGATAGATAATGGGAGCCGGTCCGTCGGCGCGGCGCTGGTGGCGGGCGGGAGTCACCTTTGGCGCCACACGCCGGGCCCTCTCGCGCACGCTGCGACCAGCAAACACGGTGCGCGCCACCTCGCCACCAGCCGAACGCTGGCGCGACGTCGTGAGCTGCCGCCAGGTCTGGTCGACATAGAATTCGGCTTCGCTGGCCGCCTGGCCCTCCAGTGACACCTGTGCGGAGACAAATCTGGGTGCCGGTGCGGCCATGCAAGCGGCATCCTCAGACGCGCTCATGCGATCACACAACATGTTGCGCAGCGCTTCCTGTGTCGCCTCATCGGGCAGGGGCGGAAAGGCCTCGGCCTGGTCGGCCTCCGAGGCCCGAGCCAGCACGACAGCGGGTTTCTCCGATGCTGGCGGTGGGGTCGCTTCGGGCGTCTCGGTCGCCGTCACCAGGCGCATGGACGCTTCAAGGTTGCGAAACTGGGGGTAGGCGTCGGGCGCCGGCAGGGCCGCGGTGGACACATCGCCCTGACGCACTTCACGCAGTGGCACATCATAGAAGGAGTAGAGTTCCGGCAATTCCGCCAGTGGCTTCGGTGCCTGGGGCACCAGTTCGATCGGTTTCGCGTCATCGCCCGGACCCATGACCAGCGGCACCACGCGCCAGGCTACCACACCAAGAAGGGATGCGTGGGCACCGGCCACCAGCACCAGAAGTCCCGCCCGATTCACGCTTTGCATGCTCTCTACCCCTGACATAAATACAACATTAGCGGCAGAAATCGCCAGCGGACGTTAAATCTAGGCAAGGTTTGAAATCTGGCGCGAAGCCATCTGTCATGCCCCTGAAATCACGCCGGAATTGCGAGCTCGCCCCGCGTTGCTTTTTGGTAGTCTTCCATCAGGAGGGCCGTCATTTCGCCGGGCTTGTAATTTGTGCCGGCAATCTCGCGCACGGGCGTGATCTCTGCAGCCGAGCCGGTGATGAAGCACTCTGCGAAGGTCGGCAGCTCGTCCGGGTGGATCTGTCGCTCGACCACGTCGATCTGGCGCGCCCGGGCCATGGCGATCACGGTCTGGCGGGTCAGGCCGTTCAGGAAACAGTCCGGCGTGGGCGTGTGCAGCGCGCCATCGCGCTGGAAGAAGACATTGGCGCCGGTCGCCTCGGCCACCAGCCCGCGATAATCGAGCATGAGGGCATCGGCATAGCCCGCCCGCTCGGCGGCGTGCTTGGACATGGTGCAGATCATGTAGAGGCCGGCGGCCTTGGCATCATGCGGCGCGGTTTCCGGAGAAGGGCGTTTCCAGTCGGCCATACTGAGCCGGATACCGGCCATCTTGTCATCGAAATAATCGCCCCATTCCCAGGCCGCAATGGCGAGGTGTATGGTGTTGTCCTTGGCCGACAGGCCCATCTTCTCTGAGCCCCGCCAGGCGATGGCGCGAAGGTATGCGTCCCCGAGGCTGGACTTCGCGAGGACATCCTGCTTGGCCGCGTCCACCTCCCCGGCCGTGAAGGGGATCTCGTAGTCGAGAATGTGGGCCGAGTTCACCAGGCGCGCGGAATGGTCCATGGACCGGAAGATACGCCCGCCATAGGCCCTCTCGCCTTCGAACACGGCCGAGCCGTAGTGAAGCGAATGGGTCAGGAGGTGGACCTTCGTCTCGCGCCAGGGGATGAACTCGCCATTCATCCAGATATGGCCGTCGCGATCGTCGAATGGGATGAAGTCCATGGGACAGGAATCCTTTTCATTGGGGCGCCCGCTGCACGCGAAGCGCTCTGTGCTCTTGCACTCTTTATCCTGAAAAGGCCATTCTCAAACCATGCCAAGTCAAGTCAACTCACCTGCACCGCCAACCGCTGACATGCGGCTTTACCTGCGCGATGAGGAACTCGACCGCGGCGCGGCCCTGATCCTTGCGGGCGAGCGCGCCCTGGCGGCAGCGGCAGAAATCGCGCGCAAGTCGGCCGGGCTGAGCCGCGGCGAGCTGCAGGCCCTGCTGTCGATCCGTCAGTTTCCCGGCCAGGACGTGGCCACCCTGCGTGCGCGGTTGAACATGACCGTGCCCACCTGCGCACGCCTGCTGGGCGAGCTGGACCAGAAAGGCCTGGTCGAGCGCCACAAGGCCGGCGGCGACAAGCGCCGGCGCGCCCTGACCGTTTCGGCGCACGGCGAGCGCGTCCTCGCCCCGGTGGTCGCGGCCATGCGCGCGGCCCTGCGCCAGGCCTATCGAAGCGCGGGGCCGGACTGTGTCAGCGGCGCGCGGACACTGCTGGAGGCGCTGGCGAAATGAGCAAGGCCCACCTGCTCGTCGTCGACGATGACGACCGCATCCGCGACCTGCTCAAGCGCTACCTCGTGCGCAACGGCTATCGCGTCACGGCCGTTGGCGACGCTCCTTCGGCCCGGCGCATGTTTCAGAGACTCGCCTTCGACCTGGCCATTTTCGACGTCATGATGCCCGGTGAGGATGGGCTGTCGCTCCTGTCTGCCGTGCGCGAGGAGATTGACACGCCCGTGATCATCCTGACCGCCAGGGGCGACCCGGATGACCGTATCGAGGGCCTGCGGCGGGGCGCCGATGATTACCTCGCCAAGCCCTTTGAGCCGGAGGAGCTGGAATTGCGCATCGGCGCGGTGCTCCGGCGCGGCAAGGCCGAGGAAGACGCCCGCGAGGTGCGCATATCCGGCATGGTCTTCGATGCCACGCGCAGCGAGCTGTCCAATGACGAGACCCGCATCCGGCTGACCGAGTCCGAAGCCGCCCTGCTGGCACGCCTGGCCGCCACGCCGGGAGAGGCTGTCAGCCGCCAGGACCTGGCCGAGGCCACATCCACCGGTCTTGAGCGCGCCATTGATGTCCAGGTCACGCGCCTGCGACGAAAGATCGAGAAAGACCCGAAAGACCCCGTGCACTTGCAGACGGTGCGCGGCATCGGATACCGCCTGCTGGTCGATTGACGGAGCCGTGCCCTTGACCGAGCCCACACCCCAGCCCGCCTTCGGCACCTATGCCCCGTCGCCCTGGGTGAAACTCTTGCTGGCGCTTTCACGACACACGCTGCTGGGGCGGGGCCAGGCCCGGCGCTGGATCGCCAGCCTGCTGCGGAAAGCCCATGAGGGGCCACTGGACTCCAGGCTCTGGGGCCATCCCGCACGCATCCACATTGGCGCCAACAACAATGAAATCAAAGCGCTGCTGAATCCGGGCCGGTTCAACCGGTCCGAGCTGGACATCATGCGCCGGCACCTGCCGCGACAGGGCGGGGTGTTTGTCGACATCGGTGCAAATGTGGGCATGGTCTCGCTGGCGGCACGCGCCCACATGGCGCGCGGCACCATCGTGTCCATCGAGCCCCAGCCGGCCATGTTCCAGCGCCTGGAGTTCAACCTGAAAGGAGCGGGCCCGGCGGGCGGGGTGTCCCACATCCTCGTCCAGGCCGCGATCGGGCCCCGGGCCGGCCGCGCCACACTGGCCGTCCCCGACCAGCCCGGTATGGCCAGCCTGGCCGCAGGCCTGCCGGATGCCACCAACACGGTCGATGTCGATGTGGTGACCCTCGCAGGCCTCGCCCGGGAGGCAGAGCTGGAGGCGATCGACGTTCTCAAGATCGATGTGGAGGGCTACGAGGATGAGGCTCTGTTGCCCCATTTCGAGGCAGCGCCGGAAACGCTCTGGCCCCGCATCGTGATCATGGAGCACTGCCACGCCCACCGCTGGTCACGCGATGCCATCGCCGTCCTTGCGGACCTTGGCTACAGTGAAATCCGGCGCGACCGCCAGAATGTCTGCCTGGAGCGCGGGGCCCCGTGATCCGCCTGCGCGACATCATGCCGAAGGGCTACTGGCCCAGAATAGCGCTCATCGCCTTCTTCCCCATCGTCGCGATGATGGTGGGCATGACATGGTATTTCTTCGACGGGCACATGCGCAGCGTGAACCAGCGCCTGGCCGACTCGGTGGCCCGCGATACGGCCCTCATCGCCATGACCCATGACCGGGACCCCGCCGTCACCCGCGCCAGCCTGGACGTGTTCAACGACACCCAGGGAGAGACGCTGGAAATCGCCAGCGCCTGCCCGCAACCGGACAATCGGGCCCTGATCCAGAACCGCCTGCCCAGCGTGATGGCGGCGTTGAATGCCCGCGTGGACCGTCCTTTCGAGATTTCCCTGACCGGTGAGCGCGACGACATGCTGCTCTGCCTGCAAAGCGGGGCTGACACGCTGGTCTTCACCATTCCGCGCAAACGGGCGGTCATCATCAACGGACACATCTATATCGTCTGGGTGCTCGGTTTTGGCCTGCTGATGCTGGCGGCCGCCTATGGTTTCCTTCGCAATCAGGTCCGTTCCATCCTGCAACTGACAGAGGCGGCCAAGGCGTTCGGGCGCGGCCATGACATGCCCGACTTCCGGCCTTCGGGAGCCACCGAGGTACGCGATGCCGCGCGCGCCGTCATGGACATGCGCCGGCGGCTGACCGCCTTCACCGAGCAGCGCACCGCCATGCTGGCCGGTGTCAGCCATGACCTGCGCACACCGCTGACGCGGCTGAAGCTGCAACTGGCCATGCTGGACGAGAATGAAGACATTCGCGCCGCCAGGCAGGATGTCACCCGCATGGGAGACATGCTCGACGAGTACCTCGCTTTTGCCCGCGGCGAGGAGACCGAACAGGCCAGCGCCCTGCGGCTCGACGAATTGGTGCGCGAGGTGGCCGGGCGGGTCGGCGAGGCGATCGAGCTGGATCAATTGCCCGAAGTGGAGGTCACCGCCAGGCGCCTTGCGCTGTTGCGGGCCATCTCCAACCTCATCAACAATGCCGTGGCCTATGGCGAGCATGTCCAGGTCAGCCTGAAGGACGGGCCGCACGGGGTGGATATCATCGTGGATGATGACGGGCCGGGCATCCAGGCCGACAAGCGCGAGGCGGCGTTCAAACCCTTCATGCGCCTGGACAACACCCGGTCCGACTATGTGCCCGGCAGCGGCCTTGGCCTGGC
>CAZVES010000163.1:0-5063 GCA_964625835.1 uncultured Hyphomonadaceae bacterium
CGCCGCCATTGATGGCCGCCTGCCGGGCCGGGTTCATGCGTGTGCCGGCCTGAATGACATTGCCCATGATGACGCCGCCCAGCTTCGCCGGATCAAGGCCCGAACGCTCGAGCACGGCCTGGATAGCTACCGCGCCAAGTTTCGGCGCGGGCGTTGACTTGAGCGAGCCCGCAAAAGTGCCAATGGCGGTGCGCACGGGCGTGCAGATGACAATATAATTTTCGGCCATGTCGAATTCCTCTCAGTCAGGATCACAAAAGCGGTCGCAGCGCGACTGCGCCATGACCGACGTCAAACCGGGGCGGGCCGTTCAGGTGCACAGGCGAGCGTCGTTGCAAGGCCATCGCCGCATCATTCGATCTGCCCAGCGGCATTAACCTTGATCAAGGTCACAGTGGTCGCCTCGCGATTAGTGTGGCAGCACAGGGAGCGGAGGTGACACATGCTGGTGCAGGACAAGACCTTGGGCCATATCATCGCTATCGAAGGCGGCATTGCCGATATCCGTTTCGAGCACGGCTTGCCAATGATCACATCGCGGCTCGTCACGCTCAGCGATCCGGAAATCACAATCGAGGTGGCCAGCCTGCCCGCCCATGATGTTGCGCGGGGGCTGGTCATGAATCCGACGGGCGACCTGCGGCTGGGGCTTGAGGTGCGCGACACCGGGGGGCCCATTGAGGTCCCGGTTGGGGACGCGGTGCTGGGGCGGATGTTCAACCTGTTCGGCGAGACCATCGACGCGGGGGATCCGCTGGAGGGCGTCGCCCGCCGACCCATCCTGCGCGATCCGGTGCCGCTGTCGCAGCGCCGGGTCGAAGGCGATATCTTCGAGACCGGGATCAAGGCAATCGACCTACTCAGTCCGCTGGAACGCGGTGGCAAGGCCGGGCTCTTCGGCGGCGCGGGCGTGGGCAAGACCGTTCTGATCACTGAAATGATCCACAACATGGTTGCCGCATACGAAGGTGTCTGCCTGTTCTGCGGCATCGGAGAACGCTCGCGCGAGGCCGAGGAGCTGTATCGCGAGATGGGCGAGGCCGGGGTTCTGGACAACACGGTGATGGTGTTCGGCCAGATGAACGAAAGCCCCGGCGTGCGCTTTCGCGTGGGTCATGCCGCGCTGACCATGGCCGAGCATTTCCGCGACGAAGAGCACCGCGACGTGCTGGTGCTGATCGACAACATATTTCGCTTCGTGCAGGCGGGCTCGGAAGTGTCCGGGCTGCTGGGACGAATGCCCAGCCGGGTGGGATATCAACCGACGCTCGGTACCGAACTGGCCGGGCTCGAAGAGCGGATCTGCTCGACCGATAACGGTGCCATGACATCGATACAGGCTGTTTATGTCCCGGCCGACGATTTCACCGACCCGGCCGCAACGCACACCTTTTCACATCTTTCCGCCTCGATCATGCTGTCGCGCAAGAAAGCCTCCGAAGGTCTGTACCCTGCCATCGACCCGCTGCAATCCTTTTCAAGCATGCTCACGCCCAGCACGGTCAGCGCAGAACATTACCGCGTGGCGCGAGCCGTGCGAAACACGCTGGCAGAATATCAGGACCTCAAGGATATCATCGCGATGCTCGGGCTTGAGGAACTCTCGGAACGGGATCGGGCCACCGTGCGGCAGGCGCGCCAGCTTGAGCGTTTCCTGACCCAGCCCTTCTTTACCACCGAGGCGATGACCGGCACCAAAGGCGTTCTTGTCACGCTGGAAGACACGGTGAAAAGCTGCGCGCGTATTCTCGACGGCGAATTCGGCGACCGCGACGAGGCTGATTTCTACATGATCGGCACAGTAGATGACTTGGAACCGAAAAGGGAGGAGAATGGAGCTTAGGATTATCACCCCAGAGCGGGTCACCCATTATGATAACGTCCGCCGGGTCGTGGCAGAGGCGCCGGACGGGTTTTTCGGAATTCTGCCACGGCACATGGACCATGTCACTCAGTTGGTCGCCGGGATCCTGGTGTTTGAAACCGCTGATGGCTTGGAACGCTTCGTGGGAGTGAATTCCGGAACATTGGTAAAAGAGGGGGCGACGGTGATGGTGGCCGTGCGCAATGCGATCGAAAGCAAGGACTTGGGACAGCTGCGAGAGCGCGTTGATGCCGAATTCCGTCAGCACACCGAAGGGGAGCGCGAAGCGCGCTCCGCGCTGGCACGGCTTGAGGCGCATATGATCCGCAGTTTCCGCGAATTGCAGGATGTGGATCAGTGAAGCGAGACCCCGAGGACGAGACCACGACCATAACCCGTAAGGCCACCCGCATGCAGCAGGCCCGAATTCGCCGAAGGGAAAGCCCTTGGTTCGGGCTGGGCATGTTCGGACTTGTCGGATGGGCCGTGGCCGTGCCGATCATCGCAGGAATCGCGTTGGGCCGCTGGATCGACGCACGCTGGCCCGGTGACACGTCCTGGACCCTGGCGCTGCTGCTGGCCGGCGCTTTTCTGGGTGCGCTCAACGCGTGGTACTGGGTGCAGCGGGAGGGGCGTGATGATTGAGGGCTTTGCTGCGACTATCCCGTCCCTGCTGGCCGGAGCCGCATTCGGCCTACTATACTTGGGCGCGTTATGGGGCGCGGTGCGCATCCTGACATCGGGGCAGAGTGTCTGGCTGTTCGCGGCAATGGCGCTGCTTCGGGCGGGTTTGCTCGTGGGCGCGCTGTGGCTGGCGGTCTGGGTCGGCGCAACAGCCGTGGACTTTGTGTTTGCGCTGCTGGGGTTCATCGCCATTCGGCTGCTCGCCAAGCGTCTGGCAAAGGCCGCGGAACCCGAAGGCGCGTCATGGAAATAAGTCCCGACAGCTGGATTCTTTACGAATGGCAGGGGCTGCGGCTCAATGCCACGATCGTGTTCACCTGGGTGGTCATGGCGCTGCTGGTATTCTTGTCTTGGATCATCACTGCGCGGCTGAGCGAGGGCGAGACCGTGTCGCGCTGGCAGGTCATGCTGGAGGTCGTGGTCACCACGATCCGCGACCAGATCGAGGAGGTCGGCACCGCGGATCCCATGCGTTACCTGCCGTTCATAGGGACGCTGTTCCTGTTCATCGCGACGGCCAATCTGCTGACCATTTTTCCCGGATACCAGCCGCCGACCGGGTCGCTTTCCACTACCGCGGCGCTCGCCATATGCGTGCTTATCGCGGTGCCGCTCTTTTCGATCTCCCGCCGCGGGCTGCGCGGCTATCTGAAATCCTATCTTCAGCCCAGCCCGTTCATGCTTCCCTTCAACCTTATCGGCGAGCTGTCTCGCACGATTGCGCTGGCAGTCCGGCTTTATGGCAATGTCATGAGCGGAACCGTGATCGTCGGCATCCTGATCAGCGTGGCTCCATTCTTCTTTCCGGTTCTCATGCAAGTTCTCGGGCTGCTCACGGGCCTGATCCAGGCTTATATCTTTGCCATCCTCGCGATGGTCTACATCGGATCGGCCAGCCGCAGCCGCCGCAGATCCGAGGAATCTTCCGCCACAGACACAGGAGACTGACCATGGATGCAGCAACCTTGATCGCCGTCGTCTCGATATTTACCGCCGGGCTGACCATCGCCATCGGCTCCATCGGGCCGGCATTCGCCGAAGGGCGCGCCGCCAGCCAGGCGCTGCAAGCCATCGCCCAGCAGCCCGACGCCGCAAACACCATCACGCGCACGCTGTTCGTAAGTCTCGCAATGATCGAATCTACGGCGATATACTGTTTCGTGGTGTCGATGATCCTGATCTTCGCCAACCCCTTCGCCAATCTCGCGATAGAGGCCGCCACGCAGGCACCCGGAGGCTGATGCCATGCAGATCGACTGGCTGACCGTCGCCGCCCAGATCGTCAATTTCCTTGTCCTCATCTGGCTGCTGCAACGGTTTCTCTACCGTCCGATAACCGACGCCATGGCCCGGCGCGAGGCGCGGATCGAAGAGCGGCTTTCGGATGCCAAGACACGGCGCAAGGAGGCGGAGGACGAGGCCGAAGACCTGGGCCAGCAGCGCAAGGCGCTTGAGGACTCAAGGCAGGCGATGCTCGAGGAGGCGCGCGTCGCGGCCGATGGCCTGAGGCAGCAACTGGAGCAGGAGATCCGCGACGAGGCCGTGCAAAAGCGCGAGAACTGGCGCGGCATGCTCGAGCAGGAGCGCACCGATTTTGCCCGGGAGATGCAGCGCAAGGCCGGGCAAAAGGTTCTGGACATCTCAAGCCGGCTCGTGGCCGATTTCACCTCGGCCGCGTTGGACGACCAGATTGCGCAGAAATTCATCGCGAAGCTGAAGGAGCTGGACACGGCAACATGCCAGAAGATGGTCGCCGCCGCCGGCAGCGCGGACGCCCCGGCGCTGGTGGAAACAGCGACAGCATTTGATGCAGCTGCGCGACGAAAGATCACCCGCGCGATCCACGAGCAGTTCGAGACTGATATCGAGGTGGCGTATCACGAAGACGAAGAGGTGTTGCTTGGCGTTCGCCTGACCATCGGCGAACAAACCATGGAATGGTCGGCTGCCCGGCACCTCAAGCGGCTCCACCGCGAACTCGATGAGCTTCTGGATACCGCCCGACCAACCACAGGCAAGATAAAAGAGCGCGCAAAGTCGCTTTGAGGTGATGTGAAAATGCTCAAAACCCTGCGTGACACGTTGTTTGATCCATTGGATGCGGCTTTTGAAAATATCACGCCTCGTCTCGAAGCGACAGAGGTCGCGCATGTCCTGTCTGTCGGCAACGGCGTGGCGCAGGTGGTGGGCTTTACCGATCTGCACGCCAATGAACTGGTCGCGTTCGAGGGGGGGTTGATGGGCATTGCGTCGAACCTGCGCGAGGACCGGGTCGGCGTGATCGTTTTGGGCAATACCGGTCATCTGCGTCCCGGCGACCAGCTGCACCGCACCGAACGGGTGGTGGATGTGCCGGTCGGCGAAGCACTTCTGGGCCGGGTGATCGGTGCCCTCGGGCAGCCGCTCGATGAGGGAGGTGCCATTGATGCCGAGGACCGGGCGCCTGTCGAGCGTGTTGCCCCGCCGATCATGCACCGCGATCCGGTCAACGTGCCGCTGCAGACCGGGATCAAGG
>CAZVES010000164.1:0-5053 GCA_964625835.1 uncultured Hyphomonadaceae bacterium
GGCAGCTTGCGGCCCTTGATGGTGAGTTCGCAGCGCTGGGGCTCTGCACCGAGGGTGAGGGCTTCCCAATGGGCGTCCATGGCGGCGTCTGCTTCGGGGCCAAGCGGGGTGTGCCAGACCGGCGTGCCGGTGAGGTGTTCCAGGCGATAGTCCCGCGCGCTGGCCAGTTCGTGCACCTCGCAGCGCTCCTTGAGCAGGGCGATGAAGGGGGTGAAAAGCTGGCGGTTGATGCCGTGCTTGTAGAGCTCGTCGGGATGGCGGTTGGATGTGGCCACCACGGTGACGCCGTGCGCAAACAGGGCCTCGAACAGGCGCGAGAGGATCATCGCGTCGGCGATCTGGGTGACCTGGAACTCGTCGAAGCAGAGAAGGCGGGCGCTGGCGGCGATCTCCTTTGCGGCCGGCGCGATGGGATCGTCGCCCGCCCCGCGCACACGCCAGGGGCTGCGGCGGCGTTCAGCGCCGGTGAGGCTTCGCCAGGCGGCGATCGTGTCGTGCACGCCGGCTATGAATTCGTGGAAATGCACCCGGCGCTTCTCGCCGGCTGGCACGGGCGCGGCGGTGAAGAACATGTCCATCAGCATGGACTTGCCGCGCCCCACCCCGCCCCAGAGGTAAAGGCCCCTCGCCGGCTCGGGCTTTGAGAACCAGCCACCGGGTTTCGCCTCGCGAATGCGCTGGGAGACAGCGTCGAGCCAGCCGGCGGCCTTCGCCTGCTCGGGGTCCTCGCGCAGGGCACCGGAGGCCACCCGCGCTGCAAGGGCCTCGCTGACGCTCCCGCCGGCCTCAGGCAAGGCCAAACGACCGCAGGAAGGACGTGATCGCGGCCGGATAGACCAGTGCGGTCAGGACCAGACCGGCCAGCGCGCCGCCAAGGTGCGCGCCATGGGCGATGATCGCGTTCTGGCGCTTTGACAGGAAAAGACTGATGGCGATGAACAGCCCGCCGAAGACGATGGCGGGCATGGGGATGAAGAAGAAACTCAGCTGGGCCAGCGGCGCAAAAAGGCAGAAGCCGAGGACGACCCCGGACACCGCGCCCGATGCGCCAACGGCGCTGTAGCTGAGATTATTTCGCTTCTCCCAGAGCATCCAGGCCGACGCGCCGACAAGGGCACCGAAATAGACGATCAGGTAACCGGCCGGGCCCAGTCGTATTTCCAGGATGCGCCCGAACAGGAACAGGGCATACATGTTGAAGAGCAGGTGCATCGGATCGACGTGGAGGAAGCCCGACGTCACCACCCGGTGCCATTCATTGCCCTTTGTGATGTTGCCGACGCGGAACAGGTTCTGTTCGTAGAAGTTCCGGTTGGAAAAGGCATAGAAGCTCGCCGCGAGGTTGGCCGCAATCAGCGCCGTGGTGACGGGAAACTGGGTGAGGAAATTCATGGAAATCCCGGAGTGACAGACTGGCCATTGCCATGCCCCAAAGCCCGGAAGGGGGCAAGTCACCCGGTGCGGGCGACGACAAGGACACGATCACCGACTTCGACGTCGAGTGCCCTGGCAGGCTGCTAGAGTGTCCGTCTCAACAGGCACGCGGTTTCGACCATGCACAGAGGCTTTTTCAGGTGCCGCGCGTGTCTCCATGGGCATGGATGTGCAGCCGGTCGGAGACATGGTAGCCGCGCGCCGAGGCCTCTGGCCGAATCCAGGCCAGCCGGGACTTCAGGGTCTCGCTGTCGCGCCCTTCCGGCATCAGCCAGGTGCGCGACGGGCTCATGCCAGAGCCGCTGACCAGCGCGTCGACCTCATCCAGGTCAGATGGCTGGGCGACCACGAACTTGAAGACGGCGCGCGGTTCGCTGCCGTAAAAGCGCAGGACATCCCAGCGCCGGCGCACCTCCTGACGATTGCCGGAATGGGCGAGCTTGGGCGAGACGTTGAACTGGTTTGCATGGGCAAGGACGCCGCGCATGGGCGCGACCGTGCCATTGGTCTCGATCTCGATGGCCCAGTCGTCGGGATGCTGGTGAGCAAGACTGCTGCAGAATGTGCTCAGCTCCCTGAGTTGCAGGAGTGGCTCTCCGCCGGTGATGATGACACGCCTCAGCGGCTGCCGGCGGACGCGGTCACAGAGATCCTCCACTGACAGATCCACCGTCTCGACGGCGCGGTCGAACTTGGCCGCCCGTTCCGGCCTGTCGTCGGCATGGCGGAATTCGGTGCCCTCGAAATTCCACGTATATGGAGTGTCACACCACACACATTGCAGGTTGCACTGGGACAGGCGGATGAACAGGCTGGGCTCGCCAGCCGTGGGGCCCTCGCCCTGGGGCGCGGCAAAGATTTCGGGCTCTCCGGGTCGGATCGTGGCAAGGCGCATGGCCGGGAACGTAGTGGCTTGCACGCCCGCCCGCCAGTATCGGATCCCAAACTGCGGGATTCAGAGCAGGGGCGCACCGGGCACCCGAATGGGCCATGTCATTCATTGGCGGCGCGCGCCAGCCCGTCGGCGGAAGGGGACGCAGCTTCAGCCGCCCAGGCCTCGCGTTTGCGATAGATGGTCGAGGGCGAGACCTGCAGCGTGTCGGCCGCCTTTCGCAGGTTGCCATCGCACCGCTCGATCACGGCCTCGATGACTTCACGCTCAATCTGGGCCAGCGGGCGCATGACGGCCAGCAGCAACCGGCGTGACAGGGGTGCCTCGCCGGCCGGTCCAGCCGGGCTCGCCAAGTGCAGGCGGGGGATCTCCGGGGTCTCGGGCGCCGCCTGCACCCCAGCGGGAAACAGGTCCCCGGCGTCCAGTTCGCCGTTTGGCGAAAGCACCACTGCGCGGCGGATCACATTCTGCAGTTCGCGCACATTGCCGGGCCAGTGATGGCTGGCCAGCGCATCCAGCGCGGACGGGTCGAACCCGCCGCCCTCGCGGCCTTCCTCCTGCGCAAAGCGGGCCCGGAAGCTGATCGCCAGATCAATCACGTCACTGCCGCGCGCACGCAGGGGCGGCATGTGCAGGCTGAGGATGTTGAGGCGGTAATAGAGGTCTTCGCGGAATCGGCCCGCGCCAATCTCCCGGGAGAGGTCGCGGTTCGTGGCACAGATGATGCGCACATCCACGCGGGATACCGCGTCGCTGCCCACGCGTTTCACTTCGCCGGTTTGCAGGAAACGGAGCAGTTTCGCCTGCAGCGAAATGTCCATCTCTCCGACCTCATCGAGGAACAGCGTGCCACCGTCTGCCGCACGCGCAGCGCCCGTTCGCTCACTGGCCGCGCCCGTGAACGCACCACGGACATGTCCGAAAATCTCCGACTCCATGAGCTCCTTGGGCAGCGCCGCGCAATTGAGCGCCACAAAAGGCCCGCCGGTCCGGTTGCTGCGATTGTGCAGCCAGTGGGCGCAGACCTCCTTGCCGGTACCGGATTCGCCCGTGATCAGGACCGGGGCGCTGGAGGGGGCAAACCTTTCGGCCAGGGCCATCACTTCCCGCATCGGCTGGGATCGACCGAGCATCTCCACCGCATCGTTCGGCGGCGGCTTCGGTCGCTCTGCAGGCTTGCTGATGGGGGCAGACAAGGCCTCCTTTACGGCGTTACGTAGCCGGGCGGGCGAGGCGGGCTTGGGCAGAACGTTCGCACAGCCAAGCTGCATCGCCCTGACTGCGCCGGACATGGACACGTCGGCGGTGACACAGATGATTGCGGTGCCGGCATCCCGCTCCAGCGCGGCCTTGATGAAGCCTTTCACATCGCCCGGGAACTGGCCTGCATCCATGATGATCGCCGCGCAGACTTTCGCCTCCAGAAAGGCGCGCGCCTGCTCCTCGGTGTCGGCCGTGAGCACTTTGTAGCCGGCATCGGCCAGGGCTTCACTCTGCAGTCTGCGCGCTGATGGTTCCGACTCGATGATCAAGAGGGTCTGTTCTGTTCGAATGGGCATGGGCGATCTGGTCTCCAATTGGATGCGCCCTGCCAGATGCCCGAGAAGTGGTTAAAATACACCTACAGGTTGAATTTAGCGCTGAACGAGGGATGCGAATTGCATCGAGGGTCTTTCGCAAACTGCAATCCGGCCGTGCAGGATGCGACTGTTCTGATCGCACGAAGTTTCTCAGTGCATTGATTTTCTGGTTGAATTATCCGCTCGGGAGTCTGGCCCGGGTCTTGTAAACCCTGAAACCTGTCGGGAGCCCCCGACCTGCCGAGGCGAAACAACCGGGCGAGCATGCAGCAGCTCGATGGCCCTTCCTCCTTGCCCCCACACGGGGCCTTCCGTTTCCCGGTTCTGTTTCGTCTCGGCAGGACTTCCCGCCGCGCTTCATCGACTGTCCAGCGCGCTCTGGTCGCGGATCGCCTTCCAGGCCAACACCTTGACCAGGAGCTTGCCAGCCGGGCTGCGCCATTCGGCCTCGACATAACCAGTGGTGCGCGACGTGTTCACCACCTTTGCCGTGATTTCGATGTCGCCATGCGGCACCGGACGGAACAGCTTGATCTGCAAGTCCTGAGTGGTGAAGCCCTGCTCGCCAGTCAGGGCTGATGCCATGCAGATCGACACCACATGATCAGAAAGGGCGCCCACCCAGCCGCCAAAGGCCCGCCCCGGTGAGATGTCGCGGTCACCCGTATTGGGCCAGACATAGCGGACCTGGCCGGGTGCAACGTCCCGCAACCAAAGCTCGGGGCGGATGCCCAGGTGCTTGAGCGCAGGCGGTCGGCCGGTCCATTCGCCATGGCTGATCTGCTTGAGAAAACCGGCGAACCACCCGGTGTACTCCCCTGGCGCGATGTTCGGTGGGCCAGGCATCACGCGAGGCCCGCCGCGCCGGGTTCGCCCAAGCCCCAGCAAAGAGGCAAGCGTCGTTGTCCAGTCATTGTGTCCCCCAAACTCCGGTTTCCCCTGATCACGTCACGGTGACGCCGCCATCGACCACCATCATCTGGCCGGTCATATAGCTGCCTGCCTTTGAGGCCATGAAAACGGCCGCGCCGGCAATTTCCTCCGGCTCGCCAATGCGCGCAAGCGGCGTGGTCACAAGGGCGCGTTTCAGCGTGTCGGGATTTTCCCAGAGGGCGCGGGCAAAGTCGGTCTTGATCAGGCCCGGCGC
>CAZVES010000165.1:0-5001 GCA_964625835.1 uncultured Hyphomonadaceae bacterium
AGTTGCTGAAGCGTCACATTCTCGGCGACCTGATGGGCGCAAGCCATTCCGCGAGCCCGGCAACAGGTGAGGAAGCCGGTAACTCCCGGGTCTACCAGGATGTGATCGAACGCGTCGAGCGCCCACTTCTTGCACTGGCGCTGCAGGTCACGTCCGGCAACAAGGTTCGCGCCGCAGCCCTGCTCGGGCTCAATCGCAATACGCTTCGTGCCAAGATCAATTCCCTTTGCATTGAAGAGGGCTGATCGCTCTGTGGCGGGAAGTGCAACCGCTCGCAGGTGTTGCCAAATCCCCTCACTGTTGCAGTAAGGTGACAAGTCTGTTCCGGCAAGTTATTCGGGAAAGGTGCCAAAGCCGTTGCCATACTCTGCCCGGAAGGCCGGTTGGTCCCTGTTCCAGGGAATGTTCTTCATCGCGGCGCTGCTCGCGATATTCGCGACCTTCTTTGCGGTGTCCGGCGTCAGTCCGGTCGATCCCACGCAGGGGCGCATTGCCTGGCTGCTGGGGCTGAATTTTGTTCTCATCGCCCTGATCGGCTGGATGAATGTCCGCCGCTATCTCAGCATGCGCGGCACGCGCCAGGTGGCTGGCCGCAGCCGGCTGGTGAGGCGCTTCCTGCTATTGTTCAGCGCATCGGCGATTGTGCCGGCGGCAATTGTGGCGGTCTTTCTCGGCGTGACAATCACGCGGGGGCTGGACAACTGGTTCAATTCGCGAATCGACACGATTGTCGAGGAAACCGCGGAGGTTGCGCGCACCAATTACGAGGACCTTTCCGACACACTCGACAAGGATATCCGGCTGATGGCCGGCGATCTGGACAATGCCGCCGAGGGGCTAAGATCGGGCAGCGAGCTTTACCCCTCCTATCTCAAGGCCCAGGCGACCTTGCGCGAATTCGTCGGCGCGCGGATCATCGACGCGGATGGCAATGTGCTCGCCGGCGCCGGTATGGATGCCGAATTCCCGTTCATCCGCCCTCCTGCCTCTGCATTCGAGGAAGCTGATACCGGTACAGTTGCGCAGACGCTTTACGAGCCGATGGGTCTTATCGCGGGCCTTGCAGCCCTCAGGGAAACGGGAAACGCCTATCTTTATGTCTACAAGCCGTTCGACTCCGCCCAACTCGCCCAGATGCGGCGGGCTGAAGCTGCGCTGACCGACTACCGGGCAGCCAAGACGCGTTCGGGGCGACTGCAATGGCTGTTTGCCGTTGCCTATACGCAACTTGCTGCGCTCGTCCTGTTGCTGTCGGTGCGCCTCGGACTGGCCGCCGCCAACCAGATCACCGGGCCTATAGGGCGGCTTTCTGATGCCGCCATGGCGGTGCGCGACGGAGATCTTGGCGTGCGTGTTCCCACGCCGAGGATCGAAGACGAGGTTCATCATCTCACGCGCAGTTTCAACACCATGACCGAGCAGCTCTCGCAACAGCGTGACGCCCTGATATCGGCGCGCGAGGATGCCGAGGATCGTCGCCAGTTCGTCGAGACACTGCTGGCCGAGGTCAGCGCCGGCGTCATCAGGACCGATTCCAACCTTCAGGTCACGCTCGCCAACCGCTCCGCCTGCAACCTGCTTGAGAAAAGCGCTCCGGAGGGCGCATTGCTTGGTGACATGGCCCCGGAATTCGAATCCTTTGCCCGCGATGCGCTTGAGCGCGGCACGCCGATTGATGCGTCGCTGGACATCAGGCTTGGCGAGGCGACACGCTATTTCCGCCTGAAGGCGACGCGGGATCCGGCAGGCGGTTGTGTTCTCACTTTCGACGATGCGACCAGGCTTGTCATGGCTCAGCGCCAGATCGCATGGCGTGATGTTGCCCGCAGGATCGCACATGAAATACGCAACCCGCTGACACCCATACAGTTGTCGACCGAGCGTCTGCGCCGGCGTTATGCCAGCCAGATAGAGGATGATGGCGTGTTCGAACGCTGCCTCGATACCATACTCAGGCAGGTGTCCGATATCGGACGCATGGTCGAGGAATTTTCCAGCTTCGCACGCATGCCCAAGCCATCGGTTGCCGATTTCGACCTGTCTGGTCTCCTGCACGGCATCTGTTTTTCACAGGGCGTCGTGACGCCGGATGTCACGATCCAGTTTGATGCCAGCGCCGAGACGATCCTGTTTTCCGGGGATGAGCGATTGCTCGGACAGGCCCTGACAAACCTGCTGAAGAACTCCGCTGAAGCGATCGATCGGCTGCCCGAGGAATTGGAGACGGACGGCCAGATCCGCGTGGTGCTGCGCGACAGTCCGGGTGAGCAGTTGGAGATCGTCATTGAGGACAATGGTCCCGGATTTCCCTCTGAAGCCCGCGAGCGGTTACTGGAGCCGTATGTGACCACCCGCGAAAAGGGGACCGGCCTTGGTCTTGCGATCGTCAACCGGATCATCATGGACCATGGCGGTTCGATTGCCCTGCAGAACCGCTCTGACAAGCGCCGCGGCGCGCGTGTCCATATCCTGCTGCCACATACTGCCAGCCCGGCAGATATTGCTCGCGTAACCGTTCTTGAGGAGAGTGTTGTATGAGTGCCGATATCCTGATCGTCGATGACGAACCTGATATCCGAGAGCTGATTGCCGGGGTGCTCGAGGATGACGGCTATGCGGTGCGTGCTGCGGCAACAGCTGAAACGGCGCTTGCCGAAGTGCGCCAGCGTGCGCCGGGTCTCGTGGTTCTTGATGTCTGGCTGCAGGGCTCGGAAATGGACGGGCTGTCCCTGCTGAAATTCCTGAAATCGATTGACGACCTGATGCCGGTGATCGTGATCAGCGGACATGGCAATATCGAAACCGCAGTCGCTGCGATCCGGCGCGGCGCATATGATTTCATCGAAAAGCCGTTCAAGACCAGTCGGCTTTTGCATCTCGTGGAACGCGCGCTGGAATCGGCGCGCCTGAAGCGGGAGAATGCGACCTTGCGGACGCTGTCGGTTTCCAGCCAGGAATTTGTCGGCAGGAGCCAGACGGCGGGCGCACTGCGTGCGGCCATCGACAAGGTTGCCCCGACCAATTCGCGGGTCATGATCACCGGGCCAGCCGGGGCTGGAAAGGAACTGGTTGCACACTTGATCCATGAAGGCTCCACGCGCAAGGGCGGCCCTTTCGTGGTCGTGAATGCTGCCAGTATTGCACCTGACCAGATGGAGCTTGAACTGTTCGGGCAGGAAGACAGCCAGGCAAGGCCGGTGCGGATCGGCTATTTCGAGAAGGCGCACAACGGGACGCTGCTCCTCGACGAGGTTGCGGACATGCCCCGCGGCACCCAGAACAAGATCCTTCGTGTGCTGACCGAACAGCGGTTCCAGCGGGTGGGTGGGCGCTCGGATGTGAAGGTTGATGTGCGGGTGATGTCTGCCACGACGCGCGATCTTTCGAGCGAGATCGAGGCCGGCCGTTTCCGGGAAGACCTCTATTACCGCCTTGCGGTTGTTCCGCTTCCGGTGCCGTGCCTTGAAGAGCGGCGCGACGATATTCCCGAACTTGTCGCCCACTTCTCGCGGCGCATCGCCGACAGTTCCGGGCTGACCTCGCGCAGGTTCTCCGACAAGGCGCTGGCGGTGTTGCAGGCGATGGAATGGCCCGGCAATGTGCGCCAGTTGCGCAACATGATCGAGCGCATCATGATCCTGTCGCCAGATGATGCCGACAGGCCGGTCAGCGTCGAGGAACTGCCCCGCGAGGGCGGCGTACGTGGGCGCCAGGACGGCATGGTGGGGTCGGGTGAGCTTGTCGGCATGTCGCTTCGCGATGCCCGCGAGCGTTTCGAGCGCGAATATCTTTCCCTGCAGATCAACCGTTTCAACGGAAATATATCGCGCACGGCCGAGTTCATCGGGATGGAGCGCTCTGCGCTGCACCGAAAATTAAAGGCGCTTGGTGTAACCTCCGGTCCGGTTCGCCAGGATTTCACTGAATGAAGATCATCATCTGCGGGGCAGGACGGGTCGGACGGGGCATTGCCGAGCGCCTTGAACGTGAAGGTCATGCGATCACCATTATCGACGCTGACAGGCAACTGGTCGATGAGGTCTCGAGCGAACTGAACGTCACCGGGATCGTCGGCCATGCCGCCTATCCCGACACGCTGGACAAAGCCGGGGCCGAGCCGGCCGAGATGGTGGTGGCCGTCACCCAGCATGACGAGATCAACATGATCATCTGCCAGGTCGCGCACTCGGTCTTCAATGTCAGCCGTACAATCGCGCGGGTGCGCGCACGAGCCTATCATGACAAGCGTTATCGCGACCTTTTTTCCCGCGACGCGCTGCCGATCGACCAGACAATTTCCCCCGAGCGCGAAGTCAGCAGGGCGATCATCCAGAGGCTGAAGGCCCCGGGCTCGGTGATGAGCGCGGACTTCGCCGGCGGCCGGGTGCAGTTGCAGATGCTCGATATCGAAAGTTCCAGTCCGCTCAACGAAACGACAGTGGACCAGATCGGAGGGCTTTTCCCGGACCTCGAGGCGCGCGTTGTCGCGATCGGTCGGGGGGCGCGGATCCAGGTCCCGCGTTCGAATGACAAGTTCATGACAGGTGAGCGGGTTTATGTGTCGGTGCTCAATGAACACACCTCCCGGCTGAATTCGATCCTTTCGGTCGATGACATAACCGCCCGTCATGTCACGATCATCGGCGCCGGTACGGTTGGCT
This sequence comes from uncultured Hyphomonadaceae bacterium, assembly GCA_964625835.1. Lineage (GTDB taxonomy): Bacteria > Pseudomonadota > Alphaproteobacteria > Caulobacterales > Hyphomonadaceae > UBA5336. The sequence continues at coordinate 4,662 of CAZVES010000165.1, forward strand.
TTTATGTGGCACAGGAACTGGAAAAGGACCGCAATCTGCGCGTCCGCCTGGTGGAAAGGGATACATCGCGCGCCGACCGGGCAGTTGCTGAATTGCGGCGCACCATCGTCATCAACGGAGACGGTCTCGATAGCAGTATCCTGGAAGAGGCCGGGGCTGCACGCACCGACTATTTCATCGCGATCACCGATGATGACCGCACCAACCTGCTGTCATGCAACCTCGCGAAAAAGGCCGGCGCAGCGCGCACGATGGCGCTTGTCAATTCGGCGAACCTGATCGGTCTGAAGAAGGATCTCGGGATTGATGCCATCATTGATCCGCGTGCCCTGACGGCATC
>CAZVES010000166.1:0-4958 GCA_964625835.1 uncultured Hyphomonadaceae bacterium
GGGGTCTTCGCCCGGCATGGCATCAAAGCGCATCTGTGTGCGGGTGGCCCCGGGGTCATAGAGATTGACCCGCAGCTTGCCTTTCTGCGTCTCCGCCGCCCATGCGTGGACCAGCCCCTCAAGCCCAGCCTTGGAGGCCTGATAGGGGCCCCAATAGGCGCGCGGGCGAGGGACGACACCGGACGTGACAAAGACGGCGCGCGGCGCTTCGGACTGCGAAAGCAGAGGCGCCATGGAGCGGATCAGCCGCCAGTTGGCCGTGAGATTTACGGTGATGGTTTCCTCGAATTTGCGAACGCTCACCGTCTGGAGCGGACCGAGCGTTCCCAGCACGCCGGCATTGCCAACCAGGCCATCCAGCCTGCCGAACCGGTCGTGCAGGATCTGCCCCAGCGCATCGATCGCTTTTCCATCGGTAAGGTCCATCGGCACGAAGGTTGCGGTGTGCCCCTGGGCCTTCAACTCGTCGTCCAGCGTTTCAAGCGCCTTCTGCGACCTGGCCATGCCAATGACGTGGTGGCCACGCCGGGCCAGTTCGCCGACTGCGGCCCGTCCAATGCCGCGCGAAGCCCCTGTGACGAGGATGAGACGTTTTTCCGACATCGGGGGCGTTCCTCAGCTGACGATTCGCAGCGCCGGCTCATCGAGCAGTGAAAGCTGGAAATTCTTGTCACCCTTCTGTCGGTCACGGTCGACAAGGCGTGTGGGGTAGTCACCAGTAAAGCAGTGGTCGGCAAACTGGGGATGCTCGCCATTGCGCTCAAGTCCGCCAATTGCCCTGTAAAGCCCCGGAACGGACAAGAAGCCCAGGCTTTCCACATCAAGCGATTGCCGCATCTCTTCCAGGTTGGCGCCAGAGGCCAGAAGCTCGCTCCGCTTGGCCATGTCGATGCCGTAATGGTCGGGATACTGGATCGGCGGGCTTGCCGAGCGGAAGTGGATCTCTCTGGCACCGGCATCGCGCACCATCTGGACGATCTTTCGCGATGTGGAGCCGCGCACGATCGAGTCGTCCACCAAAAGGACACGCCGCCCTTCAAGGACGGCGCGGTTCGGGGAATGCTTCTTGGAGACAGACAGTTCTCGCTCGATCTGGGTCGGCTCGATAAAGGTCCGGCCGATATAGTGGTTGCGGATGATGCCAAGCTGGAACGGCACGCCGCTCTGCTCGCTGAAGCCGATGGCGGCCGGCACGCCGCTGTCTGGAACCGGCACGATCACATCGACCTCGGCGGGGGTTTCCCTGGCCAATTCCTGTCCCATGCGACGGCGTACTTCATAGACGCTGCGCCCCTGGACCAGCGAGTCCGGACGGGCAAAATAGACATACTCGAACACGCAGGGCTGGGCCGGCCTCACGGGGAACGGTCGCAGACTGTTGACCCCTTCCTCGGTGATCACGACGACCTCGCCATTCTCGATCTCGCGAATGAACTGCGCTCCGATGATGTCCAGCGCGCAGGTCTCTGATGCGAGGATGTAGGCCTCGCCCAGCTTGCCCAGAACCAGCGGGCGCAGGCCTATGGGATCGCGTGCCCCGATCAGCATGTCCTCGGTCAGACCCACCAGCGCATAACCGCCATCGATGCGCTGCATGGCATCGACCACGCGATCGACCAGGGCACCGCGCTCCGAACGCGCCACAAGCTGCAACAGGACTTCAGTGTCCATGGTCGACTGGAATATGCACCCGTCATTGACCAGTTCCTGGCGCAGGACGCGTGCATTGGTGAAGTTGCCATTGTGGGCAACCGCGAACCCGCCCGTGGCCAGGTCGGCAAAGATCGGCTGGATGTTGCGCAGGGCAACGCCGCCGGATGTGGAGTAGCGATTGTGGCCAATGGCTGACCTGCCCGGCAGTCTTTCGAGCATGTCGCTGCCGCCGAAATTCTCGCCCACAAGGCCAAGGTGTCGCTCATTATGAAAGAGCTTGCCGTCGAACGTCGCGATCCCGCAGGCCTCCTGTCCGCGATGCTGGAGGGCATGCAGTCCCAGCGCCGTCAGCAGGGCCGCTTCCGGATGCCCCTGCACGCCAAAGACACCGCACTCTTCGCGGGGCTTGTCGTCATCATGGTCCCAAAACATCGACAAGTCCTCCGTGTCCCTACGAATTGCGTCAGCTGTTATCCGGCCCGGCCATTGCGGGCAATGGCCTGTCACCATATTCCGCGAGTCGGGGCGCGTTTTCTATGATGTAATCCGCATGGGACGCGAGCGAAGGATAAAGCATGGCTTCGCGCACCTGCGGCGGCAGGTTGTCATCATCGATGCCGAGCTGCAGAATCACCACGCCAAACAGGACCGCCGCATAGCCCCGGGCCAGCCCGAATGCGACGCCGGCAATGCGATCGATGAAGGAAACGCCTTCAGGGCCGTGGATCTGGCTCGACAGCTTTTGCCCCAGCCAGGCCACGCCCGCATAGACGAGAATGAAGACGCTCACCATGATGACGATGTCCGGCAGCCATCCCGAAGACGATTCCGGCAGGATGGCGGAAACGGGCCCGCGCAGGAAACCCCGCGCAAAGTAGGCAGCCGTGAAAGCGCAGATGAACGCGCCCAGCGTGGCCAACTCCCGGATAAAGCCACGCGCCAGGGCCATCAGAGCAGACAGTATGACCAGCACGATGACGGCAGCGTCGAATTGTGTGATCGCTTCAGTCATTCTGAACATCCGGCGCAAGTTGGGAGACCAGATCGTTTAGGCGGGCAACGGTGCGTATCGTCAACCCGGCGATTGCCGCAGAACTGCCTTCGGGCACGAATGCCGTCTCGAATCCCAGCCGCGCGGCCTCCTTCAACCGGGCTTCCATGCGCGCGACAGGCCGGATCGCCCCTGACAAGGCAACTTCGCCGAAATAGACCGCGCGTTGCGGGGGCGCCTGCTCACCGAGAGAGCTCAGCAGCGCGGCTGCGGCCGCCAGGTCTCCTGCCGGCTCTGCAATCCGGTAACCGCCGGCCACGGTCAGATAGACATCCCGCCCGGCCAGGGTGATGCTACAGCGCGCCTCGAGGACGGCCAGCAACATCGCGAGGCGCGAGGACTCCCAGCCCACCACGGAGCGGCGCGGCGTACCGTAGCTCGACTGCGCCGCCAGGGCCTGGACCTCCGCCAGCACCGGCCGAGACCCCTCCATGGCCGCAAAGACGGCTGCGCCGCCCTCGCCTTCTCCATCGGCTGACAGGAACAGGGCGGAGGGCTCCTTGGCCGGCGCGAGCCCGTACTGGTGCATTTCGAAGATGCCGATTTCGTCGGTCGGGCCAAACCGGTTCTTCACCGCGCGCAGGATGCGGAACTGATGGCCACGCTCGCCCTCAAAATAGAAAACGGTGTCGACCATGTGCTCAACGACGCGTGGCCCGGCGATCTGACCCTCTTTAGTGACATGTCCGACCATGACCAGGGCCGCATCGGATTTCTTGGCCCATCGTGTGAGTTCCTGGGCGCAAGCGCGCACCTGGGCGACCGACCCGGGCGCCGCTTCAAGGCTGTCGGACCACATCGTTTGGATGGAATCGATCACCACGAAACCGGGCTTGGCGGTCTTCAGGGCCGTCAGCACTTTCCGAAGGTCGGTTTCGGTTGCCAGCTGGACCGGGCTCGCGGCCACTTTCAGCCGGCCTGCACGTTCCTGTATTTGCGCCGAGGCTTCCTCGCCCGAAACATAGACAACCTTCAGCCCGTCTCGCGCCAGGCGGGCCGAAACCTGCAGGAGCAATGTCGACTTGCCGATCCCGGGGTCACCACCGATCAGCGTTGCCGAGGCCGGAACCAGTCCGCCACCGAAAACCCGGTCAAGCTCCTCCACGCCGATCTTGTGACGCGGTGGCGGGTCGCTGACATCGTCCAGGGCGACGAATTCCACCTTGCCCGTCCGGCTGCCTCCCCTCGCTGCTTTCAGCCCCCCTGGCGCAGCCGACAGGGGTTCTTCGGCCAGGGTGTTCCACTCGCCGCAAACGCCGCACTGCCCGGACCATTTCGTGAAGGCCGCGCCGCAGGACTGGCAAACAAACTGGACATCTGTTTTCTTCATGGTCTCGGAGTAAGTGGATTTTACGGCAGCGAAAAGGCACAGCCAGCGGCAATTGCATCCCCTGCCAGTTCGCCGCATGCGAGACCCGCGCGGCATAGATTATTGCGTGGCGAAGACGGAAAGACTAAGCAGGTTTCGACATGTACCGCATTCTCTATGTCAGCCAGGCCCGGGTAGACCTGATGGACGCCGACATCGCGCACTTACTCGATGTGTCGGTGAACAACAATTACGAGCGCTTCATCACGGGCTTTCTTGTCCAGTCCCACGGCCGCTTCATGCAGGTGCTCGAGGGTGAGGAAGACGAAGTCCGCGCGACCTATGAGAAGATCCTGGCAGACCACAGGCATACGGGCGTGACACAGATCGTCGGCGAAAACATCAGGGAGCGGGCTTTCCCGGACTGGTCCATGAACTATCACCGCGTCGACGGGCCAGCCGGCTCGGCAACCATGGTCGTGCGGCGGGACGAACCGATCGACTCACTGATGCCCGCAAACACACCGCGCGACCTACTCTATCTGTTCGGCAAGTTCATCACGGTGCGCTGATCCCGGCGGCCTGGAGGAGGTTTTTCGTCTCGAAGAGCGGCAGGCCGACTATAGCGGAGTAACTGCCCCTGATCTTCGGGATGAAAGCGCCAGCCGGGCCCTGGATGGCATAGCCTCCGGCTTTGCCTTTCCAGTCCCCTGTCGAGATATAGGCCTCGACCTCCCGGGCGGAGAGCCGCTTCATGGTCACCACGGAATCCACGGTCCTTGTTCGGGTCTCTCCCGCAGCGTCGCGCACGGCGATCCCGGTAAAGACGTGGTGGTTGCGGCCCGAGAGAAGCGCCAGGCAGTCGCGCGCCTCGGCCTCTGTCTCCGCCTTCGGCAAGATACGCCGCCCAACGGCCACCACAGTGTCGGCGGCCAGGACGACGCC
>CAZVES010000167.1:0-4948 GCA_964625835.1 uncultured Hyphomonadaceae bacterium
GGCGCAGTGGCGCAAGGTCAAACGCCTGTCGATCGACTATTTCATCGAAGAAATTGGCGATCTTCCGCTCGTTGAAATCACCCGCGAACATGCCCTGGCGTATCAGCGTTTCTGGTCTGACCGTGTGACCGGCAAGAATGGGCGCAAACGCGTTATGCCCAACACGGCCAATCGCCATCTCGGCAATATCCGCCTTCTATATGGTGCCTACTTCAAACATATCGGCGACGAGGCCCGCGCGAATCCGTTCCGCAACCTGTTCTTCAAGGCTAAGTCTCGCTCAGAGGTCCCGGCCTTTCCCGATGACTGGGTGCGCACCAAAATCCTCAAACCGGGAGCCCTGTTGGGTCTGCGCCTTGAGTTGCAGCTAATCACCTACATTCTCATCGAGACCGGATGCCGGCCGAGTGAGGTCATCAATCTGCGCCCTGAAGACATAAGGCTTGAGAACGATGTCCCGCATATCGCGATCACGCCGCGCAAGGGCCGCGAGATCAAGACTGAAAGTTCGATCCGCGATATCCCGCTGGTGGGCGTCGCGCTCGAAGCCTAGCGCCGGGCACCGGGTGGGTTCCCACATTACCATGACCGGGGAGAGCTGTTTTCAGCCAATATGATGAAGGCGTTCCGGTCGCGCGAGCTCTTTCCGACACCAAATCACGTGATCTACTCATTCCGCCACGCTTTCGAAAAGCGCATGCAGGAAGCCAATATCGATTATGGCTTGCGCTGCTTGCTCATGGGCCATGCCAATACGCGGCCAAGGTATGGCGATGGCGGGTCGCTGGCCTATCGCCGGGACGAACTCCTCAAGATCGTGCACCCCTTCTCATCCGAGGTCTTTGAAAGGATCGACGGTGTTGCAAGCGTTGCGATTGCCAGCTGACAGTGCCGCAAGCCTAGCGCCTTGTTTTCTGACCGCGCGAGGCTGTTGCTGTGATTCGAGGGGACGCTTGCTGCGGCCGGAACTTTTCCAGCTGCTCGCGGCGCTGATGACGGGCCGTGCATTCCAGATCGATGGCTTCGAAGATTGGCCAATAGGCCTCGCCCATCAGCGCAACGATTTCGGCTGCTACACGCCGCGCGCGTTCCAGATCTTCGTCCTTGAGCTGAGGAGGGGAAGCCATGATCGATCAGCTGTGCGGCGCTATTTCGGCCTGTTCCACACCAACACGCCGGTGCCGTCCTCTTCGTTCGCGAAGAACGCCGCGCGCACGGGCGCAGCAAAGCTCGGATCGTCCAGCTTGATGGCCACGTAAGGCGTCTCGCCATCCTTACTGTCTTGTTGCCAGCCGGCACCGAGTTCGGCCCCGCCCGCATAGAGGCGATAGTCCGGTGCGCCGTCGCTTGATTTGTCCGCATTTGGAACAAGCTGGGCTCTGACATTGATCGTCATGGTGCGGATGGTGCCGGTGAACCGGCCATCCTTTTCGGTAAATGTGCCTATGGTTGCCATGGGTCTATCCTTGTCTGCTGGCGTTGGTGTGGAGGGCTTTGCGGGCCCGTTTGAACCCGGCATCGCTGCCGAGAAAGGCATCCAGCATGGCCGGGATCAGGGCTTCGGGCTTTTCCGCGCTGCCATAGGTTTGCTGGTAGATGGTGGCATAGTCGGCAAGCGCTGAGGCGAGGTCAGGATCGACGGCAACGGTCATGCGCACGGGTGTGCGGTCGGGCAGTCTGTTCAGGCGTAGGTTCATGGGTTGGTTCCTTGGGGTCTGAGGATGAGGTCGCGCGTGACGATCACGCGCACGGGCCAGCCGGGGCGGACGCGGATGGTGGGCTGGATTCCGAGATTGCGATCGACAACGCGCTGGCCGGCTTCATTGAGCGTGTCGCCTGTGCCGCGCTGGATCGCGCGGGCGATCTCTTCATCGCTGCTAGAGCCGAGCTCTGCGCCAATGCCAAGAATGGTGGCGAGGGCTGCAGCGACGAAGACACGGTCCCAATGGTGATCGACCCGGTCTGCGAGGCCAGCAAAGCCCTGGGCGTCAGCGCCGTGCGCTGAGATAACAATGGACGATCCATCGGGGAAAATGATCCGGTCCCAGCTCACCAAGGCGCGGTCCTGTCCGAACGAGACTTCCGACTGGTAGCGCCCGATGAGGCGTGCGCCTTGGGGGATGAGCAGGTATTGGCCGGTTACGGTGTCGTAGACCGGTTGGGTGACCTGCGCGACGATGGTGCCGGGCAGGTCAGAATTGATGCCCGTCACCAGGCTCGCGGCGATCAATGTGCCGGCCATGACCTGATAGGGCGAGACCGGATCTTCGACCTGGTGGGGATTGTAGATGTCGGTGGTGCCCGCCTCGCCGGCAAAGGCCCGTTTGCGATCCTGCAGATTGGCGTCGGCGGGACCGGCGAACCCCGACGGTGCGCCGTTCGGCGCAGAAGCCAGGGCAAGCAGTTCCGAGCTCAGATCGAAGGCTTGCCCTTGACCACTTGGCGACTTTGCTGTCCGCCTGGCCTCACCTCGCTCGGACTCCAACCTGAAGAATACGGGCGCGCGGGCAGCTTCTTCGGCCATGGCGGCCGAGCGCATGCGCCGGGCCCGCGCGGCTTCATCTGCCGGATTGGGCCGAAAATCATCCTCGAACCGGGTGACATATTCCGGGGCGATGCCGAGGTCGCGCTCTGCGGCCAGGATGGTTGAGCCGAGGTCGCCAGCCAGCGGCGGTCCGAGCCTCGCCACCCGCTCATCGACAACCAGCATGTCGCCATAGCTCGCCGGCAGCGCCGAAAGCCCGTCTGGCGTGCGTTTGTTGGTGGTGTTGTAGAGCTCTGCGCCAACGGGCCCGCCTGCGGTGGGTGGCGCAAGGGCGATGCTGGCGGCGGCAAAGAGCGCCAGCGCGCCAAAGCCAGCGCTCACCATCAAGACCTTGCGGTTCACGCGTGTGACCGGTTTGGGCGCTGCGCGGATCTTGAGCCGCTCGGCCTGCTCATCGAAGGGGATGGGATCGGCCACGGTGCTCAGCCCCCGAACAGAGCAGCCAGCCCCGTGCGCGGAGCGCGCTTGGTGATGCGCACCACGGTCTGGTTGCGTTCGCCAAGTCGAAGCTCGGCAGCGCGGAACAGGCGGTCAACAATGTAATAGTTCGCGCGGACGCGATAATTGACCAGCTCAGCATCACCATCCTCGCCCAACACAAAGAGCGGCGGCATGTCTGTGGTGGCAATGGTCTCCGGCATCTGGATGAACACCTGACGGCCATCATCGAACACGCGGATCGGCTTCCAGTCCGGGTCATCGCCGGTCAGGCGATAGTCGAAGTCGAGGCCTTCCAGCGCCAGCCCTTGGCTGATGGTTCGCGCCTCGCGCGAGATCGCTCGCCTGTTGCGGGCGGTAAGCTCTGCCAGTTCATCGGCGGGATAGCGCCAGGAGAGGGCTGCCATATAGCCGCTTTCGACGCTTTCGAGTTCGAGGTGATAGGTGCGCCGGTTGGTGGCAATCATCAGATTTGTGCGGATTCCTGCGCTGATGGGTTTGACCAGGACATGGGAGCGCGCGGTCGGCCCTGCGCCAGAGAGTGTGTCTCCGACGACCCAGCGCACCGTATCACCCGCCGAGACCGAGACGAGGTCTTCGCCCGGTTGAAGGGCGATGTCAGTTACCTGGCCCGGGCTGGCATAGAGGCGGAACAAAGCCCCTTCCGTGTACGGATAGACCTGGATCGCGTTGACGTACCCGTCCACCGAGGGTTCGATCAAAGCCCCGGCGCGCCCCTCTGCTATGGTTGCGACCGGATCGTTCGGTGCGGGGCCGCTCCGCACAATGCGGCGTGGCTCGCTGCGATCACTGACGGGCATCATCTGGCCGGGCAGCGGCAGGGGCACAGCGGTTTCGACGATTTCGACCGGGCGCTCGAGGCTGTCCCCGATAGGGACGGCAGCTAAGAACGTGCCTGCGTCCAGTGGATCCATGGGCGGTTCAAGCGTGGCGCAGGCTGTCAGGAGTGCCAGCGACGAGGTGGCAAGCGAGAAGCGGATCATTGGGTGTCTCCTGTGACAAGGTCCTGTCCCCAGTTGAGGGAGTGGACATACAAACCGAGGGGGTTGGCGCGCAGGGTTTCTGCGTCGGTGGGGGTTTGGGTGATGATGGAAAAGAGACCCGTGAACCGGGCGGTTTGCATGAGCGCGCCGTGTTCATAGGTCTTCTCGACCCAGCGAGCCTGGAAGCTGTCATCGGACACGCGCACCACGCTGATGACATCCACCGTGCGCGACTTGCGGCCCACATCGGCAAACGGGTCGTTGGCGGCGGCGTACTCATTGAGCGTGGTGGAGGCTTTGGCGGTGACGAAGTCATAGGCCGCCAGCCAGTTCTGGCGCACCACGACCGGGTCGGTGCTGAGCCCGCGCACGCGTTCAATGAACCCGGCAAGATGATGGGCGATCTGGGCGTCACTGGCTTCATAGCGCTCGGTGGCTGGGCCAATGGCGCGGGCGGTGCCTGTCTCACTGATTTCAACCACATAGGGCGTGACCGAGCTTTGCAGGCTTTGCCAGATGACCGCGCTGGTGGTGAACACGCAGAGGCCCAGGCATCCCAGCGCCATGAACCGCCAGTTGCGGGCCTGCACGCGGGCCGAGCCCAGACGGTCATCCCAAACCTGACTTGCCTTTTGGTACGGGGTTTCGGGGAACGGGCTTGGCCCATAGCTGTTTGCCGATCGCGCATAACTCATCGATCAGTCCTCCTTGTCTGTGAGTGTGGGGGCTGCGCCGGGTGCACCGCGGTCGCCATCGCGGATGGAATGGGTGGCCATCTGTCCAGCCTGACCCGCGCGCTGTTGGGCCTGCATCCGCCGCGCCCAAGCGGGGCGGTTGTCTGCGCTCGGGGTTGCAGTGTCCTCGCCGGCGCCGGTCCCGCCGGTTGCGCGCCAGGCGCCCTGCGCACCGCGCCGATAGGCCTCGCGCATAGCTTCTGCTGGCCGCGCCAGGGGATGCATGG
>CAZVES010000168.1:0-4900 GCA_964625835.1 uncultured Hyphomonadaceae bacterium
GATGTGGAAGAACCGGGCGGGCGGGTTGTCAGCGAAAGCGTGCGCATACCCTACAGGCCCGGTCAGTTGTATCTCGGGATCAAGCCCGGGTTCGAACGCCGTGCACCCGAAGGGGAGCCTGTGTCCTTCGAAATCGCTGCCGTCGGCGCCGATGGTGGCCTTGCCGGGACGGAATTGTCCTGGAGGCTGCTTGCGATCAACTACCACTATGACTGGTATCGCGACGGCGACCGCTGGCGCTGGCGTCGTTCGCGTACCGTTGACGAGGCGCGCGAAGGTGTCCTGTCCACCGCGCGTGGGGCGACGGCGCAGATCACGGTCACGGACCTTGAATGGGGCAATTACGAACTGGTCCTGGACGGGCCGGCCGGCGCCGAGGCGTCGAAGTCATTTTATGTCGGGTGGGGCGGAAGCGTGTCCGACGATGGCGTTGAAGCCCCAGACCGTGTGGAGGTTGCGCTTGTTGACGAAAACGTCCTGCCGGGACGCAGTGCAGAGTTCGTCATCGTCCCGCCCTATGATGGCGAGGCACAGATCGTCGTTGCTACCGACCGGGTCCTGAGCGTTGAGACCCGCCCTGTGACCGCTGAAGGCACGCGAGTGACGCTGCCGGTAACCAAGGAATGGGGCGAGGGCGCCTATGTCATGGTCAATGTGTTCACCGAACGTGACCCTGTCATGGATGCCAAGCCGCGCCGGGCCGTCGGACTGGCGTACGCGCCGGTTGACATGGAAAAGCGGACCTTCAATCTGTCTATCAACGTGCCGGATGTCCTGCGTCCGCGGCGCGAGCAACTGATCGAAGTCGATATCGCGGATGGCCCGAGAGAGCCGGTGTTCCTGACCCTTGCGGCCGTCGATGAAGGCATTCTGCAGCTGACAAAGTTCGAAAGCCCGGACCCGGTCTCTTACTATTTCGGCAAGAAGGCGCTCGGCGTCTCGCTGCATGACGATTACGGACGCCTCCTCGACCCCAACCTCGGACTTCCGGCCGATGTGCGCACAGGTGGCGACCAGCTGGGCGGCGAGGGTCTGTCCGTCGTGCCGACACGGACCGTGGCGCTGTATCGCGGAATTGTGGATGTCGGCCGGTCCGGCTCTGCGAAGATCCGGCTGGACCTTCCCGACTTCAATGGCGAGCTGCGCCTGATGGCGGTGGCCTGGTCTGCTGAAGGCCTTGGTGCCGCCTCACGTCCCCTGACGGTGCGCGACCCGGCGCCCGCCGAACTGATCCTGCCGCGCTTCCTGGCGCCCGGTGACAGCGCGGTGGTCACGGCGTCCCTGGACAATGTGGAACTGGCCGAGGGAGAGTTCACAGGCAGTGTGACCGGCGCGGGCACGGTCTCACCGCTTGATGGGAACTTTTCCCGGACCCTGCCCCGGGGCCAGAGAGTCGACGTGCCCATCCGTGTCGAAGCGGGCGATGAGGGCATATCGCGCTTGCGCCTCTCGGTCAGCGGGCCCGACAATTATGGCGTTGACCATGAATACAGGATCCAGACGCGCTCGCCCTATCTTCCGGTCACTCGAATCGCCTCTGAGGTGATGTCGCCCGGTGACACATTCACCCTGTCGAGGGAACTGGTCGATGGCCTGCTGCCGGGCTCTGTGGACATGGTGGTCAGCTTTTCCTCGCTTCCTGTGGATGAGAGCGCGCTTTACGCGTCGCTGGCCCGTTATCCCTATGGCTGCACCGAGCAGACCATCAGCCGGGCCATGCCCCTGATCTATGCCGAACAACTCGTTGCCCTTGGAGCCGAAGGTGATGGCGGCGATGCCAGGACGCAGGTCCAGGACGCGGTCAACCGGGTGCTGAACCGGCAGTCGGCCGATGGGTCCTTCGGCCTTTGGCGCGAGGGGGACCGGAATGCCTCGCCCTGGATCGGTGCCTATACAACGGACTTCTTGCATCGCGCCCGTGAGGCTGGCTATGCCGTGCCATCGGAGGCGCTGGAGCGCGCCTATGGTGCAATGCAGACGGTGGCCAGCGGCGATGCCTGGCGGGTCTATGGCTATGACACCGATGTATGGGAGAGCCGCTGGCACGAAGACACCCAGGCCCGGCTCATGGCACGGTCTGCACCCTATGCGCTCTATGTGCTCGCGCGGGCCGGCCAGGCCGACCTATCACGCCTGCGCTACCTGCACGACCGGGAACTGGATGAGATGGAGAGCCCGCTGGCCCAGGCGCACCTGGCGACCGGGCTGGCCCTGCTGGGCGATCGCGCCCGGGCCCGTAACGCGTTCGAAGCCGCAGAGGCCAATGTCGGCTACAGCAATGATGGCGACTATTACCAGACACCGCTGCGCGACCTGACGGCAATGGTAGCGCTGGCCTTCGAAGCCGGCTTCAATGATGTCGCTGAAAGGCTCGCCGAGCGGCTTGGTCAGGACGTGCCCGATCCGGACGAACTGACGACCCAGGAAAAGGCGTTCATGCTTCTGGCGGTGAACGCCCTGACCGGGGGCGATGCAGACAGTTTCAGGATGGCCGTGAAAGGGCTCGGACGAGGCAATGACAATGACCGGCGCTACAACATCGCCGAGAGCCAGATCTCGGCTGATGTGAGTTTCACCTATGATGGCGAGGCACCGGTCTACCGGACCGTGTTCGTGACCGGCAGCCCGGTGGAAGCGCCCCCGCCGATTTCCTCAAGGCTTGATGTGACAAAGCGATACTATGGCCTTGATGGGCGCGCGGTTGACCTCGCCAGCATCGAGCAGGGCGATCAGGTGGTCATGGTGATTACACTCGACCCCGGCGAGCGCCGCACCAATCCGATCATCCTGGCCGACCTCTTGCCGGCAGGATTCGAGATTGAAACCATCCTGCGCCCGGCCGATGGGCGGCGGGAACAGTCCGATGATGGTGCCTTTTCCTGGATCGGACGGATCTCCCAGCCCGAACTCGCCGAGGCGCGCGATGACCGCTTTGTCGCGGCCATCGATGTGCGCGCCGAGAACGAGACCCTTGCCTATGTCGCCCGCGCCGTCACACCCGGCACGTTCGCCTTGCCCGGAGCCGTTGCCGAGGACATGTACCGCCCACGGGTGCAGGCACGGTCGCGGGCCTCGCAAGTGACGATCAATGCGGTGAGCGGAGCGCCCGGAGGCGGCCAGTAGGATGTTTCGCAGCACCCTGCGGCGGCTTTGCGCATTTGCCCGGGCGCAATGGCGCAGATTCCTGTATGGGCTTGCGGCTTTTGTTATCTCGGTCATTGCCCTGGATCGGATCTTTCCACCGCCCCTTGAGAAGGCGGAACATCTCAGCCAGTGGGTGACCGACCGTGAGGGCCGCCCCCTGCGGACCTTTCCGACCAAAGACGGGCGCTGGCGGCTGCCCGCAGATCTTGACGCGATTGACCCTGTCTTTCTTGAAGCCTTGCTGGCTGTCGAAGACAAGCGGTTCAGGCGCCATTGGGGGGTGGACTGGCTGGCCATGGTGCGCGCGGTGAGCACCAGTGCGCAGGCCGGGCGCATCGTGTCTGGCGGGTCCACCATCACCATGCAGACCGCACGTCTGCTTGAGCCCCGCGAGCGCACGATTGGCTCGAAGCTGATCGAGATGGTGCGCGCCCACCAGATCGAGGCGCGGCTGACAAAGGACGAAATTCTCGAACTGTACCTCACCCTTGCGCCCTATGGTGGCAATCTGGAGGGTGTGCGCGCGGCCAGCTGGAGCTATTTCGGTCACGGCCCGGAGCGGCTTGGTGATGACGAAATCGCTCTCTTGGTTGCGCTGCCCCAAAGCCCGGAGATGCGCCGGCCAGACAGGCGGCCGCAGGGCGCCAGGGCAGGGCGAGCTGACATTGTGCGCAAGATGCAAAGGCTTGGCGTGCTGGACGGCCGGCGGGCCGCGGAGGTCAATTCTGCGCAGCTTCCCGCCTCGCGCCACGCATTCCCGAATCTCGCCTGGCATGCGACGGCATCGGCGCGGTCCATTGCAGGAGCAGGGGATGTGCGTTCGAGCCTCGATGGCCCCTTGCAAAGCGAGCTGGAATCCCTGCTTGCCCATCGCGCGGACGGCCTGCCTGAAAGTGTCCAGATGGCCGCGATTGTGGTCGACATTCCAACCCGCTGTGTGCGCGCAGCCATCGGCTCGGTGGACCGCGCCCGCCCGGGCGGCTGGATGGACCTGACCGCACAGGATCGCTCGCCGGGTTCGACGCTCAAGCCGTTTATCTACGCCCTGGCCTTTGACGATGGCGTTGCCGCGCCGGGAACGGTGATTGCGGACCTGCCCAAACGGTTTGCCGCCTACCAGCCGGAGAATTTCGACCGTTCGTTCCGCGGCGATGTCACCGTGGCGGAAGCCTTACAGCATTCCCTGAACGTGCCCGCCGTTCTCGCACTTGCCGAAATCGGGCCGCAGCGCTTCGTTGCCAGTCTGACAATGGCGGGGGCCGAGCCAGAGTACCATGGCGGCGCGGACAGGGAGGCGGGACTGGCCATCGCGCTGGGCGGGGCCGGGCTTTCGGCGCGCGATCTCGTCCTGCTGTATGCAGCACTTGGCGATGGCGGCGTGGCAAAGCCCCTGTGCTGGCTCGAAGGGCAAACTCCCGCCGAGGATGGCCACCGCCTGATGGGGGCGCAAAGCGCAAGGAGCGTGCTGTCCATACTGGCCGGTGCTCCGACACCGGGCGGTCGCATGCCCGGGCAGCTGACCGAGAATGCGCCGAACGTCGCCTTCAAGACCGGAACCTCTTATGGCTTTCGCGATGCCTGGGCCGCCGGCGTGGCGGGTGACCTGGCCATCGTCGTCTGGGTCGGGCGGGCGGACGGAGCACCGCGCCCGGGCGAGACCGGCCGCAGCGCGGCGCTTCCGGTCCTGTTCGAAATTGCCGACAGGGCGTCACACCACCTTGCACGCGACGGGGGCCGACCATCGATGGAGGACGAG
>CAZVES010000169.1:0-4810 GCA_964625835.1 uncultured Hyphomonadaceae bacterium
GGGCAAGGACCCGCATGCGCACTATTCAGCCGCCTCCGGTTTTGTCTCATCTTCTTCGGCCCTTGTGACCGCGTCCTGCTCGCCCTCCTGTTTCCTCGCCACGGCGGGCGTAGGGGACTTCGGCTTGGGCAAGGCGATTGGCTTTCCTGCTTCCAGCTCCCTGGAAAAGCCCTCATAGCGCGGGTGGACCAGTTCGCCTGCGTCTCCGAAGGCATAAACAAGGCGCGCCCAGTCCTTGTGTTCAAAGTCGAACGCGCCGCCACGCGGGTCAATGTCTGACCAGTCCGCTTCGCGGGCTGCCGTGGCCGCGATCACCGACCACCGTTCGGCTTCGTCCTTGTCACCGTATCCCGCCAGCGCGCGCTGCATCAGAAGGCTCAGGCGCGCCGTGGGTTTCTCCTCGATCAGGAGGGCGAGTTCCCGGACGGCGTCATTCCATCGCTCGCCATCCATTGCGATTTCCGCCTTGAGGATGCGGCTTTCGCGGTGGCCCGGGTTTGCCTTGACGAGGCCTTCCAGTCGTTGCCGGTCGGCCCGGGATTTCTCCTCTGGATCGAGACGCCGTGACAATTGCGCAAGGGCGGGGTGAGGCCGGGCCGTCCAGGCCAGCTCCAGAACGCCCTGCGCCGCCTTCAGCTTGCCATCGACCATGAGATGTCGTGCGCCGTACCATGCGGCAGGTGGAAAATCCGCTGCCGTCTTGATCGCCTCGGCCAGCGCGCGCTGGGCCGCATGGCGATGGTCGGGACCGAGTCCAGCGGCCTTGGCCGTGAGCAGGACAGCGCGGCGACGCGCAAGGGGCTTGCCTGACATCACGCCGCGTCGCTCGCCCAGGTCAAGCGTTTCGAGGGCTGAATCCCAACGCCCCTGGCTCACTTGAAGGTCAAAAAGGGAATTGAAGGGCCAGTCTGCGCCTGATTTCAGCTCCAGGGCCTCCCGCGCGCGGGACTCCGCGACCGTATTGTCGCCGCGTTCGACTGCGGCTGCTGCGGCACCACGAAGCCCGGCCAAGTGCCCACCCGGCAGGCGCATCAACTGCCCCCAGGCGCGCTCGGCTTCGCTCCAGTTCTCTCCGGCCTCTGCCGCGCGCGCTTCCAGTAGCAGTTTCAGGCGCTCATCATCAGCATGCTTTGAGGCCTTCTTCGCGAGCTTGAGCGCGGTTTTGGCATCACCGGCTTCGGCGGCAAGCAGACCTTCTGCCAGCGCGCGGTTGGCTTTCCTGACCTGCCCGGCGCGGCGGGCCTTGCCCAGTGTCCAGGGCATGGTCACCAGTCCAGTGAAGATCCACCAGCCAACCGCCACAAGGCCGGCGAAAAGCACCCCGCCAAGCAGGGCAAATCCAAGCGGGAGCCCCGATGTGGTGCCGTCTGGCAAGGTCAGTTCTATCGATCCGCCGAGGCCTGCTAGCCAGAAGCCCATGGCGCCGAGCGCGACGATGATCAGGACCACAAAAAGAAGTGTTGTTCCGCGTATCATTCGGTCCCCGCCTGAATTTGATCTTCAACCATGAGGTCAAGCCTGAGTGTGTCCAGTGCCCGTTCGAGCGAACGTCGCGCGTCGGCCCGCGATATCCAGTCCGCTGCGGCGATGCCAGCCTCGCTTTCCAGGCGCGAAAGAGCCGCGACTGCGCCGCCAAGGTCATCGCGTTCGAGCGCAGTGCCTGCTTCGTCAAGCGCCGAGAAATTGTCTGCGGCTTCCGGGCTGCGCACCTCGACCACGCCGCCAAAGATCCGGCCTGCCGCGCCGAGCGCGCCAGCGTCTCCGGTTTCCGAAAGGTCGGCCCTGATGGCTTGTGAAAGCGTTTCGAAATCGGTTTTCAGCTCCGCCAGTGTGGGCGCTCCGCGCTCTGCAATCGGGGCCAGTTCGGCCACCGCAGGCGCATCCGGGCGCACCCGCTGGAGCACTGCAAAGGCGGCGGAAAAGTCCTGGCCCCGCCGCGCTGCCGCGTCGATCGTCGACAGCGCAAGCGCCGCTTCGGCCAGGGCATTGCCTTCGCCAAGGCGTGCGGCCTGCCTGTTGGTGATCTCCGTGGCAAGCTCTGCCATTGATCGTCGCAGCGCGGCCAGTTCCACGGCTGTTTCGTCATCGCTTTCATCCAGGCGTTCTTCAAGCCGGTCTATCCTCGCCCCGGCACTTGCCAGGGCCCGGCTCAACGCATCGGGGGGCGCGCCCGTCTCGCCCGGGGGGAGGGTTTCGATGGCATCAAGCCGCGCTGTCAGCGTGGCAACCTCTTCGTCGAGATCATCGACGCCTGCTTGCTGCAGGGCCTCCAGTGCAGATTCCAATCGTGCAGCGCGTTGTTGCAGGCCGCTGATCGTCTCTTCTGTGTCTTCAGACAGTCGCGCCTGACTGTCGCGGATAACGGACAGATCGGGTTGCGTGACGAGGTTTTCGGGCAGCTGCGGCTCGCCCGGCCCGCCAAGCAGGCCAGGCACGCGTTCGGCGCCAGCATATCCCAGCGCGCCACCGCTGGCCGTTGCCAGAAGCATCATCACAAATGTGGAAAACCAACCCGGTCCCCGCTTGGCCTTCTTTGCCTTGGGCGCCTCGCGAAATTCCGCGTCAATCGGCTCGCTGGTCGCCTCCGCATCGCTGGTCTGGGTGGTGTCTTCGGTCATGGCAGGGTCTTAGCTGTAAATCCTTACCTTAATCTGGTGATTGGCACATCCGAAGGGCCTTTATCAGCGCATCTTCATTTGGCGCTTCGGCAATGATCACCCGATGCCAGGGCAGAGCGGCAATCGGCGCGGCTGCCCGCTCGGAAATGGCGATGGCAGACACTTGGGCGATGTTGGCCTCGCGCAAGTGTGGAGCAAGGCCAGCCGCGCCCTTGGCGGAGTGCAAAAGCACCGCCGAAAGCGTCCCGGCTTGAAGGGCCTGCGCTGCCTCCGGTTGGAGGGCTTTGGCCGGGCGGGTCGTGTATAGGGCCGCGAATTCGACGTCGAATCCGTGTTTCCGGAGCGATTTCACCAGTTGTCCGGCCGCGGCATCGTTGGCGACATGTATCAGTCGGCCGTCAGCGGGATCGGCCTGGGACGCGATGAAAGCCGTGAGTTCGCCCGCATCGCCATTGGCGTTGTGGACATCGGCAAAGCCTTCCTTTTTCGCCTCTGCCTCGGTCGCCGGCCCCACGCACCAGGCGACCATCCCACGCGCTGCGCTGCGTTCGCAAAACGCACGCACGCCATTCGCGCTGGTGAAGACCAGCCCGGCCACATTGTCCAGTTCGGGCAAGCTGGCCTGCAGGGGCACGATGTCGAGGCAGGGGCTGACGATCGGCTCGAATCCCTCGCGCACCAAACGCCGGGCGGTCTCATCGCAGCCAGGCCATGTGCGCGTCACTAAAATCTTCGCGCCCTCATGCATCATCGTGGAAGGCGGGCAGGTCGCCGCCTGCGCGCTCGCGGATCTCAGCGCCTGCAGACCGGCCGAGCGATTTGAGCTCTTCAGGGGACAGGTTGCCGACCGCCCGCCGCTCAGCGCGCCATGTGGTCTGGCCGTCAGGGCTCAGGACCTCGCCCTCGAAACGCACCGAGCCATCTGGTTCATGAAACATGTGCGCGGCAATGGGCGTTCGGCAACTCCCGTCGAGTTCCACCAGGAAGGCGCGTTCGGCGAGCGCCGATGCCTTGCTATTCGCGCACGTCATCGCCTCAAGCGCTGCCATGGCGACATCATTGAGCGCACCCTCGCGCGCCGTGCAGGCAACAATGCCCTGGCAGGGCGCGGTGAGCATGTCCTCCATGGGAATGGGCCGCGCCAGGTGCGCCAGGCCAAGGCGTGTCAGTCCTGCCATGGCAAGGTAAGTTGCACCCGCCTCGCCCGCTTTGAGCTTCTTCATGCGCGTCTGCACATTGCCGCGGAACGGAACGATTTTCAGGTCGGGCCGCGCCCTCAGTGTCTGTGCTTCGCGCCGCAGGCTCGCCGTGCCGAGGACAGCGCCCCGGGGCATGTCCCTGAGGGTTTCTGCGGCGGGGCTGAGAAAGCCTTCACGGGGATCGGCGCGTTCGGGAAAAGCCACGAAGACATGTTCCGGCGGCAATTGGCTCGGCACATCCTTCAGGGAGTGAACACCAATGTCGATCTCGCCTTCGTCCAGGGCGCGGTCGAGTTCGCGGGTAAACAGGCCCTTGCCCCCTGCATTGATCAGTCGCTCGGTCGTCAGCTTGTCGCCAGAGGTGGTGAATTTGACCAGATCGCATTCTATGCGACCCTGGCTCAGGGTTTCCAGGCGCTCGGCAATGTGATTGGCCTGCCATAGGGCAAGTGGAGAGGCGCGGGTGCCAAGGCGCAGTATTGTGTCTGGTTTCGTAGTCATACCTGCTGTCTAACGGGGGAGAGGCGCGAAAGGAAGCGTTGACAGCGACGCCATTGCAAGTGAGCGGAGAGAATGGCCGACACACAAGCCAAGGACTGGGGAAACTATTGGAAAGGCCGCTCTGCAAGCGAGTCCGGTGCGGCGCTTGTGGGCGCTGGCATCGAAACCGATGCGGTGATCGCATCATTCTGGTCATCTGAATTTGTCGGTCTTTCCCCGGACACGCGCGTTCTCGACCTGGCATGTGGCGCGGGCACAGCCCTGAAGGCGGCTTCGGCGGCGGGCCTGACGGAGTTGACAGGGGTCGACATCGCCGCCGAAGCCATCGAGGTGCTGAAGCGTGACGTCCGTGATGCAAGCGGCGTCGTGGCCCCCGCGGACAGGACCGGCCTGCCGGCAGCATATTTTGACCGCGTGGTCAGCCAGTTCGGGATCGAGTATGCCGGCCTCTCCCGCGCCGTGCCAGAGGCCATCAGACTGCTCGCGCCGGGG
>CAZVES010000170.1:0-4809 GCA_964625835.1 uncultured Hyphomonadaceae bacterium
GCAAGGGCGACTACAAGGAAGGCTTCGGCGAAGGCAACTTCAAGGCCTTGTTCGAGTCCATTGAGCGTGATCAGATCAATCGCGGCGTGCTGAAGGTTGAGGAGGACGCTTGATCCGTTCGGTCTGCATAGGCGTTTGCGCTGGCGTCCTTGCCGCGCTGACCAGCCGGTTCATGGACGGGCTGCTGAGTGAACTGCTTGTCGCTGCGGTGATTGGTGTGCTGGTGGGGCTGGGCGGGGTCCTTGCTTTCCGCAAGACTGGCAATGACGGGAAGAACCATGGCTGAAGGACCGGGAAAGCTGGAACTGACACCTGTTGCCGAGGGCCTTGTCGGGGCACTGGTGGGCGCGGCGCTTGGCGGAGCGCTGTGGTTTGCAGACATCATTTCCCCTGTCGCCATTCTCGGCATCGCCGCCGGGGTAGGCGTAGGCAGCTGGTTCAATGGCTGGCGACGGAGCCGGCGAAATGGCTGATACGCAAGGTCCGCGGCAGAACACGATTTTCACCTATGGCCTTGGCCTCGCTTGCGGCCTGCCCCTGGCCAGTTGGGTCAGCGCACCCATCACGCAGGGCATGGGAGAGATGGCTTCCATGGCGACACTGATGGCGCTGACCCTCGGCTTCGGTGCGGCTGGCGCAGGCGTCGGCTACGCGATAGACCGCATCCGCGAAGGGCGAGGCAATTCCAATGGATAAAGACAAGCCGGAACATGGCGAGCCGCAGCTGCGCGACGAGGATTCGATGTATTATCTCGTCACCTTCGTGTTGGGCATGATGGCCTGGCTCATCAGCGGCAACGCAGTCTATGGCGTCTTTGGTGCTCTGCTGGGCTGGATGGTGGATGAGTACCGCGCCACGCGGCGGCGTGCCCATCAAGGCGAGGCCGATTCAAGCGGTGACGATGCATGAAGCTGCTCATCCCGCCTCCCCTCGTGTTTCTGCTGGCGATTGTCCTGACCTATGCGGGCAAGCGCGTTTTCCCGGCCATGCGCGTGGACCTGCCCTTGATGCCGAATGTCGGCCTCGCACTTGCGGCCCTCGGCGTCCTGCTCGCGCTTCTCGCCGTGTCCGGTTTCGCCTCCCGGCGCACCACGGTGAGCCCCCACCACCCGGAAAAGTCCTCCGCCCTCGTCACCAATGGCGTCTACGCCTTCACGCGCAATCCAATGTATCTTTCGCTTGCGCTGGTCGCCGCCGGCGCCGCCCTGATGCAGGCCGCGCCGCTCGGACTGGTCTTCGTGGCAGGCGCCATCTGGTTCATCACGCAGTTCCAGATCAAGCCGGAGGAAGAGGCGCTCAGCGAAATCTTCGGCGCTGAGTTCGACGCCTACAAGAAGCGCGTCCGGCGCTGGATTTGAGACAAGGAGGTGAAGACATGACACAGCCTGCCCCCGCCCTGCATGGCGTCCACCACGTCGCCTATCGCTGCAAGGATGCCAAGGATACCGTACGCTTCTACCAGCGCGTGCTCGGCATGGATTTCCAGCTCGCCATCGCAGAGGACAAGGTGCCGTCCACCGGTGCCCATGACCCCTACATGCATGTCTTCCTCGATGCGGGGAATGGCAATGTGCTCGCCTTCTTCGAACTGCCGACCCAGCCGGATATGGGCCGGGATGAGAACACTCCGCAATGGGTCCAGCATATCGCCTTCCGGGTCGGCTCCATGGAAGACCTCATGGCTGCCAAGGCGCGCGCGGAGGCCGAAGGGCTCGACGTGATCGGCCCCACCCACCATGGCATCTTCAAGTCGATCTACTTCTTCGATCCCAATGGCCACCGGCTTGAGCTCGCTTGCGACATCGGCACGCCGGAGCAGTATGCCCAGCTGAAAGGCGTCGCCGAGGACATGCTGGAAGAGTGGAGCGAAACCAAGAAAGCCCCCCGTCACGCCGCCTGGCTGCACGAGAAGATCGCGGAAGAGAGCTGATGGCCGTTGCGTCGGATTCCCCGCTCTGGGCTGCTGCAAAGGACATGCTCCTGCGCGAGTTGATGAAGACCTCCGATATAGAAAAAAGGCTCACCGACCCAAAGCACCGCGCCGCCTTCCGCTTGCAGATCGGCGATGCCCTGCACACACGCTACGATTTTTCAGACAACACCCAGTCGCCCGAGGCCATCGCGGAGGACATCCTCGAAACGGTCATCGAGGTTGCAAGGCACTACAAACAGGACGCCCCATGACCTATGCCGCGACCCGCGCCGCAGTCCTCACCTGCATTGCCGCCATGGCCTTTGCGGCCTGCGCCACGCCGCCCGCCTCCGAGACCATGGCACAAGCGGAGAACCCATTCGGTTGGATGGCCGGCTGTTGGACAACCGAGGACAGGGCCTTTCGTGAAGAATGGTCAGTAGATGGCTCTCAGCACCTGTTTGGCCACAACACGTTTCGCCACGCTTCCGACCCGGACAAGGTCGTTTTCTTTGAACAGATGCGGCTCATGGAGATCGACGGCACGTGGACATTCAGCGCCTATCCGAACGGTGTTGGCCCATCCGATTTTCCCCGCACCGCATCAGGGCCGAGCCGCGCCGAGTTCACCAACCCGTCCCATGACTTCCCCCAACGCATCATTTATCGGCGCGCGGGCGATACGCTCGAAGCTGAAATCATGACGCTGGACGGCGAACGGTCCCAAAGCTGGACCTTCTATCCCTGCCGCCCCTGACACCCGCCTGAGACACACGAAGAAAGACACACGACATGAAACTCGCCACGCTGAAGAACGGCACCCGGGATGGGCGGCTGGTCGTGGTCTCGAAAGATCTGACGCGATGCACCGATGCGGCCATGGTTGCGACCACGCTCCAGGCCGCGCTCGACAAGTGGGAAATCTATGCCCCGCGCCTGAAGCAACTCGCCGAGCAGGTCGAGATCGGTTCGGTGCCGACCTTCCGCTTCCACGAGCACGATTGCGAGAGCCCCCTTCCCCGCGCCTATCAGTGGGCGGACGGTTCGGCCTACATCAACCACGTCGAACTGGTGAGAAAGGCCCGCGGTGCGGAGGTGCCGGAGAGCTTCTACTCCGACCCGCTGATGTACCAAGGCATGAGCGACGGCTTCCTCGGGCCGCGCGATCCGATCCCCCTCGGCGACCCGGCCTGGGGCTGTGACATGGAAGGCGAGATTGCAGTGATCACCGACGATGTGCCTATGGGCACGACGCCTGATGCCGCTGGCGGTCACATCAAGCTGGTCATGCTGTGCAATGACGTGTCTCTGCGCGGGCTCATCCCCGGCGAGCTGGCCAAGGGCTTCGGCTTCTTCCAGTCCAAGCCCGCTAGCGCCTTCTCACCAGTGGCTGTCACCCCCGATGAACTCGGAGACCACTGGCGAGACGGCGCCGTGCATTTGCCGCTTCGCGTTGATCTGAATGGTAAGCCCTTCGGGCGCGCCGAAGCCGGCCAAGACCTCACCTTCAATTTGCCATCTTTAGTTGCGCATGCGGCAAAAACCCGAACTCTTTCCGCTGGGTCAATCATAGGCTCAGGCACGGTTTCGAACAAGGGAAAAGATGGCGGGCCGGGCAAGACCATCGTCGAAGGCGGGCGCGGCTACTCTTGCATTGCGGAAATCCGTATGATTCAACAGGTATTGAATGGCGCGCCGGAAACGCCTTTCATGCAGCCCGGCGACACGGTACGGATCGAGATGATGGACGGCGAGGGCAACTCCATCTTTGGGGCGATTGAACAGACGGTGGAGGCGGCCTGAGGCCATGGCGAACAAGATCTATCCCAATGCGGCCGCGGCCTTGGACGGTGTCCTCTTTGACGGCATGACCATTGCCGCCGGAGGCTTCGGCCTGTGCGGCATTCCCGAACTGTCCATCGCAGCCATACGAGAGGCGGGCACCAAGGACCTCACCTTCTATTCCAACAATGCCGGCGTGGACGATTTCGGCATCGGCCTCCTGCTGCAGACGCGCCAGGTGAAGAAGATGTGCTCGTCCTATGTCGGCGAGAATGCCGAATTCATGCGCCAGTATCTCTCCGGCGAGCTGGAGCTGGAATTCAATCCGCAGGGCACCCTGGCCGAACGCATGCGCGCAGGCGGAGCGGGCATCCCCGGCTTCTACACCAAGACCGGCGTCGGCACCGTGATCGCCGAAGGCAAGGAGCACAAGGAGTTTGGCGGCGAGACCTATATTCTCGAACGGGGCATCTTTGCCGACCTTGCCATCGTCAAAGCCTGGAAGGCCGACACGACGGGCAACGCCATCTTCCGCAAGACCGCGCGCAACTTCAACCAGCCAGCGGCCACGTGCGGCAAGGTCTGCGTGCTGGAAGTGGAAGAGATCGTCGAACCCGGCAAACTGGACCCAGACGCCATCCACCTGCCAGGCATCTATGTGCACAGGCTTGTGCAGGGCGAACATGAGAAGCAGATCGAACAGCGCACGGTTAGGAAGAGGACATGAGCGACATCATTGAGGAAAGTGACGACAGCGCCAATGCAGCGCTGAGCTACACCTACGAATTCTTCGAGGCGTCAGTGGCAATGATTGATGAGCGTTTTGGTGATGGATTCGCCAAAGCCAACCCGGCCCTGATCGGTTCGCTCGTGCAGGCGAGTGCGGCCAATCTGAACGCATTCATGACGGCAGCGGCGAACCTTCCAACTGACTTGGCGAGCTTCCTCGACCAGATGGGACCGGAAATGTTCGAAGAAGCCCAGCCACCAAAACGGCCGCGCAAGAAGAAATAGGAGCATAAACCTTGCCCTGGGATCGCAATCAGATGGCGCAGCGCGCTGCGCAGGAACTGAAAGACGGCATGTATGTCAATCTCGGCATCGGCATTCCGAC
>CAZVES010000171.1:0-4756 GCA_964625835.1 uncultured Hyphomonadaceae bacterium
AGTATGGGATGGGCGAGGTGCGCAATCGCGCCGCGCGCGGAGATATGGGCATCGGCCAGCATGTCCCTGGCCGTGTTGACCGGTCCGCAGGGAACGGCGTGTTCATCCGCAAGGGCGATCACCTCTGCCATGGTGTGCCCGCACGTCCAGTCGGCGATCTTCTCGTCTAGCTCGACCTGGTGCTCGCCGCGCGCATCATGGGTGGCATAGCGCGGGTCGCTGGCCCAGTCTGCGCCGCACATCTGTGCAAGGCGAGCAAACAGCGTGTCCTGGTTGGCACCGATGATAACCATGCCGTCGCTGCAGGGATAGGCACTTGACGGGGCAACCTTGGGCAGGATCGCACCGGTGCGCCCGCGGGTGTGGCCCGCCAGGGCATATTCCGGGATCAGCCCCTCCATGAAGGCCATGACGCTCTCATAGATCGCCGCATCCACCACCTGTCCCTTGCCGGTAGACTTGCGCGCATGCACGGCGATCATGGCGCCGAGGGCGGCGAAGGTGCCGGTCATGGTGTCGCCAAGGGAGACGCCTGCGCGGGCTGGCGGGCGGTCCGGCTCGCCGATCAGGTGGCGCAGGCCAGCCTTGGCCTCACCCACGCTCGCATAGCCCGCCTTGTGGGCCTCCGGCCCGGTCTGGCCATAGCCTGACACGCGCACGATGATGAGGCGCGGATTGATGGCATGGAGGGCATGCGGCCCGATGTTCCACTTCTCCAGCGTACCGGGGCGGAAATTCTCGACCAGTATGTCGGCACCGGCGGCGAGGCGCTTCAGAATGTCCTGGCCCTCCGCCTCGCGCAGATTCAGCGTCAGGGACTGCTTGCCGCGACCTATCACAGGCCACATGAGGCCGATCCCGTCCTTCTTCGCAGCGCCCCAGTCGCGTGCCGGGTCAGGCCGGTCAGGCGCTTCGACCTTGATCACATCGGCACCGAAGTCGGCCAGCAACTGACCGCAGAACGGCCCGGCGATGAGCTGGCCAAGTTCGATGACTTTCAGGTCGGAGAGGGGGAGATGCGGGCTGGTCATGGGCTGAGCATTGGCGGTAAACTCCCGGCATGACAAGTTCACCCCGCCCCATCCAGATCGTCGAGGTCGGCCCGCGCGATGGGCTGCAGAATGATCCAGGCAACCTGACGACCGCCCAGAAGCTGGAATTCATTTCCCGGCTCGAAGCCGCTGGCGTCACGCGCATGGAAAGCGGCAGCTTTGTGAGCCCCCGCGCCGTGCCGAAGATGGCCGACAGCGCGGAGGTGTTTGCCGGGCTGGATCGCGCGCGGCCCACACGCCACATCGCGCTGGCGCTGAACGAGAAGGGAGTGCGCCGCGCGATTGACGCGCGGGCGGACGAGATCAATTTCGTCCTCGTGGCCGGCGAGGGGTTTGGCGCACGCAATCAGGGTATGCGCCCTTCGGAAAGCGCTGCGATGATGACCCGGTGCGCTCCTTTGGTGCATGAGGCGGGTATCCCGCTGTCGGCAACAATCAGCGTGGCCTTTGGCGATCCCTATGATGGCGAGGTCGGCATTGGCGTTCTTGAAGACCTGGCCGGGCCCGCCGAAGCGGCCGGCGCAGTCGAACTGGCGCTTGGCGACACGATCGGAGTGGCCACACCCTGGGATGTGCGCGAGCGGTTTGGCGCGGTGCGCCGCGCGGCACCCGGCCTGAAACTGCGCGCCCATTTCCACGACACCCGCGGGGCAGGGCTGGCGAATGTTGCAGCCGCCGTCGAGATGGGGATCGACGTGATCGACGCCAGCTGCGGCGGGATTGGCGGGTGCCCCTTTGCACCCGCAGCCACGGGCAATGTGGCGACTGAAGATGTGGTCTACATGCTGCACCGCGCCGGCTTCGAGACCGGGATCGACCTTGCCGCGATGATCGAGACGGCGAAGTGGCTGGAGGGCGTTCTGGGCCACCCTGTCAGTTCCAGCCTGAGCAGGGCGGGCGCCTTTCCCGGCTAGCGGGCAGAGCGCTTCACCTGCCAGCGCAGCAGCGGGAGCAGGACCGCGTTCAGGGCATGGTCGAGCGGACTGCGGGCCCATTTGCGGAAATAGGCCGTCAGGCTGTCGGCCTTGTGGGCGGCGACCACTGCGCTCGGCGCGTCGGCTGTGGACCCATAATGGAGGGCGCCGGCGCGCGGCTGGTAGATCACCGATCCCCCTTTCGTGCGGACCGTGCGGCATAGGTCCACGTCCTCGACATGGAGGAAATAGCGCGGATCGAAGCCGCCCACAGACTGGAAGTCATCCCGTGTCATGGCGAAGAAGGCGCCGGAGACGACCGGAACCGACGCAGGGCCATCTGGCGGCGTTTCTGACTCGAGCGTCCAGCGCGCAAGACCGGTGGCTGTCGCCCAGGTGAGTTCACGCCTGCGCGCGCCGCGTTGTTCCTTGCCGTCGATGCCGAAAATCTTGCCGCCGACGAGGCAAGGTGAGCTCTGGTCCTGGCGGGCCTGCCAGAGCGCCGAGACGCTGGCACGTCGGACCATCGCGTCGGGATTCACGAAGACGAGTAAGTCGCCCTGCGCCGTCTCGGCGCCGTGGTTGCACGCCTTTCCGAAGCCGATATTTTCGCGCTGGAGTACGGCCTCGGTCTTGTCCCACCCGGCGACCGTCTTGCCCAGCCAGGCTTCATCCTTCGGCGGATTGCCGTTGTCTATGATGACGATCCCGTCGACCTCCGGATCAGACTTCAGGGCATAGAGGCAGTCGCGCAGGCGCGGCCCGGTGCGATAGCTGACGACGATGGCCGTTGTCCTCGGAAGGGTCATGCGCGCTCGGCCCTTGCCACCACGATCAGCGACAGGCTCGCCAGGGCGAGCGACGCCCAGAATGCCTCGTTCCAGGTGCTGTAAGAGACGCTGGCAATGGCCAGCGCCGCCCCCGTCAGGCCGGCCGCGCCGATGCGCATCCTCAGGGACATGTCAGCCGGGCGCGGCAGGCGAAGGCCAAGGGCGAAAAGGGTTCCGGCCATCAGCAGCGCGCCGATAGCGCCGGTCTCTGCCCAGATCTCAAGCGGCATGTTGTGCGGGTGGCTTGGGATGAGCGGATAGCGCATCCAGGCCGCCTCGACCCCGCCGCGCGCCACCACGTCAGCCAGCCATTCGGGGCGGGTGGCATAGGTCTCCCGCCAGGTGGACGCCGCCTCCAGCCCATGGCCCGTTACCGGCTTCTCGGCCAGCTTTTCGCCCACCGCCTGCCAGGCCCAGACCCGCGACTGGAAGGACAGCGGGATGGCCAGGTCCAGACCGTCGAGAAAGCGTGCGACATTGGCCAGGGCCGGCGCGGCCACGACCATGGCGGCGAGGCCGGTGAAGATGACCCTGAACCCGTTTTTGGGGATGGCCAGGACGATGGCGATGGATGCGATCATCAGGAGGACGGCGAGGAGCGCAGCCGCGCTGCCCAGCCAGGCAAAGACCAGCGTCGCCGTAATTGCACCGACCAGTCCGGCAACCCTGATGGCTCCGCCTTGGGTCCAGGCCACGGCGAACAAGACGGGCAGGGCCAGTGCGAGGGCATTGGCATAGCGCAGCACGTTCTGCATGCCATCGCGCTGGGCCTCGATCTGGGTGTCGTACATAAGGTCTAGGCCGGGCCCGAGGAGGGGTGGGGTGATCGCGATCATGGCGAGGTGAACTGCGAAGATCGCGGCGATGCAGGCGCCGGCGCGGAGGGGGTGGGCCTTCGAGGAGAGCATCGCGCCGACTGCCAGCAAGGTCGCCAGGGCAATGCCGATGAGGCGGAATGCGCTGACCTTGATGGCGAAATTGCCTTCGGCCAGGCTGCCGGAGACGAAGGGGCCGTCGCGCGCGGGCGACCAGGCCGTGGAGACCGACACCCATCCGACCAGCAGGACAAACAGGACGAGCAACAGGCTGGGTCGTGGTAAACGGGGCTGGTAGGCGAGCCCTGCCAGCGCTGCCAGGCCTAGAAGCGGCGTCATGCCCTGTGCGCCGAGCAGCGAAACGACCGGCCACAGGACCATCAGTCCGGCGAAGACGGCAGGGTAGGAAACAAGGCTTTTGCTCGCATGCTTGAATGTTTGGCTCATCCCGCTTCGCTAGCCCGCCTCGAAGGGGCGGTCCAGCAGGGTGGCGCACCTGATGTGTTCGGGCTAGTCCTGAACGTCCGTTCACGTACTTTTTTCGACGGATATGCCTCGCCACGGCGTTGGACAATCATGCGAGAAACAAAAGGAGGTTCGCATGTGGAAGGCAATAGCAGTGGCAGCCATTCTCGGTTCAGGCGCAGCGCCCCTGGCCGGAGCGCAGGAAAGTGCTGACAGGGCGCACGCCGAGCGGGTCCGCCCGGCCGAGCGGCTTGGTGTCGTGGATCGGCGCCTGACCCGGGCCGAGATCAACGGGCGGTATGAACAAGGCACACGCGCTGATTTCGCCGAGAATCGTTTGGATCGTTTCGAGGACCGTGTGGACCGTCGCGAAAGCCGCCGCGACGAAGCCGTGGACTTCGGTCGCCGCGATGTGATCGAGGACCGTCTGGACCGGGCTGAAAACGTGATCGACCGGCGTGAGAACCGTTTCGACCGTCGTCGGCGGGGTTAGGGACTGCAAACAGGCTGAGGGGTAAGGCGGGCCGAAGCCCGCCTTATTATTAGCGCTTCAGATCCGGCGCCAGCGCTTCGGCCGGAATCGAATTGAGCGCCTCGTTGAGGGTGACGATCTCCTGGGCCTTTGAGCCAAACCGGCGGAGAGCCAGTTTTCGTTCCCCGGCTTCGCGTGCGCCGACCAC
>CAZVES010000172.1:0-4739 GCA_964625835.1 uncultured Hyphomonadaceae bacterium
ATTTAAGACGAAGCCTTTCCCCCGGATAAGGCGGTGCCCTTTCCGCCTTGAAGGGCTTCACATCAATGCCCGGCACGCTCTCGAAACGGGGCTCCCCGTCGTCCGGCAGCACCAATGCGGTGAGCGCGCCGCCATGGATGCAGGCCGTATCAAGACCTGTCGCAAAGGGGTAGCAGGCCGGCCCCTCCATGAAGGGCTGGTGGCCGAAAAGGACATGGCCGAAGCGACCATCATAGCCCTCTGCCCAGAAGGGGTCGCCAGGACCCTCCTCGCCATAGGCCAGGAAACGGCCATCGACCCGGGAGACATATCGTGTGCGCAGGATCTTGCGGAAGGCATGGCGGGCTGCGCCCTTCAGGGCCTCTGCCTGCTCCACCGTATCGGGGAAGGTGAACATGTCCGGCGGGATGCCGCCATGGACGATCAGCACGTTCCATTCCGGCAGGCGATGGAAGGGAATGGCTGTGGCGAGGTAGTCGCGATCTGCGGGGCTGAGTTCATTATCGAGGTCGGCAAGTTCAGGGGAGGTCGCGGCCATGGCCTCTGCCACACTGGGCCGCCTGGTCTTGTTGGCATGGTAGCGCCGGTGCTTGTCTTCATGGTTGCCCTCGATGAGGGTGACGGTGAAGGGCGCAGTCTCGTGGAGGTGACGCACGAAGCGCACCACGCCCGCTGGGTCGGGCCCCTTGTCGAGCAGGTCACCGACGAAGATGAGGTGGTCGCCTTCCGTCAGCGCGAGCTTTGCGACCAGCGCCTCAAGCGGGCGAAGGGCGCCGTGGACATCTCCGATGATGGCTGTTGTGCCTGCCAGCGCCTACTCCGCCGCAACGCGCTTGTTCGGATGGGCAACGCCCTTGGCGCCGCGCAGCATACCCTCGCTGGACAAATCCTCATCAAGGTCAGGCCAGTGGATTCCATAGCCAGCTCCGCCAATCTCCCAGTTTGCCAGCTGTTCCGGCGAGGCGCCCATGAGGTTCGGATACCAGGCCATCGGCGTGGAGATCGTGCGACCATCCATGAGATCGACGACGAGCATGTCATCCTCGAACCGCACATCGGAAATGCGGATATCAGCGCTGGGTCCCGAAATAGTCATGCCATCCCTTGATGAAATCATCTCTGTTGTCGGCCACCATGCTTATAACACGCCGCAACTCATGCTGTCGAAACCCGATGGACTTTGCGACCGACAAGTCAGACAGCCAGACCTTGGCGGTCTTGTCATCCTTGTCGATGTGAACATGCGGCGGCTCGTTCGGTTCATGGCTGTAGAAGTAGAACCTGTAACCGTTCGCCCGAAGCAGGTTCGGCACCACGCCCCCCTCATAGCGGAATATTGTCGTGCTTCTTCTCGGGGTTCTTCTTGTCCTTGGTGCGCAGCGTCCTGAGCGCCTTGATGACGCGTTTGCGCGTTGAGTGGGGGCGGATGATGTCGTCAATATAGCCCTTGCGCGCGGCCACATAGGGGTTTGCGAAGTTCTCCTCGTACATCTTCGTGTGCTCGGCGATCTTTTCAGGGTCGTCCAGGTCCTTGCGGAAGATGATCTCCACCGCGCCCTTGGCGCCCATCACGGCGATCTCGGCGGTCGGCCAGGCATAGTTGATGTCCCCGCGCAGATGCTTTGAGCTCATCACGTCATAGGCCCCGCCATAGGCCTTGCGGGTGATGACGGTCACCTTGGGCACGGTCGCCTCTGTGAAGGCAAAGAGCAGCTTGGCGCCATGGCGGATGAGGCCGCCATATTCCTGCTTGGTGCCCGGCATGAAGCCCGGAACGTCCACGAAGGTGACGATCGGAATGTTGAAACAGTCGCAAAAGCGGACAAATCGCGCCGCCTTGCGCGAGGCGTCAATGTCGAGCACACCGGCCAGCGTCATCGGCTGGTTCGCGACAAAGCCGACGGTGGAGCCCTCCAGCCGTCCGAAGCCGACAATGATGTTGGCGCCGAAATCAGGGCTGAGTTCGAAGAAGTCGCCCTCGTCGGCCACCTTCTCGATCAGCTCCTTCATGTCATAGGGCGTGTTGGGATTGTCGGGGATCAGCGTGTCGAGGCTCATCTCCTCCCGGTCGGGCAGGTCGAAGCTTGGCCGCACCGGAGGCTTTTCCTTGTTCGACAGGGGCAGGAAGTCGAAGAAGCGGCGCATCTGGACGAGGGTCTCGATGTCGTTCTCGAAGGCGCCGTCCACCACGCCGGACTTCTTCGCATGCACCGACGCACCGCCGAGGGTCTCGTGCGTGACTTCCTCGTTCGTCACCGTCTTCACCACGTCCGGGCCCGTGACATACATGTAGGAGGTGTCCTTCACCATGAAGATGAAGTCGGTCATGGCGGGGCTGTAGACGTCTCCGCCCGCACAGGGGCCCATGATCACGCTGATCTGCGGGATGACGCCCGAGGACATGACATTCTCGATGAAGATGTCGGCATAGCCCGCCAGGCTGTCGACCCCCTCCTGGATGCGCGCGCCGCCAGCATCGAAGATACCGATGACCGGCGCGCCGTTCTGGGCCGCAAATTGCTGCGCCTTCACAATCTTGGCCGCATGCGCCTTCGAGAGGGAGCCGCCGAACACGGTGAAATCCTTGGAAAAGACATAGACGAGCCGGCCATTGATGGTGCCGTGGCCCGTGACAACGCCGTCACCAGGGACCTTCTGCTCCGCCATGCCAAAATCGGCGCACTGGTGCTCGACGAACATGTCGTATTCCTCGAACGAGCCCTCATCGAGCAGGGCGGCAATCCGCTCGCGCGCGGTCAGCTTGCCCTTGGCGTGCTGGCGCTCGATGCGGGCCTCGCCGCCGCCCAGACGTGCGCGCTCGCGGCGTTCTTCGAGTTGTTCGATCAGGTCTTGCATGGCCCTGCCCCGTATCTTTTCAAATCTGTAGCTGCAAAGACTGATATGGGGCCACGGCAAGGCTGGCAAGCTTGCCGCTAGGATGGCGTGCCCAGTGCCTCGAACCAGAGACCGAGTGCATCGGCTTCCTGCCGGCGCTCGGCGCGCACGGCCAGGGCTTCGGCGTCCTCGCCCCATTGGGCCTCCTGGTGGAGCGCATCGAGGATGGACGCCTCGAAGGCTTCCCCTGCCGCCAGGACACGGTGCCGGACCGCCAGGGACAGGACTGCCGATCCATAGAGCCCGCAGCCATAGGCAAGACCCGTGAGGGCAAAATCGTCCTGCCCGGCCGCATGGCGCCTGGCCGCTTCAAGGGAAACGTCCGGTTGCGGCGTGGGCATGATGCCTTCAACAGGCACAAGCGTGATGCCGAGCGCCTGGCCGACCCACTGACGCAAAGGGCCCCAGGCGGCCTCCTGGCGGGCCCGCAGGTCGCTGTCATGGGGCTCAAGATGGCAGGTCAGGTCGGTGGCGCAGAAACTGGCGACTTCACTGGCAAGGGCCTCGCGCGCGGTGGGGGTCCGGTCGATGGCGACATTGGCCAGGCGTGTCAGGTGCATGCGCGCAATGTCGACGGTGTCGCCCTGTCGGTTCCACTCCTCGGCCATCGCCTCCGCCAGGGCCTCGACTGGCACGGCCTGCACTGCGCGAGCCGGTGTGCGCACAGGCCGCCCGTCGAGCTCAACCTTCCAGCCCGCCTCACACTCTGCGACGCAAGCGTGCCTGTAGAATCGTTTCAGTCGCTCACTCACCGCACAATCCGCTGACCGAACAGGTCCAGGCTTGTATTGAGGGCGCTGAAATCCTCCACGATCTCGTGGGGATCAACGGCCTCCAACTCGTGGCGCGCGCCAAAGCCCCAGGTCACGGCCACGGTGTGGACACCGGCTGCGCGCCCCATGGAAATGTCATGGATCGCATCCCCGATCATCATGGATTGGTGGGGCTCTGCGCCCATCTTCTTCATCGCCTCAAGGCACATGGCCGGATGCGGCTTTCCCGGCCCATCATCGGCGCAGTGGATGGTGTCGAAATAGGGCTCCAGCGGGTGCATCTCGAACAGGGCGCGGATGCCGCGACGAGATTTACCCGTGGCCATGGCAATCAGCCAGTTGTCATTGGCAAGGCGCTCCAGCGTCTCGATAGCGCCCTCGTAAAGCGGTTCCTTGAAGTTGGGGTCCTGGCGGCGCGAGATGAAAGCGTCGCTATAGGCCATGCTCAGCGCTTCCACCTCGCCCTGCGTGATGCCCTCAGGCACCAGTTGCGCACAGGCTTCCTGCAATCCGAGACCGACAATCTGGCGTGTGCGCTCATAGCCGGGTGGCTCACGGCCACAGGCTTCAAAGGCGCGGTCCATCGCCCAGCTGATAACCTCACGGCTGTCCACGATCGTTCCGTCCATATCCCAGATGGCAAGTTTCAGGGTCATGCAGGCACCACGTCGAAAGGAGCCGTGACGCGCACTGCGCCCTGGCCGATGGGCTCGGTGCCATGCCACAGATAGGAGGGAAAGAGAACCAGCTTGCCGGCCTCTGGCTGCACCCATTTCAGCGGTTCCATGGGCGGATCGCTCGCAAAGGGTGGCTCGCCAAACTTGATCCAGCCGGCCCGGCCCTCCCCGCCTTCGGGCACGCGCACATAGTAGGCCGATGAAATCCATCCCTCGGGATGGACATGGTTCACATGCCGCCCGCCACTGTGCAGGCGCACTGACCAGCATCCCTTGATTCTGAACCGTCCGATATTGCGTTCGGTGAGTGGATGGCCTGCGCCGGTGCCCACATCGGTGAGGTACTGGTTGATCGGGCCGGACAGCGCCTTGATGTAGGCCTTCACCGCAGGCG
>CAZVES010000173.1:0-1462 GCA_964625835.1 uncultured Hyphomonadaceae bacterium
GCGCGGAGCTGAATTTCCATCA
This sequence comes from uncultured Hyphomonadaceae bacterium, assembly GCA_964625835.1. Taxonomy (GTDB): domain Bacteria; phylum Pseudomonadota; class Alphaproteobacteria; order Caulobacterales; family Hyphomonadaceae; genus UBA5336. The sequence continues at coordinate 23 of CAZVES010000173.1, forward strand.
GATGTTCGAGGAAAGCATCGAAGGCTTCGACGTGGACGCCCTGGCCGCGCGCCAGGTATCGGCGCTGGAGACGGTAGGACTGGCGCCGGCGGCCTGACCCGGCTAGGCCTGTCAGATGAGAACCGGCCCCTACAACACGCCGCTGACACTGGCCTCGCGTCCGATCATGGCGGTCTTCTGGGCCGTGTTTGCCACCCAGATTGCTTTGATCATCATCGTGGTGGTGCTCAACGCCCTGTCGGGGGGCTGGGCCAGTGCCCAGTTCCGCGAGGGCGGCGATGCGGCCGCGCGCTGGACCATCTACACGCTCGGTTCCTTTGCCGTGCTGGTCGCCATGAGCCTGTGGTCAGAGCGCATTGGCGCAGGGCCCTTTGGAGGGACCCTGCGCGCCCCGCCGGACTGGGTGGCCATCGGCGCGGTCACCGGACCTGTCATCATCACCCTGACCTCCTCGTTCGCGGGCATCCTGTTTTCCAATGGCGATCCGGGCTGGATGTACCGCGACGGCTTTGATCCCTCCCTGTTCGGGCGCGCCGCTTTCGGGCCGATGATGATCTGCGCCGTGGTGCTCGTGGCGCCGCTGGTTGAGGAAATTGCCTTTCGTGGCATTGGCCTGGGCTGCCTTCTGGCGCGGGGCTGGCCACCGGCGGCGGCAACGGCGCTGACGGCCGCCGCCTTCACGGGCCTGCATGTCAATTACACCCTGCCAGCCTTGATCCCGGTCTTCATCATGGGGCTCTACCTTGGGGCCCTTCGCGTCATCTCCGGGTCCATGGCACCGTCCATCGTGGCCCACATTTCGGCCAATTCGGTGACCATGATGATGTTTGCCCTGTCCCTCGCCTGAGGGCGTTTGCAGATGCCCTCGGGGCGGCTACAGTGGACCACTGCTTCCGGGAGGACGAGATGGCCGACATCTTCATCAGCTACAAACGCGAAGATCAGGAAGAGCGTGGCCGCGTGCGCCCGATTGCCGAAGCGCTGCGCGCAGAGGGCTATGATGTCTTTTACGATGTCCAGATCCCGCCCGGCTCGTCCTGGGAGGACGTGCTCCAGTCCAAGATCAAGGCCGCGCGCGCTGTGCTCGTGCTCTGGTCGCAGCATTCGGTCGAAAGCGACTGGGTGAAGGAAGAGGCCGAAATGGCCAAGCATGCCGGCAAGTTGATTCCGGTCTTCCTGGACGCCGTGCCGCCGCCGTTCGGCTTTGCCCGCATCGAGGGCGCCAACCTTGTCGACTGGGACGGCGACCTAACCCACATCGAATGGAAAAACCTCGTCTCGGCGATCAAGACCCGGATCGGCGCAGGTGAAAAGGAGGTTCAGCCGGAACTGACGCGGGTGGCCTACCAGCCTTCAAAGACGGTCGAGGTTGCGAAAACGGCCCCGAAAAAGGGTGGGGGCGGCGTCGTCAAGGCCCTTGCCGCTGTGATTGCGCTCGCC
>CAZVES010000173.1:1562-4709 GCA_964625835.1 uncultured Hyphomonadaceae bacterium
GGTGCAGGACGCCGCACCCGAAGAGCGCCGGGCTGCGATCGATCCTGAGATCCGGAAGGCCATTTCAGGGCGAGACCTGACGGTCCAGCGCCCTGCGGAGGTCCAGCTCAGCCCCGCCCAGAGGGCGGTGATCTCCGAGCGCATCACGACCGCAACTCCGATCGTGGAGGGATCGTGCCGCGAGTATGGCAATGACTGGCAGTTGCGCCGGGAACAGGGGCGCTGGACACTCTACGGGTCCGGCCGGCGCACCGTGATCGATTTTCCCAATCGCGAGGAGGCCGAACGTGGACTCCTGATCGTCCAGAAATTCGCATTGGAGGAATACTGCACCGTCGGCGCCGAGTTCAGCTACTTCAAATCCGGTGGCAGCCTGCCAACCGGCGACCTGGGCGGCGAGGACTGCCTTTCCATCCAACGCGACAGGCTCAGCTATAAGGTCGCCGGCGGACGTCACCTGGTGATGAATGGCGATGCCAGCCTGATTGCCATGCGTACGGAAACCGAAGCGCAGCGCGCCCTGGCAATCCTGCGTGGGCTCGGCGCGAGGCAGATTTGCTACCTTGGTCGGCCAGGCCCGTCCCTGACCTATCTGAAGCGCTGAGGAGCCTCTCCCGGCCCGGTCCGCAGTGGCAACTGTAACGCAGGTGTTACTCTGGCGTTCGGCTTGCATATGTTAACAGGAGATAAACCAGAAATTCCTGTTGGGTCTGAACATGTTGAAAACCGCCTTTTTTCCTGCCCTTGCCGCACTTGCTTTCCTCGGCGCCTGCGCCACGGCCACGCCCTACCAGGCCGCCGGTGACAGTTTGCGGGGCTATGACAATCAGCGGATTGAAGACAATCGCTGGCAGGTCAGCTTTTCCGGAAACAGCCTGACCGACCGCGAGACCGTGGAGACCTACCTGCTCTACCGCGCGGCCGAGCTCACCCGCCAGCAGGGCTATGACCATTTCCGCGTCGTGCGTCGCGAAACCGACGAGGATTCCAGACTGGTTGCGACCGGCTTCTCCCAGACCTATTCGCCCTTCTATAGCGGGTTCTACTGCGACTATCGCTTCTACAGCCCGCGCAGCATCGCCTTCCGGCGCTCGGCCTTCGCCCCAAGCCGGTTTTCCAGTTTCCACGACCCCTTTGGCTACGGCTTTGGCGCACCGGACTATCGCGAGATCGTGCGCTACGACGCGACCGCAGAAATCATCATGGGCCGCGGCCCCAAGCCCGAAGACGACCCGGCCTTCTTCGATGCCGGCCAGGTGCTCTCAAACCTCGAAGGCCGCATCATCCGGCCCGAAATCGACGCATAGGGCGTTTCTGGCTTTGGCGGAAACGCGCTAAAACGCGATCATGAGCCCCCGCTGCGGCGAGACCTTTCCGTCCACCAGGGCTTTCCATTCCGCCTCGATTTCGGCAGCGCCGCGCACCCAGTCCACGCTGACCCAGGCCCGCGCATCCCTCGCCATCGCCGCACAGGCCGCCAGCGCGCGTTCCATGATGACACCGCGGCCCCATTCGGCGTCGCGCTTTTCGATCTGACCGGGGGCGAAGAACATGGTCGGCCGGGCGCCAGGCAGTTCGCCAAGGTCGCTGCGCATGGCCTCCCAGTGGGTGATGCCGACCCTGCAGCTTTCCACCAGGTTCTCCCCACAATGGGTGTGCAGCGCGGTCGTCAGGCGCGCATCGCCGGACATGTCCACATAGGCTGTGGGCACAGAGCCGTCGATTTCAGTCTCGCGGCCATAGGTCAGCACGCGGTCATAGAGGCCAAGCCCTTTGGTGAAGGCGAGATTGCCCGGCGAGGTGACGCCGATGATCTCGGGTGTGTCCTCCGTCGCATGGCGCAGGGCATGGGCAAGGCCAAAGGCTGTCTTGGACGAGGCCGAACCGATCACGACCTGCCGTGCGCCGAACCAGTTGTTCGCGAGCAGGTAGTCGTAGATCAGGTAGGAGGTCACAAAGAGGGGGAAATAGAGGCAGCGCTCAGTTTCCATGCCCCTGAGCACATCGGGTTCGCCGGCCTTGCGATTGTACTGGTTGTAGAGGCCGGGAAGGGCCTGGCGGTGGGCCGCGCCATCGACAAATCCCGAAGCGCGCAGGCCGGCAGGCTCCAGCACGGCATGGCTCGCCAGCGGCCAGTAGCCATAAACCTGTTCTCCCTGCTCGATCCCTTCGCACCGGCTGTCCACAGCCGTGGCATAGCCCCAGACGGGCACCTTTCCCCAACCCTCCTCGCCGCTGGGATAAAAACCCCAATAGCCCACCATGTCCGCCGCCACGGCATAGGTCACATTGTTTGCGGTCAGCGCGGCCTGGTCGATCCGGAAAAGCACCTGGCCGGGCGCAAGCGCGGGCAGGTCACCAGAGGCGATTTTCGTGGTGCGCACATCGTCCTTGCGCACAAGAATGGCCTGCTGATCTGGCATGGCGGTCAGAAATTCCGTGGGGTGGGGCGAACAATCTGGCTGCGGCAGGGCGGCAGGCCTGACCCGCCGGCCAGTTCACCGCCCGGATCGCAGGCTTCGCCGACACTGACCTCGGGATTGCGATAGGTGACTGAGCGCGACTGGACCTGCGCGGTGCGTGTCTGGCGCGGCTGTGGGCCGAACAATTCACGCTCCATGAATTGCGCCGCGCTGGTGACACCCGAACCTACGGCCTGGACGTCCTGGCCGACGCCTTCAATCGTGTTGCAGGCCGCCAGGAGCGGCAGGGCGATCAGGCCGGCCAGCGCCGATTTTACGACATTCATGCGGTGTCTCCATCGTTTCGATTGGCTAATGAGCTTACTCCCAAGCCCCGGCCAAGGCAAAGCAGGACTTCCAAGGCGGGAAAACTCCCGCTAAGCGGTGCGGGATGAAAAGCGCAGTCATCGTGTTCCCCGGATCCAATTGCGACCGCGACGCCGCCATGGCGCTTGAGGCCGTGACCGGCACGGCTCCGGCCATGGTCTGGCACAAGGAGGCCGGCCTGCCGGACGGGCTCGACCTTGTCGTTGTACCGGGCGGGTTTTCCTATGGCGACTATCTGCGTTGCGGGGCCATGGCGGGGAATTCCCCGATCATCGGCGCGCTGAAGGCCCATGCAGGGCGCGGCGGATATGTCCTTGGCATATGCAATGGTTTCCAGATCCTCTGCGAGACCGGTCTC
>CAZVES010000174.1:0-4665 GCA_964625835.1 uncultured Hyphomonadaceae bacterium
CGCGCTGGTCTGTTTCATCCTGGGTGTTTCGCTTGCGCTTGGCCTGCGACGGACCGGCGGACTGGCCAGCATCGCCCGCGCCGTGATGGCGGGCGGCTATGCCGTGCCCGGCGCAGTGCTGGCGCTTGGGGGCATCGTGGCCCTGGCCACGCTGGGGCTGAACCTGGCAGGCCCTGTGGCGGTCCTGGTCCTCGTCTGGATCTATGCGTGCCGCTTCACGGCCGCCGGAGCCGAGCCCATGCAGGCCGCGCTGGCGCGCGCGCCACAATCCATGGACGAAGCCGCGCGCGCGCTTGGCGCGTCGCCCCTGCGCCGGGTCTTGCGCGTGGACATGCCCATTGCCATGTCCGGCGCGCTCGTCGCTGCACTCATCCTGTTCGTGGAGGTGCTCAAGGAGCTGCCCGCCACCCTCATGTTGCGGCCTGCCAATTGGGATACGCTGGCCGTGCGCGCCTATGACTATGCCTCTGACGAACGCCTGGCTGCCGCAGCGCTGCCCTGCCTCATGATTGTCGGGGCCGGGCTGGTGCCCGTTCTGGTCCTCTCATGGCGACTGTCGCGCGCGCGCCCGGGCGCGGGGACATGAACCGGAAAAGGACTGCACTCTGCGCGCGGGGGCTGGCAAAGTCGCTTGGTGGCAAGCAGGTCGTCGATGGCGTCGACCTTGACCTGAAGCCAGACACGGTGACCGCCCTCCTTGGCGCGTCGGGCGCTGGCAAGTCCACGGTGCTTCGCCTGATGGCGGGCCTTGAGACACCCGATCGCGGGACGGTGTGCATTGGCGAGCGCGTCCTCTCCCGGCCGGGCCACGCCACAGCGCCGGAGAAACGCCGGACCGGGCTGATCTTCCAGGACTTTGCGCTGTTTCCCCACCTCACGGCCGCGGGCAACGTCGCCTTCGGCCTGTCTGGCCTGCCCAGGATGGATCGGGGCGCGGCCGCCCTGTCCTGGCTGGACCGGCTTGGCCTCGCCCACCGGGCCGATGCCTACCCCCACCAGCTTTCCGGCGGTGAGCAGCAGCGCGTTGCCATCGCCCGGGCCCTGGCGCCAGGCCCCGATGCGCTCTTGATGGACGAGCCGTTTTCCGGGCTCGACCCGGCGCTTCGCGACGCGGTCACCGACATCACGATGGACGTGATCCGCGAGACCGGTGTGCCGGCGCTTTTTGTCAGCCACGACGCCCAGGCCGCCATGGCCCGCGCGGACACCTTGGCCGTCATGCGCGCGGGCAAGCTGTTGCAGGTCGCCAGCGCGGATGAACTCTATGACCAGCCGGCTGACATCCATGTTGCCAGGGCGCTTGGCCCGGTTCACACCTTCACGACAGACACGCTGCCCGACGGGCTCTGGAACCGGTCATTGTCGCAAGGGCAAGTTCTCGCTGTGCGCGAGGCCGCTTTTCGGATCGATCCGACCAGCCCGTGTACGGCCCGGGTCATGCGAGTAGCACGGATTGCAGAAGATGTGCGGCTTCTGATGGAAGCGGGCGGGACGAAGTTTCCCGTGCGCTTTCCGCACTACCAGCGCCCCGAAATCGGCGATGAGATACAGATTTCGCTGCACCCCGATGGCGTGTTTGTTTTTGAAGCCGCTGAAGACGGCCTTGCAACCTGAAAGGATTGTCATGGATGTGTTCAGCCTCTGGTCATGCGCCTGCCTTGTTTCTACGTTTCAAGAGTGGCATGCCGAATAGGAATGATAATGCCTTCAAGACTGCTACGCTTGATCTCCGCGATCGCACTCTCGGCCCTGATGGCCGCCACCGCGTCCGCACAAGGGCTGATCCGCGACACGGAGATTGAAGAGACACTGCGCCGCTGGACCGACCCCATACTTGAGGTGGCGGGCCTTGAGGCGCGCGATGTCGATCTTTACATCATCAACGATCCAAGCCTGAACGCCTTCGTCGCCGGCGGTCAGAACATACACTTGCACACGGGCCTGCTGATCGCGGCTGAAAGCCCGGGCCAGATCAAGGGCGTGATCGGGCATGAAACCTGCCACATCGCCTGCGGCCACACGGTGACGCGCTCTCGCGCCGCCCAGGTGTCTTCGCGTCCGGCCCTGATTTCGATCGGCCTCGGTGTGCTCGCGATTGCCGCTGGCGCAGGCGATGCTGGCGCGGCCCTGATCGCCAGTTCACAACAGTTCGCCGCACTCAACTTCTTCAAGCACACACGCGCGGAGGAAGCGGCAGCCGACCAGGCGGCCGTGGCCTATCTGGAAGCGCTCGGCCAGTCCCCGGCGGGACTTGTCGAGTTCTTCGAGAATTACCGCTACCAGGAGGTGCTTTCCGATGCCCGGCGTTACCCCTATTTCCGAGCGCATCCGATGGCCTCTGACAGGATCAACCGCACACGCCAGCTTGCCGAGGAGACCGGCCTCTGGGACGTGCCAACGGACCCGCAAACGCAGCTTGAATTCGAGATGATGCAGGCGAAGCTGATTGGCTTCCTGAACTCCCGTGACGTGTTCCGCCGCTATCCGCTCAGCGATGAGAGCGTGCCTGCGCGCTATGCCAGGTCGGTGGCGTACATGCAGGCCGCCGATTTTGGCGCGGCAATCGACGAGATCGACTCCCTGATCGAAGAGCAACCGGACAATCCCTACTTTCATGAGTTGCGCGGCGACATCCTGTTCGATGCCGGCCGGCCCGGTGAAGCCGTTGGATCCCATCAGCGGGCCGTTGATCTGAAACCGAACCAGTCCCTGTTGCTGATCCGCCTTGCACAGTCCCTTTCGGCGCGCGGCGAGGATGGCGACCATTCCGCCGCCGAAGAGGCCCTGCGTAAGGCGCTGCTGGTCGAACAGGAGAATGCCTTTGCCTGGCGCCAGCTCGCAATCTCGGTGGAAGCCCAGGGCCGCACCGCCGAGGCGCAGCTGGCCACCGCCGAGTCCGCCTACCATATCGGCGACATCGCCCGGGCGAATGTGTTTGCCGGGCGCGCACGCAACCAGCTCGACGCCGGCACGCCACTCTATCGCCGGGCGTCGGACATTCTCGCGATCACGGATCCGCGCTTGCCGGAAAACCGTAATTTCTACCGTCGCCGGTGATCCGGTATGTACGCGGCTCGTAACGCAAACGTCAGATGGCCCTGTGCGATCGGCCCATGGACGAATGCCCCAAAGACTGGCACATCGGCCGCAAATTCCATGACACCAGCGATGATGGATTGACTATGTTTCCGAAGTTTCACCCAGCCGCGGCCGCCGTTTCCACCCTGATTCTCCTGCCGGCCTGCGCACAGGAGGCCGCCACGGCGGACACGGTCGACACCATGAGCCGCGGTCAGGTCGAGGAGATCGTGCGCGATTACATCATGGAAAACCCGGAAATCATCGAAGAGGCACTCGTCGAACTGAGCGCACGCCAGAAGGCGGAAGAAGAGCGCCAGGCGCGCGAGGCGCTGCAGGCCAATTCCAGCGCACTTTACGAAAACGAGGCCGATTATGCCATCGGCCCGGATGACGCCGAAGTGACCGTCGTCGAGTTCTTCGACTACCGTTGTGGATACTGCAAGCGCTCAGTCGACTTCGTGGCCGGCCTGCCCGCCAGCCATGACGGCAATGTGCGCGTGGTTTTCAAGGAACTGCCCATCCTCTCGCCGGAGAGCCGGGAAGCCGCGCTGGCCGCTCTGGCCGCGGGCAAACAGGGCAAGTATTTCGAGATGCACATCGCCCTGATGGAGCACCGCGGCAATTACACGACGGCAGACATCAATGCCCTGGCCGAGGAGGCCGGCGTGGATGTGGATCAGATGCGGGCGGACATGGATTCAGAAGACGTCCAGCAACACCTGGCAGAGAGCTCTGCACTGGCCCGCGAACTGGGCGTGAACGGGACACCGGCCTTCTTTGTCGGCGACACGGCCGTGCCCGGCGCCAACACGCCCGCTGTCACCCGCGCGATCGAGGCTGCGCTCAGAGGTTAGGGCCACCTCAGATGAGCCCGGCCAGGGGCGAGGACGGGTCGGCATAGCGCCGCCGTGTCATGCGCCCGGCGAGGTATGCCTCGCGACCGGCAATCACCGCATGCTTCATGGCACGCGCCATGCGGACCGGCTCTCGCGCTTCGGCTATGGCGGTGTTCATCAGGACGCCGTCGCATCCCAGCTCCATGGCAATCGCGGCATCTGAGGCCGTGCCCACACCGGCATCCACAATCACCGGCACCTCTGACTGCTCGACGATGAGCCGGATGTTGACGGGGTTCTGGATGCCGAGCCCCGAGCCGATCAGCGATCCCAGCGGCATGATGGCCACGCAGCCTGCATCCTCCAGCTTTCGGGCATACACAGGATCATCGGAGCAATAGACCATCACCTCAAACCCATCCCGGGTCAGTTCCCGGGCGGCGTTGAGTGTCTCTTCCATATCGGGATAGAGCGTCTTTGGATCACTGAGCACTTCCAGCTTCACCAGCGTCCATCCGCCGGCCTCGCGCGCAAGTCGCAAGGTCCGCAGGGCCTCCTTCGCGGTGTAGCATCCAGCCGTATTGGGCAGGTAAGTGAACTCATCGGGGCAGAGATGATCTGTCAGCCTGTCTTCGTCCGGGTTGGACAGGTTCACGCGGCGCAGCGCCACGGTCACCATTTCAGCGCCAGCAGCCCGGGCCGCTTCGGCATTCTGGGCATAGGAGGCGTATTTGCCTGTCCCGACGAT
>CAZVES010000175.1:0-4615 GCA_964625835.1 uncultured Hyphomonadaceae bacterium
CATATCGCGGCGCGGTAGGCTTGTTTCTTTCGCTCACGGCGGTTGTCGGCTTCGCGAGCTACTGCCGTGGCCTTCTCCGCCTTCATTTGATCCACTGGATCAAATGATCGCTTCGCGACCAGCTGCGAAGCCTCCGCGGGGGCGGCCTGACCGGCCGGCGGGCGCTTGCCCGCTGTGGGCTAGGCACCCAGTGCCCGCGCCCTATACTCGCGCCAAGCGAGAAGGAGCCCGCCATGGCCGATGACATCAAGCCGATCACCATCCCACAGGGGGCCTATGACCTCTACGACGCCTATGCCCATGGGCAGATGGACCGGCGCAGCTTCTTTGCCGGCTTGGCCAAGTTCGCCGTCGGCGGCGTGACGGTCTCGGCGCTGGCCGGTTGCCTGATGCCGAATTACGAGGCCGAGCAGACGAGCGAAGCCGATGGCGGCTTTGAGGCTCAGATGGTCAATTATGCCTCGCCGGAGGGCGCGGGCGAGATGGCGGGCTATCTCGTTCGCCCCACGGGCATCACCGCGCCGGTCGGCGGCGTCGTCGTCATCCACGAGAACCGGGGCCTCAATCCTCATATCAGGGATGTGGCGCGGCGCGTCGCGGCGGCGGGCCATGTCGCCTTTGCGCCGGACGCGCTCTATCCCCTCGGCGGCTATCCCGGCACCGATGATGAGGGCCGGGAGCTGCAAAGCCAGCGCGACCGGGGCGAGATGGTCAATGATTTCATGGCCGCGGCGGAGTTCCTGCAGGGTCACCCGGCGACAACCGACAAGATCGGCTGCGTCGGCTTCTGCTTTGGCGGGGCGGTGGCCAATCTGATGGCCGTGCGCCAGCCCTGGCTCTCGGCGGCGGTGCCTTATTATGGCGGCTGGCCGGACGCGGAGGACGCCGCGAAGGTGCAGGTGCCGCTGCAGATCCACCTCGCCAGCGAAGATGCGCGCGTGAACGCCGGCTGGCCGCCCTATGAGGCCGCGCTGAAGGCTGCGGGCGCGGAATATGAGCACTTCATGTATCCCGGCGCCCAGCACGGCTTCCACAACGACACCACCGCCCGCTTCAACCCCGACATGGCCGCCCTCGCCTGGTCAAGGACGCTGGCGTTTTTCGAGCGGCATCTGGTTTAGGGGGGAACCCAGTTGGGATGGCAGGAGTTGGCCCAGCTAAGTCACTCAATTCGTACTGCGCGTTGGCAGTTTTTTCGGCTGATCAACCACCAAGCAATAAGATTTGCCGCCGCGACCATTGTCAGCTCCCAGAAAGGTTCAGCCTTTCCGATAGTCGTTGTTGCTGCCATTGCTAGAAACGAAACTCCCACGGACCAGTATGTAGGAACGTCATTTTTGAACTTAGATTTTAGCAGGTTTATGAGCCAGCTTGACCAGGTCGTGAGGATGACAAGCATTGCTAATAATACAAATGCAAATGCCAAAATTTGAGATGCGAATTTCATATCAAAAAACGACATGTTTGAGGTTAGGTCTCACCCGCTGTCATGTCAAGATCGGCGATTGCGAAGTGCCTTTAATCGTCCAAAACAGACGCTCAGCAGTGAAGTCAAATCGTCCACTTCCGGCGATGGATTTCCCGCCAATCTGATCCAGCACAAACCCCAAGCCTACCAACTCCCGATATTCTCAGCGCTCGCCCATGGCTCTTTCGGCGGCAGGGGCTCGCCCTCTTGCAGGAGTTCGATGGAAATCCCGTCCGGGGAGCGCACGAAGGCCATGCGGCCGTCGCGCGGGGGGCGGTTGATGGTCACGCCCATGTCGGCGAGCTTTTCCACGGCGGCGTAAATGTCGTCCACGCGGTAAGCCATGTGGCCGAAATTGCGTCCGCCGCCATAATCCTCCGGGTCCCAGTTATGGGTCAGCTCGACCATGGGAATGTGCGTCTGGGTCGGGCGCAGGCCCTCGGGGATGCCGCCCGCGCGGTCAATGTCCTTCTGGCACGCGAGGAAGACCAGCGTGAAACGGCCCGGCTCGCTGTCGAAACGGGTCACTTCCGTCAGGCCGAGGCCTTCGCAGTAAAAGCGCAGGGAGGCTTCGATGTCGGTCACGCGCACCATGGTGTGCAAGTAGCGGATGGTCATTCGGCGGCTCCCGGCTGGCGACCTTCATTTAACCGCCGGATCGCGGCATTCAGGGAAGGCGGCAGGTTCTCATAGTGGCGTTTCATGGTGAAGTAGAGCACGCCGACCATGATGGCCATGATGAAGACGAAGGTTGCGAAGGTGTGGATCATGGTTCCGTTGGCCGCCACCTCCACGCGGCCACCCAGCAGCCATATCTCGTACCAGAGCGCGCTGAAGAACCAGATCCCCAGCGGCATCAGCACCATGGAGGTGGCCGCTGCGGCAAACAGGTGCGTGCCTTTGACGGGCGCTTCAGCTGCCACATAAGCCGATTTGAAATCCTCCAGCCTGACATGGGCATCAAGTTCGCCGATCTCGCGTTTTGCATCAAACATATCATCGGCTTCGCTGAGGGTGCGCCACCAGAGCCAGGCCAGAACGGCTCCCCATGCGACAAGGCCGGCCACCATGGCTGCGAGGATCAGCTCCACGCTGATAAAGTTGTCGAACCTCATGGGCTTCGCTCCCGGATTCTTCCCGGCAGGTGCGCCCGGGGCTGTCAGGTCATATGCGCGGCCTCATAGGCCAGCATGGCGCGCTTTCGCTCTACGCCCCAATGATAGTTATGCAGCCGACGGTCTGCCGCCAAGGCCCTGTGACAGGGGATGAACCAGGAAATCGGGTTCGCGCCGACCGCCGCGCCCACGGCGCGTGACGCGTTCGCATTGCCAGCGGCCTTCGCCAGGGCGCCATAGGAGCGGGTCTCGCCAGCTGGAATCTGCAGGAGGGCCCGCCAGATCTGGCGGCGGAAGGGCGTGCCATAGAGCGCGACGGGCAGAGGCTCGCCGGTTTCGAACGCCTTGCGGGCCATGGCGCGGGCGGCGGCGTCACCCGCCTCGAACCGGGCATTTGGATAGCGCGCCTTCAGGTCAGCCACGGCGTCCGCCTCGCGCCGGCCCTGATGCTCGAAACCCACGCGTGCACGTGCATACTCGTCGATGAAGCCCAGCGCCACCAGCCCGCGTGGGCTGGTCAGCCAGAGCCCCATGCCGAAGGGCGTCGGCGCCTTGCCGAGCTTCAGGGTCACGCCATCCCCGCCAGACTTCGCCTCGCCCGGCGAGAGCGCCTCATGGGCGATGAACAGGTCATGCAGCCGGGACGGCCCTGAGAGGCCCGCCTCGTGGCTCGCATCCAGGACGCTCGCCCCCGCGCGCAGGGCCTCTCCTGCCGTCCCATGGGCCAGCACGCTCTGGAACTGTTTCGGGCTGAGCCCTGCCCAGCGGCTGAACTCGCGCTGGAAATGGGCGGGCGACAGGCCCATGGCCGCGGCGCATTCGGAAAGGTCGGGCTTGTGCTGCCAGGTCTCGCCCAGAAAGGCGAGCGCCCTGGCCATGCGCGCATAGGCATCCGAGCGCTCGTTGAGGGGCATGGAGAGAAGCTCTGTCATTTTGCGCAGTTTGGCGCGCGGCGCGCCGGGCCGCCACCCGGTTCTTGCGGCTTGGGGGAATGAGTCGCTTATTCCGTCAACCGCACCTGGCTGAGGCTCGCGGCGATAGAGTCATAGACCGACTGCAGCTGGATGCCGGTCGAGGCGGTGAAGAAGTGCCCTGGCGATGACGCACAATCACTCAGCACGGCCTTGGCATCACTCGGTGCATTGAAGGCAACCGAATAGATCTCGATATCGTCGGCCTTCATGGCGGCGCACAGGGACCGGGCCTGCGCACTGGAGTCGCCCTGGCTGCTGGCATAATAGGTGTTGAATGAGCCATCCGTCATGAGGATTGCATATCGACGCACAGGCAGCATCCCACCATGGGCCGAGCGCCTGTTGAACGGCCAGACCGTGTTCCATTCGGGCGCCAGCGTGTACCAGCTCCAGCCAATGCCCAGGTGCCCGGCTGTCCAGCCATCGGCGTTCAGCGCTGTAATGGCGTCCTTCAGGATGGTCGTGTTGTGGGTGAGGGGCTCCACGGCCGCGTCTGGGCAGGTGCTCGATTTTGCGCCAACGACATAAGACGTTGGCGATACATTTGTGAAGGCGTGGCTGCCTTCGCGCTCGGTCACGCAGTTCAACGCGCCAATATTGGCTTCGTGGGTCGCCCCGAGGATTTCGAAATCGTAATCGCTATACGCCTGTGAGGCGGCTGACCAGTCCAGCGCCTGCCAATCGGCGGCAATCTGTGAGTTGGTGCCGCTGCCATCAATGCAAGAGTCAGCCGGGGCGGCGTCGTAATTGACCCTGAATTCTGGTGGACAGAAATTGTCTTCGTCGTCGTCGTCTTCATGAAACGTCAGAGAAGTGCAGCCATAGAACGGATACCAGTGATCCGGGATTGATGGCACGCTGACGGGTTGCCAGTCTCTGTCATTACACCCATCCGAGGAGACATCAATTGTCCAGCACCGGTGTCCGCTGAAACTCGGCGAAGGCGGCGGTGCCGATGAGCAGGCAAAAAAATCGCTGCTGAGGCTTCCCAGACCCGTGTTGTCGCCCACCGCATCGATCAGGTCGAACGCATCGGCCGAGGTCTCCGACGTTGTCAA
>CAZVES010000176.1:0-4575 GCA_964625835.1 uncultured Hyphomonadaceae bacterium
CGAAATCGTGCTCTGCGCGGGGCAGGTTTCCCGAAATGGCCTTGTCGAACCCAAAGGAAGACACCGACATGGTCGACATCTCGACGGCAAGTCTTTCTCCCTCGTGAAAAAGGTCGAAAGCCCATGCATTATGGCTGTCTCCGCTCAATATGATGGCCTCTGCCTGACTTTCGCGCAAACTCTCATACAGGCGCGATCTTGCCGCCGGATAGCCGTCCCAGGTATCGGTTGCGTAGGGCAGATCGAGCCGGGTCAGGATCTCCAGCAAGCGACCGCTGCGCTCCAGTTCGGAGGCGCTGTTCCCGTTTACAGGTATCAGCCCACCGGAGCTGAACCAATCATTCGCGGCGGTCGGAAACCGCCGTTTTCCCATGATCACGCCTTGTGCAATAACCTGCCAGCGCACGCCGTCGGTCACAGAGCGACGAAGATTGTCGGCCAGCCAGGTCTCCTGCTCGCGTCCGAGCATTGTCCGGTCTGGATCGCTGAGCGCCGCGCGAACACCTTTGATCGACTTGAATATATCAGTAGGTTGCATGTCCTGAACGACCGCAGCCAGATCAATCCATTCCGACCGCGCCAGCAAGCGGGTTTCCAGCCGGAAAAGACTGGCCAGGTCGCCGATGTCAAAGCGATCGTAAAGCGCGCTCGTGCCGGGGACCCACTCATGGAACGCCTTCAGGGCCGACCGCCTGCGCGCCGCCCAGGCCCCCTCGGTCGCGGCATCGTGATTTTTCGCGCCACCCGCCCAGGAATTGTTGGCGCTCTCGTGATCGTCCATCATGACGATCATCGGGAAGTTTCTGTGAAGGGCCTGGAATGCGGGATCGGCGCGATAACTTGCATATCGGGCACGGTAGTCGGCGAGCGTCACAACCTCGTGAAACGGAGCAAGTCCACGCAATTCCGCAAGGCCCGGGACAGCATCGTTGCGGTCCAGCCGCGACTCGTAGATGTAATCACCAAGGTGCACCACGAGATCCATGTCGTCACGCGTCGCTATCTCGGCGAACGCATTGAACCAGCCGGAGGTCGCATTGTTGCAACTCACAACAGCCACCCGGAAGCTGTCAGTCGGCCCCGCCGGAAGCGTTCTTGTCCGGCCTGTCGGCGAGGTCAAACCATTGGGCGCTGAAAACTGGTAATAATACCAACGTCCGGGTTCGAGGCCGGATACCCGCGGGCTCACGCACCAGTCATTTGCTGCGCGGGCTGTGACCCGATCGCGCGCGCGAACCTTTTTCATTTCCTTGTCATCGGCGATCACGACACGAAGTTCGGTATCCTCGCCATTCGCCGGTTTGTACCGGGTCCATAATGTGACGTCCGCCTGTTTCGGATCGCCACTTGCGACATCGTGCGTAAAGCCTGATCCCGATCCGGACGCGCCAGATGCATAAGGCGCCAGCATCAGTGCACCCGTTGCGACCACACCGCCCGACAGGATTTCGCGTCGCCCAATCATGGCAGCTCCTCAATTGGTTGCCTGCCCAAACCCAGCCTGGCCAAACTTGGCCACGTTTGAAAAGTTGCCTTCACGCCGATTTGTTGCACACTCGATGATGAGAACCAGACTGCAGAGTGGACTGCTTCAGAACATCGTAAACCGCCCTGATCCCCGGTCAGAATTCGCGCTGCAATTGCAGGCCGATTGTTCGCGGCGCGCCAAGGCGAACGAGCTCATTACCGCCGGATGCAACGAAATCCTCATCGAACGCGTTGCGCAAAACGATCGAAACCGAGGCAAGCTCAAAATCATAGCCGACCGTCAGATTGACCAGGGTACGCTCGTCATTGTTGAGGAAGGTGCCTGCCGCACTGTTTGCGTTGTTGACAAATGACTCGCCCTCATAGGTAACGCCGAGCGTTCCGAAAAGGCCGTGATCTCCGCGATAGGAGAGGCGCGCTGCACCGGTCCAATCGGGAGCAAACCCGAATTCCTGCCCTTCGAAAGCTGCCAACGTATCCTGCAGGTCAATCGGAGCGGTCTGATTCTGGGCCGCGATCAGCGTCTCTGCCAGCGCTGCGTCGAAGTCCTCAAATTCGGTATCAGAGTACCCGATCACGCCCTGAAACAGCCAGTTGGAGTCGATCTGCCAGAGTGTATCGACTTCGAAACCCTGAAGCGTCGACGCGCCGACATTGAAGCCGACTTCGTCCTGTTGGAGCGTCGAAAGCGAGACCACCAATTGCTGGTCTGTCCAGTCGGTATAGAAGAGGTTGGCGTTCACGCGCAGTTTGCGATCGAACCAGAATGACCGCAGCGCGAGTTCATAATTGGTGGTGAATTCCGGATCGAACTGGGAAACAAATTGTCGCGGTATGTTGAGGTCGGACCCACCGGAACGATAACCCCGGCGGACCGAAAAGCTCAGCGAGCGATCCGCATCGAAATCATATCGGACAAAGCCGGATGGCAACCAGGCATCGAACTCCTGACTTGCAAGGGTCGAGGCCTCGGCAAGGTTGGCATCGAAGAAACCATTGACCGGGATGATCGAGCCCTGCACGACCGGAATAAGAGCCGGCTCGAAGCCAGCAGGTATAAATGGCGCCGCGGGATCGGGCAGGCCGAGTGGAAACCCGCTGATGGTCAGGCCTTCGTCCTGCTCCTCATTGTCAAAGCGCAGGCCCAGCCCGACAGTCAGACGGTCGGTGACGTCAAATTCACCGCTTGCGTAAAACGCGTAATTGGTCACGTCGAGCGGTTCACTCGTCAAGGCGAGAAAGCTGCCGATATCGCTGTAATTGGCGAGGATAACACCCACGGTGGCGTCGGTCGCACCCGCAATGAAGGCGTCAAAGAAGGGATCGCCCGCTGCGCCGGCAGGGATCATCGCGACAGGGTTCCCGGGCACAGGGATACCGCGCAGCGGACCAAGCTCTGTTCGAAGCGTGGCTTCGACACCGGGACGCGTCGCACCCTCGACGATGCCCAGAATTCCGTCCTGAATGCCCGGCGTGAAATTGAATTCCTCTTCCTCGGATCGCGCGAAATAGGCACCTGCCAGGCCGCGCAACCGATCGCCGCCATCATAGCTGGCGACGAGTTCCTGCGTGAAGATCTTCTGCTCTTCCAGCTGGGTTCCCCGTGGCTGAAAAACGATAGTGCCCGTTGGAATGTCGCGGATATTGAACGGGTTTTCGATCTCGAACGGGGTTTGCGGGAAAATCGCCGGGTCGAGATTGGTGCCGTCTGTGTCGAGTTCCTCGTCATTCTCGGCGTCGGAATAGGCCGTGATGGATGTCAGTGTCCAGGCGTTGGAAACTGACCAGTCGGTTTTCAACGAAGCCATGAAATTGGTATTTTCGTTGAAATCCGCAACATTGCGGAATGTTTCGCGATTGAACTCGTTGCCCGGCACGACATCGGTCAGGTTGACGAAACCATTTTCGTCGCGCGACCGCCGGTCGGAAACTGCGTCGGCAACCTTTGCCTGGTTCCAGCTGAGCGTGAGCAGACTTGTGATATCCGGGGTTGCGTCGAGCAGCAATTTGCCACGCAGTTGCCATTGATCATTGAAGTCGGCGCCTTCGCCACCCGTGACAGGATTGGAGACGAAGCCGTCGCTCTCGCGGCGCTCAGCCGACACGCGGAAGGCGAGCTTGTCATCGATGATGGGTCCGCCATAAGCTGCGCCCATGGCATAGCTTTCGCCACCATCCCATGTCGTGCCCAACACCCGGACCTGCCCTTGAGATGTGTAGGAAGGATCCTTCGTTCGGATGATCACTGCGCCTGCGAGGGCATTGCGTCCCTGGACCGTCGACTGTGCGCCACGCAGCACCTCAATCTGGGCAACATCCCAGATTGTGTCGGCGTTGAAGCGAGTTGTCTGGTCGCCCAGTGTGACGTCATCGACATAGATCTGCGCCAGGGGTGAGGACCCGGCACCGAGCAGATTGTCGAACGGGATACCGCGAATGGAAAAACCCTGCTCGGAAGCATTCAGGTTGACGTTGGCGATGTAGTCGAAAGCATCGCCCAGAGTGATGATGCCATCATCTGCAAGCTGATCGCCTGTCACCACGCCAACCGAGGTCACAGTGTCCTGCAAATCGCGATCAACCTTCTCGCCGGTGACTGTGACCGTCCCCAGCGTGGTGATCTCATCTGCCTCGCCAGCATCCTGCGCAAGGCTTTGCAACGAAACGGCTGACGTGGTGAGCATCAGCAGGCTGGCGCGCAGCCAAGAACGAGGTTTCATGTTCGATATTCCCCAGAATGACCAACTGACAACCACTCAGCTTGTTGAGGCAATAGGGTCGTGCCCCAATCGCAAACAAGCCAAGATTTTATGACACCTGGTCCAGGCAGGGTGACGACCATCATGCGTCTGTCATCGAAAGGGTTTAAGACGATGACGGCTGGGTTCAGGAGCGCTGGGATGGATCGAAACCTGAAATTGACAAGTCTGGTTGTGCCCGCGATTGCCTTGCTTGCAGCGTGCGAGGGTTCCGTGCAGACCTGTGCCCCGCAAACCGTTTCGCTTGAAGGAGCATGCAGGTTTGCTGCAGGCGATCTGTCTGTTGCTGACCTGCAGGCCGTCGGGTCGCACAACAGTTACAAGATCG
>CAZVES010000177.1:0-4566 GCA_964625835.1 uncultured Hyphomonadaceae bacterium
TAGGAGAAGAGGAACGGGTCCACTTCGCTGACCTGAACACCCGGCGTGAAGGATGTGCCCTCGGGCAGGATGCCAAGCGTGATGGGATCGAGCTGGTTGTCGCTGGACTCCTCACGGTATTCAAAGCCGGCCGCATAGCCGAGTGGCCCATCCAGGACCCCGCCAAGGACGTCGAAATTGCCCGTGGCAATGGCCGAGAACACGAGTTGTTCCACAACCAGGACGTCTTCAAGGTCAGAGGTCACGAAATCCTGCGCCGCGTCGCTGGCCGAGTAGGTGCCAAACGGGTTCAGCGGCTGACACTGGCCGTCGCCCGGCGTGAACGAGTAGTAGCGGTTCGAGGCGAAGCCGCCATTGGCAAAGCCATTGCCGGCGGTGAAATAGTCGATTTCGTAGAATGCATTGGGGTCGAGGTCCGAGCGGCAGACTATGCTTCCATCGGGGGCCTCGACGGCATCGATCGCGGCAAACACGCGGTCAAGATAGAGGCCGGTCTCGCGCGAAGTGTTCTTGAACCGGCCATAATTGGCCGAGAACTCCGCAACGTGACCTTCGGCAAACTCCCAATCGACCCCGCCGACGAAACGCCAGGTTTCCCTCGTATAAGTGAAGGGGTTGTCATCGCTGAAATCCAGCGGATCCTGTGTGAGGAGCAGCCCGCCCGTCACGTCGACAACAGGGTCCAGCTGGCTGGGAATGAACGGGTTGTCCGGCAGGATGAAAAGCGTGTCGTAGAATGTGTCCTGCTCGCCAAACGTCTCCGACCGGGCATTCACATATTTACCCTCGAAGAAGACCCCGACCGTGTCCGACACATCATAGGTCGTGTTGAAATTCAGGACGATCTTGTCGGTTTCCGGGAACAGCGTGTCGCGGTTGAAACTGAGCCGGCCCCCGTCACCGCCAATGCCCCAGAGCCCGTTCAGGATGGTGCCGTCCTGATTCACGCGAACCGAGCCGTCGGGATTTGTCAGCCAGCACCCGGCCAGGAAACCCACGCGGCCCCCTTCGGATTCCTGACAGTCGGCAATTCCATTGCCGTTGATGTCCACATAGGTGACATCGCGGCCGCCAAAGGTCGGTGCGATGGAGCCTTCCTGGGATGTCAGCCAGAAACGGGCATCTTCCGTTATGGAAGTGTTGGTCGCTTCCGTGGTCGCAATGCCATTGTCACGCGACCAGTCCCGGTCGCCATAGGTGAGCGTGGAGTCGTCCTCGAAGCTGAAGGCGAAGACAAGATTGCCCCGCCCGTCGGCATAGTTTTGGCCATACAGCGCGTCGATTGAGAAGTTCTCCGCATCGCCCTCGCCGGAAACACCCCCGCGCGCATCCAGCTGGAAGCCTTCAAAGTCATCCTTCAGGATGAAGTTGACCACACCGGTCACGGCGTCGGCGCCATAAACGGCCGAGGCGCCGCCGGTGGTCACCTCCACCCGCTCGACCAGCGCGCGCGGGATGGATCCCACATCAACCGCCTGGCTGCCGCGGAAACCGGCCACATGGCGCCGCCCATTCACAAGGGTCAGCGTCCGATCCGAGCCAAGCCCGCGCAGATTAAGCGCATTGGCGCCGGTATCGGAGTTCTCAGCTGTCAGCGATGAGACAAGGGCCGGAATATCATTGACCACATCGGCCAGATTCAATTCGCCCGAAAGCTGGAAATCTTCACTTGTCAGGGACTGGACCGGCGTGGACGAGGCCAGGTTGGGATCAGTCGGAATGCGTGACCCGGTCACCGTCACGGTTTCCTGCACGCTCACATCGTCCTCGGTTTCCTGTGCCGATACAGACACTGGCAGGGCCACGCACAACACCGCCATGCTGACGCCGGCAAGAAGATAACCCTGGCCGAAAGGGCCATTTCCGATACGCTTCATAGTCATTACCCCTGACTTAACAGTTTGTTCACCCTCTCCCATCGCGGCTGATCTGGCCGTGCCTGTCAATACCTATGGTAAATTCCGAGCCTTCACACATCAATGTGAGCCAGTATGCATAGGAACGCGTCAGGACTGCCCAATCATTCATCCCAGCTGCTTGACTTTCGGGCAGTCTGAGATGTTTCGCGCCGTGATTCAGCAGGCCGCGCTCCAGCGCAAGTTGCCTGTCAGCGCCTCGCCTGGACCACGGCGCAGGGCGGCGCGGTGAAGCGCAGAGCGACAAAGTGGACCGGATCGCCGTTGGAATAGTTGATCCCGTAATGGTGGCGGGACTCCGTGATGCAGAGTCCTGCACGATCGGCGCTGCGCCGCAGGAGATCCAGCGCTGGCGGGCCAGCATCGTCTTCCAGGTTGATCAGGAAGGCGGCGGGCAGCGCGTCGCGTTCTGGCAAGGCCACGACCGTGTCGGGCGGGTGAAGGTTCTGCGTGCCCGTGGTCATGACATAGCTCGGCTCGGAATAGCCCACCGCCTGGATCATCTGCGGCGCCTGGCATCCCTCGCCCCGCCCGGGCAGGCCGCAGACCTCCTTGAGCGCGTTCTGGGCCACCACTGTCGGCTGTATCCAGGTCTGGCTTGGCAGGAAGACGGCCCGCGCATGCCAGCCGAGCAGGGTCGCGGCGAAGATGCCAGAGGCAATGGCTGCGCCCTGTCTCCGGATTACGGCCAAGACCATTGCGACCACGAAGACGGCCACGCCCGCGCCCCAGAGGTAGAGCGGATAGTCCAGTATGGGCTGCCACTGGGCCATTACGGTTTCAGCATCGACGGAGCGGAAGTCGCCCGCCAATTCGGCCATCAGCAACTCGTCGATGCCGGGAAAGCCCACCGCCGCAAAGAGCGCGCCGCCGAGGGCAAATAGCGCCAGTGACGCCCAGCGCGAGACGGGCATGCGCATCCCCTCCATCAGCCGCGTGATGGCCAGCCCGCAGATCAGGCCAAGCGCCGGATAGGCCGGCAGCACATAGTGGCTGAGCCGCGTCGGCATCAGTTCGAAGAAGATCCAGGTGAGCCCGAACCAGGCCACAAGAAAGCGAAGGGCGCGCACCGTCTCACCGGGCGGCTGGGTCGAGACCGGCCAGCGCGTCTGCCAGGCGCGAGCGAAGCCGAGCGCGCCCAGCACCACCACCAACGCGAAGGGATAGCCCACGAGGATCTTGGTGGACAGGAGCGCGTCGGACGCGATGGCCAGACCAGTCCAGAGAACAGCCAGGACCGCAGCCACCAGGAGGGCACCCCTGCCCTTCGCCCGCCCGGCCAGGCTCTCGCCGCGCAGAGTCTTCCAGGCAAAGACAACGCCCGGAATCAGAGCGAGCGTCGCCGGGAAGAACCAGACCGGCACATGCGACAGCTGGTAGAGCGGCCAGCCGCCATGGCCCTCGCTCGCGCCGGTGAACTTGTCGGCGAGATCCTTGCCCACCGCACCTTCGACAAACTGGCCATTGGTCGCCATCTGGATCCAGATGAACCAGGGGATCCAGAGCGCGAAGAACAGGAGCGGCCCCGGCCACCATGCGAGCGGTCGCCACCAGAGGCCAAACTGGTTCTGCCCGGCCTTGTCCCAGGCCCAGACACCGGCGGCGGCGAGGCCCGCCACCATGATCGAGACCGGGCCCTTGATCAGGAAACCGAGCCCCATGGCCAGCCAGAACAGGAGCGCCATGGGCCGTGCGCTGGGCGCTGCCGTCGGATTGGCCCGCTGGCCGAGATCGGCGAGGGGATCATGGCGCATGTAGATCCGCGCCAGCGCGCCGAGGCCCAGCGTGGTGAAGAAGACCAGCATCCCATCGGTCTTGGAAATGTGCGCCTCGCTGGTCAGCAATATGGTCGAGCCGAAAAGAGCCGCACCGACAAAGGCCGCGCGCCGCCCCACAAGCACCATGCCGGCCCAGAAACAGGCCAGCGTGGCGAGCCCCGCCCCGATCCAGCTTGGCACGCGATAGGTCCAGATTTCCTTCGCTTCGGCACTGGAGAACGCCGCCGTGGACGCGGCCTGCAGCCAGTGGATGCCGGCGGGCTTCTTGTTGCGCAGTCCGTCCTGGTAGCGAATGCGGATATAGTCGCCGGTCTCCAGCATCTGCTTTGAGGCCTGGGCGAAGCGGCTCTCATCCCGGTCCAGCGCGGGGATGGCGAAGACGCCGGGCGCGGCGGCCCCCATGGTGATCACCAGGAGGATGAGCCAGGCCTTCCAGCCGGAGGAGAGACGGTCGAGCATGTCCATGCCTGCCCTTTAGCGCGCCGCGCGGGGCTTGACGAGACACCTCAGTGCAGGCTCACATCCGGGCTTGGCGCAGTGGCGTGGAGCACGCGGTCAAGCTTGCGTTCCAGAAGGCTGATCAGCACATCCTTGGCGTTCTGCAGGCTGACGGCGCAGG
Organism: uncultured Hyphomonadaceae bacterium; assembly: GCA_964625835.1. Lineage (GTDB taxonomy): Bacteria > Pseudomonadota > Alphaproteobacteria > Caulobacterales > Hyphomonadaceae > UBA5336. Next base: position 4,314 of record CAZVES010000177.1, read on the forward strand.
CGGTCTCGCCGGTCGCCTTGATGACGATCTTGTGGGTGAACAGGCCACCATCGGTTGCGACGATGACGGCGTGGGGAGTCTCCAGTTCAATGCGGGCCATGGGGCACCTCCGTACCCCCCGGCCTGACATGGATGATTCCGATTCCGCTGCGTAAAGTGGAGTCGGTTTGCACAGCTGAGCGTGGATTCACTTGTGGGATTCGCTGGAAGGTATTGAGTCTTCTGGGGGTTTTGACCGGGCTCCATGATAAGA
>CAZVES010000178.1:0-4542 GCA_964625835.1 uncultured Hyphomonadaceae bacterium
TCCATAAGGGCCAGGGCCAGCCCTGCGACAATGGCCGGCCGCGCCGCAGGGAGGGCGACGCGCCAGATGGTTTGCAGGGGCGGAGCGCCAAGGGTGCGCGCCGCATCAATGGCGCACAGGGAGGTGGTGGTGAAGGCCGAACGCGCCGTGAGATAGACGTAAGGATAGAGGCATCCGGCCAGCACGAAACACAGGCCGGGCAGCGAGTTGATGTCGGGAAACCAGTAGTCGCGCGCGCCAAGGCCCGTTGCGTCTCGCAAGGCACCCTGGAGGGGGCCGGCCACGCCGAGCAGGTCCGAATAGGCAAAGGCGATCACATATCCGGGCGCCGCCAAGGGCAGGATGAGCAGCCATTCGAACAGGGCGCGCCCGGGGAAACTGTGCATGGTCACAAGCCATGCGGCAGGAATCGCCACCAACAGCATCAGCCCCCCGGTTAGCACGAGCAGGCCGAGCGTTGTCAGCGTGAAGCGCCAGAGATCGGTCGAGACGATGTGCTGCCAGGCCTCCCCCCCACCAGTCAGGACACCGCTCATCGCCGCTACCACCAGCGGCACCGCCAGGACGAGCGTGGCAAGGCCCAGCGGAAGTCTCCGGGCCAGGCTGTCGGTGGTCAGGGCGGTCACGCGCAGCTATCTCCAGTGCACCGGATCAGGGCCAACCAGCCCGGTCATAGATCATCTGTGCGTCAACCTGGTTCTCGCCCAGCCTGGCAAGATTGGTGGAGGCCACAGTTTTCGGCGCTGGGGTCAGCCCCTCTGGCAGGGCAGCACCGTCAACAATCGGATACTCCTTCGTTTCCGCAACGAGAATGGCCTGGCCTTGCGCCGTGGTCAGGAACTCAAGGAATGCCTTGGCCGCCTCAGGGTTCGGTGCGTTTGCGGCAACGGCGCCAGCGGTCACGTTCACATGGGGGCCATCGCCCGCATCGGCGAAGACGAGGGCCGTTCTGGCGGCGACCTCGCGATCGGCTTCCGACTGGCTCTCGGCAAGGCGGAACCAGTAGTAATGGTTTGCGATCGCAACGGAGCATGCGCCGGCGGCGACAGCCTTGATCTGGTCGGTGTCGCCCCCGGCCGGGTTCCGCGCGAGGTTGCCGGCCACGGCCACAGCCCATTCACTGGCCGCGTCCGGCCCAAGTGTCTCCATCAAGTGACCCAACAGGGAGAGGTTATAGATGTTGGAGCTGGACCGGGCGCACACCTCGCCTTCGAATTCGGCGTTTGCCAGGTTTGCGAAGGTGCCAACCGCGTCGGCTCCGACGGTCTCGGCGTCGCGCACGATCACCCGGTAGCGTTTGGCCAGCCCGAACCAGTGGCCATCGGGATCACGCAGCGATGCCGGGATGGCGCCTTCCAGCGTGTCCGAGGAGACTGGCTGCGTGAGGCCGGCATCCTTGAAGCGCCAGAGCGTCCCGGCGTCCGCGGCAATGATCACATCAGCCGGGCTGGCGGTGCCTTCGGCTTTCATGGTTTCGAGCAATTGCGGGGCGCCTGATTCGCGGGCCCGCACCTCGATGCCGGTCTGGGCTTCAAACGCATCATAGAGCGCCTGGTCGCCGTCATAGTGGCGGGCGGAGTAGAGCGTCAGAACCTGCGTGTCTTCGGCGGTGGCGTCGCCAATGGCGCCGGAGGGCGAATCTCCCCCGCACGCCGCGAGAAAAGCCGCGCCGAGGATCATCGAGGCGATGATGAATGGATTGCGCATGGCAAACTCCTTTGTTGGGCCTGACTTAGTCTTTCTGCGAATGTTTCGCAACAGGAAGTGTGTCGGAGGCGCAACCCGTTCGCCCTTGAAGCGACCGCAACCGCACAAAAAACACCCCTCAGAAGGTTGCCAATCTGTAAATGTTTGTGCACGGTGCAAATTCTCGTAGTGTTGGGGTCCACAATGAATGATGTGGTGGTGCGATTAGGGCTAGAAGGCCCAAAAGACGAAGAGATACTGGCGTCTGCGATCGATACCTATGCCCGTTGGCGACAGAATATCTGCGAATTTGATTCGCGGCACGGTGACGGTGAAGCGCCGGATATCATGGTGAAAACCGGGTTCCAGCCTTGTGGTGCAGTGCAAAAAACCCTGATCTTCCAGGAGCGGCGCTGGGCCGCAGCCTTCCTGCGCATATGGCGCTACCAGCGCCGGGAAGTGCGCGCAAACTGAACGGGCCCGTCCCTGCCGCATTGCGGCCTTTTCCTCGCCGCCAGACCGGGGTAACCAGCGGGGATGGAAAGATTGCACATTCGCGGCGGTAGGCCGCTCAATGGCTCGATCGAGATTTCCGGTGCCAAGAACTCGGCGCTGAAACTCATGGTCGCCAGCCTCCTCACGGACCAGCCCCTGGCCCTTTCGAATATGCCGGACCTCACCGACACCCGGTTCCTCGGCGAGTTGCTGGCAACGCTTGGCGTCGAGGTGTACTGGCCGAAGGCGAGTGCCACCTGTCACCTGAACGCCGCCGAGCTCAAAAGTACCATCGCGCCCTATGACCAGGTGCGGAAGATGCGGGCGAGCTTCAACGTGCTCGGTCCGCTCCTGGCGCGCTCGGGGCATGCGACCGTGTCGCTGCCGGGCGGCTGCGCCATCGGCGCGCGCCCGGTGGACCTGCACCTGAAAGCCTTTGAGGCCATGGGCGCAGACCTGCTGGTGGAAGGCGGATATGTGAAGGCCGCGGCGATCCACGGATTGAAAGGCGCGCATGTGAACTTTCCGTTCCCGTCGGTCGGCGCCACGGAGCACGCCATGCTGGCGGCAACCCTGGCTCGCGGTGAGACGATACTCGAGAATGCCGCCCGTGAGCCTGAAATCGCAGACCTGGCCGACTGCCTGAACAAGATGGGTGCGCGTGTGACCGGGGCCGGCTCCGACACAATTCGAATCACCGGCGTGGATAGCCTGTCGGGGGCAGACCATGACGTTATGCCTGACCGGATCGAAGCGGGCACCTATGCCATGGCGGCGGCCGCTGCTGGGGGCGATGTGACCCTCACCCATGCGCCGGTCGACGCACTGGGCGCGGCGCTGGCGGCCCTGCGCAAGGCCGGCGTGGACGTGGAGGCCGACAGCGGGGCCGGCACCATCCGGATCAGTCGCAATGGCACCCGGCTGGGGGCCGTGGACGTGAACACCCAGCCCCATCCCGGGTTTCCGACGGACCTGCAGGCCCAGTTCATGGCTCTGGTCGCCCTGGCCGAGGGCACGTCGATCATCCGTGAGAACATATTCGAGAACCGCTTCATGCACGCGCCGGAACTGGCGCGCCTTGGCGCAGACATCACGGTGCGGGGCCAGGAAGCGGTCGTGAAAGGTGTGAACGCCCTGCAGGGCGCGCCCGTCATGGCCACCGACCTGCGCGCGTCTGTCTCGCTTGTGATTGCGGGGCTTGCCGCGGAGGGGGAGACTGTGGTCAACCGCATCTACCATCTTGACCGGGGCTTTGAGGGCCTCGACCGAAAACTCGCGGCGTGCGGGGCAGACGTGTCCCGGCTGTCGGACTAGATTTGCGGGGCACTGATCATGGCGAATCCCAAGCCATTGAAACTTATGGCCCAGGACCCTGCGGACCTGGAGGTGATTTCCGCTGCCGTTCAGGACGCGGTCAGCCAGGCGGGAAACCTGACCTATACCGCGCGAAAAAGACGCTTTACGCTGGAGATCAACCGGTTTCGCTGGGAGCATTCCGGCAGTCCGCGCCAGAGGGTCCGCTCGATCCTGGGGTTCGATGGGGTGATGGCAGCGCGCGTGCGGGGATTGCCTCAGAACGAGCCGGAACTCATCGTCTCGATCCTCCAGGTGCGGTTTGAGCCCGGCCCGAGCGAACCGCAGGGCAGGGTCGTGGTCCTGCTGGCCGGGGATGGCGAGATCGAGCTGGATGTCGAGGCGCTGGATGCGACGCTGATCGACTCCGATGTGGCCTGGCCCACGCGCAAGGCGCCTGACCATAAGGGCAAGCGATCCTGACAGCCGACAGGCAGGCCGGGCGGGCAGGGCTTGCCGGGCTGGTTGGGCTCTGCCACCATTCCGCAATATTTGGCCGAGGCGATGAGCAAGAACCGATTGATCTCCATCGACATTGACGAGTCGACGCTTGCCGCCTCCGGTCCGGAGGCCGAGCATGAGCGGCGCGTGGCAATTTTCGACCTGATCGAGGAAAACCTGTTCGGGGTCGAGGGCCATGATGGCGGGCCCTACAAGCTGTCGCTGTCGCTGCAGGAGCGCAAACTGGTCTTCGATATCGGCGATGAAGCCGACGATCCGGTGCACACCTTCATCCTCTCCATGACGCCGTTCCGGGGCGTCATCCGCGACTATTTCATGATCTGCGAGAGCTATTACGACGCGATCCGCACCCAGTCGCCCCACCAGATCGAGGCGATCGACATGGCCCGGCGCGGTGTCCACAATGAGGGCTCGGAACTCGTCGCCGAACGCCTGAAGGGGAAGATCGAGACTGACTTCGACACGTCGCGCCGCCTGTTCACCCTCATCTGCGCCCTGCACCATGGCACGGGACGCGGCCAGTTGACCTGAAGCGCGGGAGTTTCT
>CAZVES010000179.1:0-4540 GCA_964625835.1 uncultured Hyphomonadaceae bacterium
CCACGACCACGAAATCGGGGCGAATTCCGGTCTCCAGCGAGGCTTTCACGATGGCCAGCACCTCATGGGGCTGGCCGACACAGAATTTCAGCCCCACGGGCTTTCCGCCTGAAAGCTCCCGAAGCCGGGCGACAAACTCCATCATCTCGATGGGGGAGGAAAAGGCCGAATGGCTGGCCGGGCTGTAGCAGGTCTCGGCCACGGGAATGCCGCGCGCCTCGGCAATCTCGGGCGTGACCTTCTCGCCGGGCAGGACCCCGCCCTTGCCGGGCTTGGCGCCCTGGCTGAGCTTGATCTCGATCATCTTGACTTGGGGATCGCGTGCCACGTCCCGGAAGCGTTCAGGATCGAAGCTGCCATCCTGCGCGCGCGCGCCGAAATAGCCAGACCCCAGTTCGTAGACGAGGTCGCCGCCGCCTGCCCTGTGGTAGCGCGAGATGCCGCCTTCGCCGCTGTCATGGTAGAAGCCGCCCTTGGCCGCGCCGCGATTGAGCGCCTCGATGGCCTTTGCGCCGAGGGAGCCGAAGCTCATGGCGGAAATGTTGAAAACGCTGGCGGAATAGGGGAGTGCCGTGCCGGGCGCGCCGACGGTGACGCGCGGATCAATCGTCTCGGGCTTGCCCGGGGCCATGGTGTGGTTGACCCATTCATAGGGCGGCTTGTCCATATCGATCATGGAGCCGAAGGGTTCGACGGAGCTGACATCCTTGGCCCGGCGATAGACCATGGCGCGGGTCTCATGGTCGAAGGGCCGGCCCTCGGTCTCGGACTCCACGATATAGGAGCGCAGGAAGGGGCGCAGCGTCTCACCCAGCCAGCGGACACGGCCGATCAGCGGAAAGTTGCGCCAGATGGAATGGCGGGTCTGGACGAGGTCGTAGACGCCGAATGCGCTGGTGACGGCAAAGAATACCAGCGCAACATACGCCCAGGTCCCGTTGGCAGAGACCGCCCAGACGGCGCTGGCCGCGGTCAGTGCAAGTGCCAGAAAGAGCGGGAAAAATCGCATGGGGCCAACTTGGATACCGGATCCCGGGCTCTTAGCGCTTTCAGGGTGTCGGCACCAGAAGCCAAAAAAAGACCCCCGCCCTTTTTGAGCGGGGGCCAGGTTGCCGGCGGACCATCCGCCGGCTTTGGTTTGGCTCGTCAGAAGCCGCCGCAGTTGCAGCCGGCACCAATGTTGATGATGATCTGCTGGGCGCGGTTGGTCTCCACCCGCACCGGGTTGGTGACGGTTTCGACCTGTGGGCGCACCTTCCGAACCGTGACCGGCTGCACCATGGTGCGCACGATGGGCTGGTAGATGTCGCGCTGGGTGACGGCCTCGAACGTGGTCTCGGTGACGTCTTCGCGGCGGTTCTCCGTGACCTGCGGAATGTAGTTCACCACGGTTTCAGGCACGGCAGCTTCCTCGACGATGACCGGCAGCGTCTCGGTCTCGTAGCGCGTGGCCTCGGTGATCGTCTCGGACTGCGGACGCAGGATGCGGCGCGTGATCGGCTGGACGTTCGTGACGACAACAGGCTGGATCACATTGCGCGTGATCTGGTCGATGAAGACATCTTCCACTTCATAGACGGTGCGCTCGGTGACCTCTTCGATCACGTTCTCGACGATCTGCGGAGCTGGTTCGGTTTCCACACGGGTCGGCAGGATCTCTTCCTCGAAGATCGTGTCGCGGGTGATGGTCTCCGTGGTCGGGCGCAGGATGCGGCGCTCGATCGGCTGGATGATGGTCCGCTCGACCGGCTGGGTGATGTTGCGCTCGGACACATAGTCGATGACACGCTCGGTGACGTCCTCGACGCGGTTTTCGGTGACCTGTGGCTCGAAGGTCTCCTGCACCATCGGCACCGGGTCTTCCTCGACGATCGTCGGCAGAATGTTCTCTTCATACCGGGTCGGCGCGGTCACGGTTTCGGAGCGCGGGCGAATGATGCGGCGCTGGACGGGCACGACGGTCACACGCTCGACAGGCTGGATCACATCGCGCTGGACGATGGCGTCATAGAATTCCTCGGAGACTTCCTCGCGGGTCTGTACGGTCTCCTGCTCAATGACGTTTTCGACGACCGGGGGGACGGGGTCTTCTTCGACGATGACAGGCAGCACGTCCTCTTCAAAACGGGTCGGCTCAACGATGTCCTCGACACGGCCCTGCAGCACCTGGCGCTCGATCGGTTGCACAATGGTTCGCTCGAGCGGCTGGATAACGGTTCGGCTGGTGATGGCATCGAAAAACTCATCAGTCACCTCTTCACGGCGCTCTGTGGTGACTTCTTCCTGGACGGGCTCGCAGCACACCTGCGTCTCCACGGCCTCTTGCGAGCCGCCGATGTAGTTAATTTCGGCGGTGTCGCGCGACACCATCACACCGGCAGCGCGCGAGCGCTCCAGCAGGTCCTGAATTTCAGCTTCTGACAGAGCACGCTCTGAAGATTGGGCATTTGCCGCGAGCGGCAGCGCCATGGCCAGCACCGCACCGACAAGGGCACCCTTTCCAACGATTTTCATACCAAACCCCTTGGCTTTACTAAGTTTTCTACCCCGATGCCTCCCAAGAGAGCGCCAGGCGAACCACCGGCGGAGAGCCGCACAGTCTCATGTCGTATACGCAGTGAAATCAGGGCGCTAAAGCGCTTTCCCCCTAGGCGTGAGCACTTTTTGCAGCATTCGACTTGGCATGAATTTTCAAGTTCGGGGTCAGTATTATGGTTAATTCAATCAGTGTATTTGTGCACAGGTCTTTGACTGTTGAACAACATTGGATTTCCGGCCCGATCACTTGGGCTTGAATCTGCGGAGAAGGCTGAACCTTTTTGGGATTCTCCCTATTGTGATCGATTGTTCCGTTTCTCTTGTTGGGCGAGTGAATTTTCGATGCCGGAACATGAAAAAGCCCACCAGTGTGTGTCACTGGCGGGCTCTGCTTTTTCAGGACCTTGGCGGTCTGAGGTCAACCGGCTGGCGTCGGGCCGACCTCCAGTACGTCTTCAACCGTTCGAAGGCCAGGACGTGGGCTGCCAACCAGGACGGCCATGTTTCCGGGAAGGTGTTTGTTGTCGAGCATCTTTTCGTGGGCCTGGGGAATGTCTGCCCAGGGGAAGACCTCGGACATGCAAGGGTCAATGCGCCGGTCGATGACGAGTTGGTTGGCCGCAGACGCCTGCATGAGGTTGGCAAAGTGTGAGCCCTGGACCCGCTTCTGGCGCATCCAGAGGAAGCGTGCGTCCATTGTCAGGTTGAAGCCTGTGGTTCCGGCGCAGATCACGATCATGCCGCCGCGCTTCGTGACGAACACAGAAACCGGGAAGGTGCTTTCGCCGGGATGTTCGAAGACGATGTCAACATCCTTCTTGTCGGTGAATTCCCAGATCGCCTTGCCAAACTTGCGGCAGGCTTTCATGTAATCGCCGAATTCCGGTCCGTTCACCGTCGGCAACTGACCCCAGCAGTCAAAGTTCTTGCGGTTGAGGACGCCCTTGGCACCCATCGAATAGACGAAGTCGAACTTGTCATCGTTCGAGACAACGCCGATGGCATGGGCACCCGTCACGGCGCACAACTGGACGCCAAAGCTGCCGAGGCCTCCCGACGCGCCCCAGACGAGCACATTATGGCCGGGTTTCACGATGTGCGGGCGATGGCCGAAGAGCATCCGGTACGCCGTTGCCAGGGTCAGCGTGTAGCAGGCCGATTCTTCCCAGGACAGGTGCTTGGGCCGCGGCATGCACTGGCGCGCCTGGACGCGGCAGAACTGGGCGAAAGCGCCGTCATCTGTCTCATAGCCCCAGATGCGCTGACTTGTGGAGAACATCGGGTCGCCGCCATTGCACTCCTCATCATCGCCATCGTCCTGGTTGCAGTGGATCACGACCTCATCACCAGGCTTGACGCGGGTAACCTTCTTGCCGACGGCCCAGACAATCCCGGCCGCATCCGAGCCGGCCACAAGATAGTCCTTCGTCACATGCCGGTTGTCGAAGCAGGAAACGGGCTCTCCCAGGCAGGCCCATACGCCATTGTAGTTGACGCCGGCGGCCATCACGAGGACGAGCACTTCGTCGCTGTCGATTTCGGGCACCGGGACCTGTTCGGTCTGCATCGCAGTGGCCGGGCGGCCATGGCGCTCGCGCCGGATCGCCCAGGCGTGCATCATCTTCGGCACGTGGAATTCCGGTGGAATCTCCCCGAGTTCGTAAATGTCCTTTTGGACGCGGCCCGTCTGCGTGTCGGCCATCGCTTAACCCTCCGAATTAAAGTCCCATCCTGCATTTCGCCTGTTACGGAACCTTCCAGGCAGCCAGATTGATGCACGTATTGTGCAATTGCAAGCAGTTTGTTGCGGTGCAGCACAAATAGCGCTGGTTGCGCAAACCTTCGACTTATGCCCGTTTTGAGATTGGAAAAGAAATAATTCCAGGCTGCAGGGGAGACATGGCTTGGGCCTTTGCGAGTTTGTTTACCTGGACGGCAGGATACAGGCGGCCCAGTATGCGCGCATTCCGATCTTCGATCGCGGGCTGCTTTTCGCCCATTC
>CAZVES010000180.1:0-4512 GCA_964625835.1 uncultured Hyphomonadaceae bacterium
TCGATGAGCAAGTACTGGGTCAGCGACCTCCAGTGCAAGATCATCGACGAGTGCCTGCAACTGCATGGCGGATACGGCTATATGGACGAATATCCCATCGCCCAGATGTACGCCGACGCCCGCGTCCAGCGCATCTATGGCGGGGCAAACGAGATCATGAAAGTCCTCATAGCGAGGACATTGTGAACGGGAGAAAGATCGCTGCCGGCTTTGCCATTGGGCTGGGCGTGATCGTTCTATGCTATGGCGCATTCGGGGTCTTCATGGGTGATGATGACGGTCTTGCGATGATCACAATCGGATTGGTCGCTACCATCTCTGGAACCTTGCTGTTAAACACTGGCGCGAAGGACAAATCCGACTGAAAATGCCCGATGACCGCGCCCGCATCCATGACGTTTTCCCGGTCCCGGCCAACAGCTCGCTGTCGCTGGGCTTTGAGTTGCTCGCACTCGACATGAGCGCTCTGACCACCCGCGTGCGCTTTGAAGGCAAGCGGGAATTCACCAATCCGGCGGGATACATCCAGGGCGGTTATCTCTGCGCGATGATGGACGACACGATCGGTATGCTGGCCACGATGAAGACGGGCACGGAGAAATTCCCCTCCACCATCGACCTGCACACCACCTTCCTGCGGCCCGTACAGGTCGGCGCCATCGAAGTCGCAGCCCGCATCCGCAATATTGGCCGGGCCGTCATCTTCGCCGATGCAGAGCTCTATGATACACGGGGGAAAGAAGCGTCACGCGCGGTCGCCACCCTCGCCATCAACCCGCGCAAGGCCCCGGCGAGATGACCGAGGACGAGCGCTTCAATGAGAGCCAAAAGACACGGGCGCAGTTCCTGAACGCGCTCGCCGTGGGTTTCGTTATCGCCGGCGCGTTCACAGCATTTCGCGATCAGGAGTATCTTCTCAGCGTTGCGATGCTTCTTTTCGCGCTCATCTTACATGATGGGGCTGTGAGGTCCGTCCGTGCTATGAAAGTGACTGAGGAGGCCGAATGATGGATTGGAACAATTACATCTCACTCGCGATCGTCGGTATCGGCTCGCTTATCATCATGTGGTGGGGCGGGCACGTGGCCGAACAGGGCCGCCCCAAGGACAAACAAGAAGACAAGGCTGGCCCACCCGCCGAGTAAGTCAGATCATTCCCACCAAACACCCCAAGGAGGACCCACCCCATGGCCGAAGCCTATATCTACGACGCCGTGCGCACGCCGCGCGGCAAGGGAAAGCAGAGCGGCAGCCTGCACGAGACAACCGCCCTCTCCCTCGCCACACAGGCCCTGCAGGCCGTGCGCGACCGAAACGCGCTCGATACCAGCATCGTCGATGATGTGGTGCTCGGCTGCGTCTCGCCGGTGGGCGAGCAGGGTGCAGACATTGCCCGCGTCGCCGTGCTGAACGCCGACTATGCTGAAACCACCGCTGGCGTGCAGATCGACCGCTTTTGCGCTTCGGGCCTGGAAGCCTGCAACATGGCCGCCTCGAAAGTCATCACCGGCGAGGCCGACATGGCAATCGGCGGCGGCGTCGAAGCCATGTCGCGCGTGCCGATGGGGGCGTCCGGCGGGGCCTGGTCGTCCGATCCATCCGTCGCGATCAAGACCTATTTCGCCCCACAGGGCGTGGGCGCCGACACCATCGCCACCAAATACGGTTTCTCCCGCGACGATGTGGACGCCTATGCTGTCGAGAGCCAGAAGCGCGCCGCCAAAGCCTGGAATGAAGGCCGCTTTGCAAAGTCCATCGTCCCGGTGAAGGACCAGATGGGCGGCACCCTGCTCGATCATGACGAGCACATGCGCCCGGATGCCGACATGCAGTCGCTGGCTGCCCTCAACCCCTCCTTTGCAGGCATGGGCGCCATGGGCTTTGATGATGTGATCAAGCAGCGCTATCCCGAGTTGGAAGAGATCGACCACGTCCACCATGCGGGCAACTCGTCGGGGATCGTGGACGGCTCGGCAGCTGTCCTCTTCGGCTCGAAAGAAGCCGGTGAGCGCACGGGCATGAAACCCCGCGCCCGCATCCGCGCCATGGCATCGATCGGCTCAGAGCCCGGCATCATGCTCACGGGCCCGACCTATGTGACCCAGAAAGCGCTCAAGAAAGCCGGCATGGAAGTCGGCGACATCGACATCTATGAGCTGAACGAAGCCTTTGCCTCGGTGCCCATGCTGATGATGCAGCTGCTCGACATCCCGCACGAGAAGATGAACGTGAATGGCGGCGCCATCGCCTTCGGCCACCCGCTTGGGGCCACCGGCGCCATGCTGCTCGGCACCATGGTCGACGAGCTGGAGCGCACCGGCAAGGAAACCGCTCTCGTCACGCTGTGTGTAGGCGCCGGAATGGGCACCGCGACGATCATCGAACGCATCTAATTCGGAAGTAGGAAAATGAACCTCGAAACCTTCAAATGGGACGTCGACAGCGACGGCATCGCCCACGCCATTTTTGACGTGCCGGGCCGGTCGATGAACACCCTTACGGCCAAGGCCATTGCCGACATCATCGCGATCACGAAAGAAGTCGCGACCAATGACGACATCAAGGGCCTCGTCATCTCCTCGGGCAAGCCTTCGGGCTTTTGCGCCGGGGCAGACCTCGGCGAAATGGGCCAGTCTGCGGGCGGCGGCAAATCCCCCGCTGACATGACTGAAGCCGAGCTGAAGGCGGCCCAGTTCGAGCGCGGCTTCGCCCTCAACAAGACCCTGCGCGAGCTGGAGACGTGCGGCAAGCCGGTGGCCTGTGCGCTCGATGGACTCGCCCTTGGCGGCGGGCTCGAAGTTGCGCTGGCCTGCCATTACCGCGTCGCCGCCAATGACAATCCGAAGATCCAGTTCGGCCTGCCCGAAGCCAAGATCGGCCTTCTGCCCGGCGCCGGCGGGACCCAGCGCCTACCGCGCCTGATCGGCGTCCAGGAGGCCCTGCCCCTGATCCTTGAAGGCAAGTCCTTCAATGCCGAAAAAGCCCACAAGATGGGCGTGGTGCAGGACCTTGCACCGGCGGGTGAGACGGTCGCCAAGGCGAAAGAATGGATCAAGGCCAATCCGGACGCCAAGGCCCCGTGGGACGACAAAGGCTTCAAAATTCCCGGTGGCCAGGTCCATCGCAGCCCCGGCGCAGGCCAGGTCATGACCATGGCCAATGCCATGCTGATGGCCAAGACCTATGGCAACTATCCGGCCCAGAAGAACATCCTGTCGTGCATCTATGAGGGCCAGCAGGTGCCCATCGATGCGGCCCTGCGCATCGAGACGCGCTACTTCCTCAACACGCAAGCGCGGCCCGAAGCCAAGGCGATGATCCGTTCGCTCTTCCTGTCCATGCAGGAGCTCTCCAAGGGCGCCAACCGCCCCGAAGGCGTGCCCAAGACCGAGTTCAGCAAGGTCGCCGTCATCGGCGCAGGGCTGATGGGCGCAGGGATTGCCTATGTCCAGGCCAAGGCGGGCATCCCCACCGTGCTGGTCGATGTGTCGAAGGAAAACGCCGAGAAGGGCAAGGACTACTCCCGACGCCTGGTCGAGAAAGACGTCTCGCGCGGCAAGTCCACCCAGGAGAAGGGCGACAAGCTGCTCGATCTCATCACGACCACCGACAATTATGATGACATCAAGGGCGCAGACCTCGTCATCGAAGCGGTGTTCGAAAATGAAGAGCTGAAGGCCAAGATCACCAAGATGGCCGAGGAACAGCTCGATCCCACCGCCGTCTTCGGCTCCAACACCTCCACCCTGCCCATCACGGGCCTTGCCGAGGCGTCCGAGCGGCCGGAGAACTTCATCGGCATCCATTTCTTCTCCCCCGTGGAGCGGATGGGCCTTGTCGAGATCATCATGGGCGAGAAGACCACCCCGGAGACCCTCGCCAAGTCGATCGACTATGTGCTGGCCATCCGCAAGACACCCATCGTTGTGAACGACTCTCGCGGCTTCTACACCTCGCGCTGCTTCGGCACCTATACGCGCGAGGGCATGGAAATGCTGGCCGAGGGCATCAAGCCGGCCATCATCGAGAATGTCGGGCGCCAGTGCGGCATGCCGATGGGCCCGCTCGAAGTCTCCGACAGTGTCGGCCTCGACACGGCGCTGAAGGTCACCCGCGCCACGGCAGAGGCGATGGGCGTGGACATCCAGTCCGACGACCGCACGCAATTCCTCGCCTGGCTGGTGGAAGACAATGGCCGGGTCGGTCGCAAGGCCGGCAAGGGCTTTTACGACTACAATGAAAAGGGCAAGCCCTCGAAACTCTGGCCGGACCTCAACACCCGCATCGAGATCACCGTCGATGAGTGCCCGCCGGAGATGAAGCAGCACCTGACCAACCGTTTCCTGGTGCGCCAGGCGGTGGAAGTGGCCCGCTGCTTCGAGGAAGGCGTGATCACCGATGCCCGCGATGGCGATATTGGCTCCATCCTTGCCTGGGGCTTTGCGCCCTATACGGGCGGATGCTGCTCCTATGTCGACCTGATCTGGGGCGTGGACAAGTTCGTCGAGGAGG
>CAZVES010000181.1:0-4496 GCA_964625835.1 uncultured Hyphomonadaceae bacterium
GAGGGTCAGTTCGGTGTCCTGCCCAGGCATGCCCCGTTCATGACCACACTGAAAAATGGCGTGGTCCAGATCCTGCGCGGCAAGAAGGATGACCTGCGCATCTTCGTGCGTGGGGGCTTTGCTGATGTCACGCCTGAGGGTCTGACCATCCTGGCCGAGGAAGCGCTTGATCTGCAGGGTATTGATCTTGCGGAACTGGACAAGGAGCTTGAGGGAACCCGGCTCGAGCTGAAACGGCACAGCCCCGATGATGGTGCCCATGTGCGGCTGGAAGAGCACATCGCTTATCTCGAAGACCTGCGCGCAGCGCTTTAAGCGCTGTTCAGGCTGATCGACAATCCGGCCAGCACCGCATCTCGGCCGACTGCTGGTGCTCACGCATTTTCACGGTTCCCACAATGATTTTGAACATACGTTGAACCGGGTTATATGCTGCGGGTGCGAAAAAGCCGGGATTGGCACGCCTGCTGCAGATTGGACAGAATGGCCAGGATCAAACCCATCAGTCTCGCCCTCCAGGGCGGCGGCGCCCATGGCGCTTTCACCTGGGGTGTCCTGGACCGGCTGCTTGAATGCGGCCTCGTCGATGTCAAGGCGATCACAGCGACTTCAGCCGGTGCAATGAACGCACTGGCGATGGCCTCCGGAATGGCCGAGAACGGGACAGAGGGCGCGCGCGCCGCTCTGGAGTTCTTCTGGCGGGAAGTCTCGAGTCGCTCTGCCACTCTTGCGGTTGCCTCGCCGCCAACCGGAATGGAGGCCATGAACCCCTTCACGGCATGGACGCCTTTCAGCATGGCGGCGGTGATCTCGAATTTCGCCAGTCCCTACGATCTCAACCCATTTGACTACAATCCGCTTCGCGATGCGCTCGAACGGTCCATCAACTTCGGGGCCGTCGCCGATAGCGGGATCGACCTGCACATTGCAGCGACCAATGTGGAAACAGGACGGGTGAAGATGTTCACCGGGCCGGACATCACCATTGATGCAGCCCTTGCATCGGCCTGCCTGCCACAGACTTTCAAGGCCGTTGAAATCGATGACGTGCCCTATTGGGACGGTGGGTATATGGGCAACCCGGCGTTGTTCCCGCTCATCTATTCGAACGCACCGGGAGACATTCTTCTCGTCCTGCTCAACCCGATGGTGCGCAAGGGCACACCGAAATCGGCTGGCGCGATTCAGGACCGGCTCAATGAAATCAGCTTCAACTCGGCGCTGATCAGTGAGTTGCGCGCCATCAGCTTCGTGCGCAAACTGCTCGATGAGAACTGGCTGGCCGACCGCAAGCGCAAGGAATACCGGCGCATCAATCTCCATGCGATCCGCGGCGGCAAGGCCCTTTGTGACCTCTCGCTAGAGAGCAAGTACGATACGCGCTGGAGTTTCCTGACCCAGTTGCGGGACACCGGCCGCACCTACGCCGACACTTGGCTGGAGACCTGCTATGATCGGGTTGGCAAGGACAATTCGGTGAATGTCGAAGCCGAGTTCCTGTCCTTCTCTAGTCGCCACGACTGAGACAGAGAATGCGCGCTGCGCCGCTGGTGCGCTCGTCATCTATGCGCCATCCCTGTGGCGGTTCTACAGCGTCATCGGCCGAGACTTCCACCACAGCCAGGGCAGCTGCGGTGAGCCAGTGGCCCTTCACGAGGGTCTCAAGCGCGGGGCGGACAAGGCCCTTGCCATAGGGCGGATCGAGGAAGGCGAGGGTGAAGGGCGCGCCGACACCGGCCGGCTTATCGCCAAGGTCCGTGGCCGAGCGGCGGTGCAGTCGCGTGACGCCATAGAGCCCCATGGCCTCGATATTGGCCCGGATCGCCCCGCGCGCACCATGGTCTGTCTCGACGAACAGGCAGAAGGCCGCCCCGCGTGAGATCGCCTCCAGTCCGAGCGCGCCGGAGCCTGCAAACAGGTCGATCACCCGCGCACCCTCCAGCGGCGGTGCCCAGTCGGCATGGGCCAGCACGTTGAACAGGGCTTCACGCGCACGGTCCGATGTCGGCCGCGTGCTCCGCCCCTTCGGCGCAGTGATCGCGCGCCCCTTGTGTTGTCCGGCAACGATTCTCATGGGAAAGACTTAAGGCCTATCGCGCGTGAAAGGAACTCGTGTGCCCGAACAGCTGACCCCGATGCAACGCGCCCTCGCACTGGCGCGGGCCGCTGGCGAGGCTGGCGAGGTGCCCGTGGGAGCTGTGGTGGTCGATCCGTCCGACGGCTCAATTATAGGCGAGGGCGCCAACGCGCCCATTGCGAGCCATGATCCCACCTCTCACGCAGAGATCGTGGCCATGCGCGCCGCTGCCGAGGCGCTCGGCAATTACCGCCTCATGGGGTTTGATCTCTATGTCACGCTGGAGCCGTGTGCCATGTGCGCCGGCGCAATCAGCCTCGCGCGCATCCGCACGCTCATATTCGCCGCAACAGACGAAAAGGGCGGCGCGGTGCTCCACGGCTCGCGTTTCTACACGCAACCCACCTGCCATTGGCGACCTAATATCGTCCGGGATGAGGCCAGTGCGCAGGCCGCAAGCACAATGCTCAAGGAGTTTTTCAGGTCTCGGAGGAAGAGCCGAGCGTGAACAGGGTGCCCGACAGGCGAGAGCGCCCGCCGTCCAGCAAAAGCGTCTCGCCTGTGATGATCGCCACCTTGTCGCTGGCCAGGAAGTAGGCCGCTTCGGCAATCTCGTCGCCACTTGCCGTGCGGCCAAGTGGGGTGCGGTTGAGCAGGGCCGATCCCTCGCGCTTCTCCGCCCGAGGGCGCAGGGCGCTGATGGCGTTGACGCGGATATTCTGGGGCGCCAGTTCCAGCGCTGCAGTGCGGGTCATGGCTTCTGCGGCCCCCTGGAAGACGGTGGCGGTGAACTGGCCTGGCTGGGAGAGGTGTGCGGCCAGTGACAGGACCACAGTGATGGAGCCGCGCTGTCGCTTCTGCACCGCACGCGCTTCCACTTCCTTTTCGAGCTGGGAAACCCGTTTCGCAAAAGCCTGCATCGCGGCGGCCTGCACCAGGAGTGTCTTGTCAAACCACTCCCGGAATGCAGCCGGGTCCAGGGCCATCAATTCGTCGGCGGGCGCAATCTTCGGGATCAGGATGAGGTGGTCAATCCGGCCAAACTCTGTTTCGGCTGTCGCCAGGGCATTGTGAACCAGAGCATTGTCTTCATATTGTTCGACCTTCACCGCATCGGGCAGTTCGGCAATCGCTTTCTCCACGCGCCTTGCGCTGCTGTCGACCACCACCACGCCATGGCCCGCATCGTGGAAACGCCTGGCGATAGAGAAGCCGATCTCCAGACCGAGGCCGATGATGACTGTTGTTGGATGCTCCATGGCCTTCAGCTTTCCTCACGCACGAAAGCTGACATCGGCCGATTTGACCTGACTTGGATGGGCGGCGAAGGGCGGTGCATGACACTTCCGGGTCAACGCCGCGCAGTTCCGTTTCGATCTGGCGCAGCTAGGGCTGCTTGAGTTGTTTCAGCTCTTCCTTAATGCGGAGTTTCTTCTTCTTGAGGTCTTTCAGCGTGGCGGGGTCAGCGGCGGGGCGTTTCTGTTCAGCCTGGATCGTTTCATCAAGTTTGCGGTGGCGTTGGGAGAGTTCTTCAATCCGACCTTGCACTGACATATGTCACGCTCCTCGTCTGCTGCTTCCAAACAGTACCATCAAATTGAACCATACCCGTTCAGGTGGTGTCACGGATTGAATCGGCAATTTGCGCGAAAATCAGGCTTGACGATGACGAATGCCCCGTTCCTGCGCATGATATGCCCCTTTAAGGGGGCGTTTTGCTAGTTTTTCGCCTCGATATGGCACAGGTCGTCATCTCGGTTCCTGACTTGACCCGGACTGCGCTCGGCCTATGCTCGCGCGCTTTCCACACAGCAAAGCGCAATCCCCGCCATGGCCGCCTATCCGTCGCATTCATCACCTGTCGTTGGCGTCATCATGGGTAGCCAGTCTGACTGGCCGACCCTGCAGGGGGCCTGCGAGGTGCTTGAGCGGCTGGGGGTGGCACATGAAGCGCGCATTGTCTCGGCTCATCGCACACCCCAACGCCTGGTGGACTATGCCACGGGCGCGCGTGCACGCGGGCTGAAAGTGTTGATTGCCGGGGCCGGCGGCGCGGCGCACCTGCCGGGCATGGCCGCGTCCATGACCCTGCTGCCCGTGCTCGGCGTTCCTGTGGAATCCCGCGCGCTGTCGGGCCTCGACAGCCTGTTGTCGATCGTACAGATGCCCAGGGGCGTGCCCGTCGGTACGCTGGCGATCGGCGCACCTGGCGCAATCAATGCTGGCCTGCTCGCCGCGTCGATCATCGCCCTCAACGATCAGGCCGTGGCAGAGGCGCTGGCAACCTTTCGCGCAGAGCAGTCAGCGGCCGTGGCCGAAGAGGTGGAGACCGGATGAGCCTCCCTGTCGGTGCCACGATTGGCATTCTCGGCGGCGGGCAACTGGGCCGGATGCTTGCGGTTGCGGCGGCCCGGCTTGG
>CAZVES010000182.1:0-4455 GCA_964625835.1 uncultured Hyphomonadaceae bacterium
TCGGCGCGGGCCTTCTGCCAGGCTTTCTTGTGGGCGAGATACCAGAGGAACTGCTTGTCTGAGTCGCCCACCAGCGTGCCCTTGCCGGGATTGTAAGCCTCGTTCTGTCGCCGCAGGCCCATAATGTTAACATCCTGCTTCAGGAACGGCCCGGCGGCGAGCGGCACAAGCGGGCGAACGAGATTCAGCACCGGGCTGTTCCAGTAGAAGATCTGGCGCAGGCGCGTGTGGCGCTCGTCAATCGGGGTCAGCGCAGTGAGGCCGAGCACGGTGTGGGCCTTGTTCTCGATGAACTCCGCGCGCAGGCCCGGCATGCGAAACTCGATACGCACCCGGATCTGCCCGCCGATCAGCTTGTAGATATCGGAATTGACCGGCGCGTGGGGCATCATCGTCCAGCCGAAATCATTCGGTTCGAACGGCTTGGTCTTGGGCTTCAGGATGCCATTGCCGCGCCAGAGCGGGCTCTTGTGGACAAAGGGCGTATGCGCCGGATCGAGCAGGCCATAGGCCGCATCGTCCTGATGGGCGGGGATGACGACATTCTCGCAGAACCGCACTTTCCCCTTCGGACCGCCCAATTTGAATGGCTCAGAGCGCGCATTCACAGGGCAATTCACGCCGGGATGGAAGTACCAGACCAGGTCCTCGCTTTCGGCCACCCGGGCCGGGCCGCCGTCAATACTCGCATCAATCGAGCCGTCCCTGCGCCGCTCAAGGTGCAGGACACCATTGCAGATCGGGATTTCGCGCGGCATGCCGCGCTTCAGGTTGCGCGACTGGGCCGCGACATACCACACGTCCGACATGAGCGATTCGCCAAGGGGCGAGGCAGATGGCTCGCCGGCCCGTTTCGCCATGGTTACGGTTTCAAACGCCATGACCCTACTCCTAACCCTAACCACTGGCTTTCGCATCAAAAAAACCGGCAGGCACATGACCTGCCGGTTTTCAGGCAAAAACGTGCCGGGCCCGGCTCAGCTCGGCCGGGTCGCGGGGCATTCCTTGGCCCAGCGGGTGAAGTTTTCATCGACAGGTGGAAACTCAATCTTGATGGCTGGCCGGCCTGCAATCTTCAGGGTGACCGACTCACCGGTGATCACCGCATTATAAATTTTTGCCCTGATCGCCCTGCTTTCAGGCTCAACGGTACCCACCCGGGGCAATTGCATCCAGCGGTCCGTGATGGCTTCATCATCCCCGAAAGTCGCCGTGACGCTCCGCCAGCGCGCCCGGCGATCCTGCAGGTCGAGGGCTTCGTCAAAGTCAATGGCGCGGACAGAAAGGGCCGCTCCCAGGCCATGGCGCTCGGAACAGGTAAAGAGCGCACCGGGCATGCCCACCGGCGCAGTATAGGCCATCGAGCCCGCATACTCATAGTCGACCGCGCGGTCCCTGTCCTCACCGTCGACACTCTGGCTGTAGTTGCGGTAGATCCAGTGGTCCCCAACAGTGGCCTCCTCAAGCTGTGCCTGCGAAGCCGTTTCGTTGGCCATTGCCGGTGCAGCGGGGCCAATCAATGCGAAAACACCAAGAATGCCGGCAGCCATCAATCTCATTTCGCTCTCCATGTCGGAAAAATTTATATTTTCGTTTGATGACGATTTACTGTTATTCGATAATTAATCAAGCGATCTTTTTCGGGCGAGCAGTCCGGCGACAGCGCTCAGACAGCCTCACAGGCCCGACCCCTATTTCAGATTCCGGCTCGAGCGCCACACCTGCCGCTTCCACGCGCCGCGCCCTTGGTCTCATTGCCGCCCGGGCCAAGCAGGTCTAAACAATCGGGGAACTGACACAAAGCACTGACCGCGGGGTATTTCGCCATGGCTTCTCTCGACAGCTTCAACTCCAAACGCACACTCACGGCCGCAGGGAAGACCTACAGCTACTATTCCCTCCAGGCAGCAGGCGAGAACGGGCTGGGCGACGTCTCCCGCCTGCCGGCCTCGCTCAAGGTGCTGCTGGAAAACCTGCTGCGCTTCGAGGACGGCAAGACCGTTACGAAGGACGACATTATCGCCATGGCGAACTGGCTGAATGACAAGGGCAGCGCCAAGCATGAGATCGCTTACCGTCCCGCCCGGGTGCTGATGCAGGATTTCACCGGCGTGCCCGCCGTGGTGGACCTGGCGGCCATGCGCGACGCGGCGACGAAACTCGGTGCGTCGGCCGAAGCCATCAACCCGCAAGTGCCGGTGGACCTGGTCATCGACCATTCGGTCATGGTGGACCATTTCGCCACGCCGGACGCATTCGTAAAGAATGTGCAGCGCGAATATGAGCGCAATGGCGAGCGCTATGAGTTCCTGCGCTGGGGCAGCTCGGCCTTCAAGAATTTTCGCGTGGTGCCGCCCGGCACAGGCATCTGCCACCAGGTGAACCTGGAATATCTCGGCCAGACCGTCTGGACCAAGGAAGAAGACGGCGAGACGATCGCCTATTTCGACACCTGTGTGGGCACCGACAGCCACACCACCATGATCAATGGCCTGTCTGTCCTGGGCTGGGGTGTTGGCGGCATCGAGGCCGAAGCGGCCATGCTCGGCCAGCCGATCTCCATGCTCATCCCGGAAGTGGTGGGCTTCAGGGTCACCGGCAAGCTGCCGGAAGGTGCCACCGCGACCGACCTCGTGCTCACGGTCACCAAGATGATGCGCGACAAGGGCGTCGTGGCCAAGTTCACCGAGTTCTTCGGTCCGGGCCTCGCCAATCTCACACTCGAGGACCAGGCCACGCTGGCAAACATGTCGCCAGAATTCGGCTCGACCTGCGCCTTCTTCCCGGTCGACAATGAGACCACAAAATACCTCACCGCCACGGGCCGCGACAGCGACCGCGTGGCCCTGGTGGAAGCCTATGCCAAGGCGCAGGGCTACTGGGCCCCTGACATGGCTGAACCGGTGTTCACCGACACGCTGGAACTCGACCTGTCCACGGTCAAGCCCTGCATTTCGGGCCCCAAACGCCCGCAGGACAAGATCCTGCTGGACTCGGCACCGGCCCAGTTCAAGAAAGACGTTGTCACCATCAAGGGCGGCCGCGTGGAGGACAAAACGGCTGACGACAAATACGAGGCGCGCTTCGAGGCCGAGGGTGCCAACATGATCAACACCATCCCCGAGCATTACGGGGTCAGGGATTTCCCCGTCGATGGCTGCGAGTACGGCCTGCATGACGGCTCCGTCGTCATTGCAGCGATCACCTCGTGCACCAACACGTCCAACCCGTCGGTGCTGATCGCGGCGGGTCTGCTGGCGCGCAATGCGCTCAAAAAGGGACTTAACCGCAAGCCTTGGGTGAAGACGTCACTGGCGCCGGGCAGCCAGGTGGTGACCGACTATCTCGAACGCGCCGGGCTGAATGACGATCTCGATGCCCTGGGATTCAATCTGGTTGGCTATGGCTGCACCACATGCATCGGCAATTCCGGGCCGTTGCCTGCCCCGATTTCCAAGACGATCAATGAGGACGACCTGGTTGCGTGCTCGGTCTTGTCGGGCAACCGGAACTTTGAAGGCCGCATCAGCCAGGATATACGCGCAAACTATCTCGCCTCTCCGCCCCTTGTTGTGGCCTATGCCCTGGCTGGCTCCATGCACATTAACGTAGCGGAAGACCCGCTGGGCCAGGACGCCGATGGCAATGACGTCTTCCTCAAAGACCTGTGGCCGACAAATGACGAGATTGCCGAGGTCATGCGCGAGGCGGTGACACCGGAAATGTTCGCCAGCCGCTACTCCAACGTCTTCAAGGGCGATGAGCACTGGCAGGGCATCGACGTGTCCGGCGGGCAGACCTATGACTGGCCGATGGGTTCGACCTATGTGCAGAACCCGCCCTATTTCGAAGGCATGGGCCTGACCCCTGAGCCCCTGACCGATGTGAAGGATGCACGCGTCCTCGGCCTGTTCGCCGATTCGATCACCACCGACCACATCTCCCCGGCCGGCAACATCAAGGCCGACAGCCCGGCGGGTGAGTACCTCAAGGACCACCAGGTCCCGGTCCTGGAATTCAACTCCTACGGCGCGCGCCGCGGCAACCATGAAGTGATGATGCGCGGCACCTTCGCCAACATCCGCATCAAGAACCAGATGGTGCCGAGCGTTGAGGGTGGCTACACGATCCATCACCCCTCCGGCGATCAGATGGACATCTATGACGCCGCCATGCGCTACAAGGATGAGGGCCGCGAACTCGTCATCTTTGCCGGCGACCTCTATGGCAACGGTTCCTCGCGCGACTGGGCGGCCAAGGGCACGGTCCTGCTCGGCGTGCGCGCCGTCATCGCCGGCAGTTTCGAGCGCATTCACCGCTCCAACCTGATCGGCATGGGCGTCCTGCCGCTGGAATTCGCAGAAGGCCAGAGCTGGACCGGGCACGGCCTCAAGGGAAATGAGACGGTTTCAATCTCGGGCATTGACGGTCTCACGCCACGCCAGACCCTGAAGG
>CAZVES010000183.1:0-4435 GCA_964625835.1 uncultured Hyphomonadaceae bacterium
CTGGTGAGAAGGATTTCGCCGGCGCCCAGGGCTTCGGCCTGTCGGGCGTGGGCGACGGCGTCCACGCCAGAGGATTTCCGCCCGCCATGGGTGTAGACCGTGTAGCCATGGCCTTCCTGGCGCGCGTCGATCGCGACCACCACGCACTGGCGCCCGACCCTTGCCGCGCAGGCGCGGATGATGTCCGGGTCCGCCACGGCGGCGGAATTGATGGCCACCTTGTCAGCGCCGGCACGCAGCAGCGCCACCATATCCTCAGGGGTGCGCACCCCGCCACCGACGGTGAGCGGCATGAAGCACTGCTCGGCCGTGCGTGTAACCACGTCCAGCATGGTGCCGCGGCCCTCATGGCTGGCGGTGATGTCGAGAAAGCAGAGCTCGTCTGCGCCGGCCTCGCTATAGGCGCGGGCCAGTTCCACCGGGTCGCCGGCATCGCGCAGGTCGATGAAATTGACGCCCTTGACGGTGCGCCCGTCCATCACGTCGAGGCAGGGTATGATGCGGGTTTTCAGCATGGTCGAGGCTGTAGAAGATCGGTGCGCTGTTGGAAAGGGCCGGGCGGTTGCACTCGGCCCGGCCAGGGCGTAAGCCGCGCGCATGCAGACCATTGCGCTGATCGATTATGATTCCGGGAATGTGCACTCGGCCCAGCGCGCCCTGGTCGAGGCCGCAAGGCTTGCGGGCCTGGATGCGCGGGTCGAGTTGACTGCCGATCCGGACCAGATAGCGCGTGCCGACCGGATCGTCCTGCCGGGTGTGGGCCATTTTGCCCAGTGCAAGGCCGCTTTGGTCGCGCGCGACGGCGTCATCGATGCCATGGAACAGGCCGTGTTCAACCGGGCGACGCCCTTTCTCGGCATCTGTGTCGGGATGCAGTTGCTTGCCGATTTCAGCCTTGAGGATGGCGACGTGCGCGGGCTCGGCTGGGTGCACGGCGCGGTGCAGGCCATCGATCCTGGCCCCGGTCACCGTGTGCCGCACATGGGCTGGAACGTGCTGGAGATGTGCGGGAACCACCATGTCCTGTCGGGCCTTGGACCAGACCCCCATGTCTATTTCGTGCACTCCTATGCCCTTTCGCCGGAGAATGAAAACCAGATCGTGGCCCTGGCCGAGTATGGACGCCCAATCGTGGCGGCCGTGGCGCGTGACACCGTGTTCGGCACCCAGTTCCACCCGGAGAAAAGCCAGGCCGTGGGCCTGAAACTGCTTTCGAACTTCCTCACCTGGACACCCTGAATGCGCTTCACCCTCTATCCCGCCATAGACCTGAAGGATGGTGCCTGCGTGCGACTGGTGCGCGGTGAGATGGATCAGGCCACCGCCTTCAATGGTGACCCGGCAGACCAGGCCGCGCAGTTTGCCGCCATGGGTTTTGACCATCTCCATGTGGTCGACCTGAACGGAGCATTTGCCGGCACCAGTGCAAATGGGGATGCTGTGCGCGCAATCCTGCGGGCCACCAAAGCGCCCGTGCAACTGGGCGGTGGCATACGCACACGCGCGCAGATCGAGGCGTGGCTGGAGGCGGGGATCTCGCGCGTCATCCTCGGCACCGTGGCCGTGCGCGATCCGGACCTTGTGCGCGAAGCAGCGCGGGCCTTGCCGGGCCGGGTGGTGGTCGGAATTGATGCGAGGGACGGGCGCGTGGCTGTGGAGGGCTGGGCCGAAACCTCCGAAATGGAGGCCGTGGAACTGGCGAGGGCGTTTGAGGGGTGCGGCGTGGCCGCGATCATCGCGACCGACATCGGCCGAGATGGCATGAAGACCGGTGTGAATGTCGATTTTACACGCGATCTGGCCGCGGCGGTATCAATCCCGGTGATTGCCAGCGGCGGGGTGGCCAACGTGGCGGACATCTCCGCCCTGCGCACCGCTGGCGGGCCTCGTCCCATCGCAGGCTCCATCCTCGGCCGCGCGCTCTATGACGGCGATATCGACCCCGCAGAAGCGATTGCCGCCGCGCGCGCTTAGACCGCCAGCCGTGCCCACGGACCCGTGATGGCATAGGTCGCGCCAGGCGCCATGATGTTCACGAACAAGGTTGACCCGTCCGGCGACCAGCAGGCCCCGGCGAATTCGCCATGGTCGGGGTGCGGGTTCTGCGCGATCGTGTAGAGGCGCCCCTCGGGTGTCAGGCCATGGATGCGGCAGGCTCCTTTTGCGTCTTCGCAGATGGTCAGGTGGCCCCAGGGGCTGGCGACGATGTTGTCGCAATAATCCATGTCGGAGGCCGAGCGGCTCTCATAATGCAGGGTCAGCATGCCGGGGGCTTCGCTCTCTCGCGCGGTGCCCTCGAATGGGCTCGGTGTATAGCGCCAGATCTGGCCGACCTTGGCGGCCCCGCCGCTCGTACAGGCGAAATAGGCCGAGGCACCCTCCTGCTGGATCGCCCAGGCGAGGCCCTCGCCGCGCGCAAACCTTGCCGCGCCCGCTGCAAAGCCGCGCGCCTTCAGGTCGCCATCGGGATTGTCCACCGCGTCCAGTTCGATCCAGCGCACGGGCAGGCTCTGGCCCTGGGAGAAGAGCGCGGCGTCCCAGTTGCGCGTGTCGGCGCTGGCCTGGTCCATCAGCGCAAGCGCCTGGAGACGGCCTCCCCTGGAGAGTTCGCCGGGCGTGTTCGGAAGGAAGCGGTAGAACAGGCCATCGCCTTCATCCTCGGTCATGTAGACAATGCCGGTGCGCGGATCGACAGCGGCGGCTTCGTGATTGAAGCGGCCCATGGCCCGCAGAGGCGCCGGCGCGGCCCTGCCCGTTTCAGAGGCGGGCACTTCGAACACATAGCCATGGGCGCGGCGCGATTCCTCTCCGGCGCGGCCACGCGATTCCTCACACGACAGCCAACTGCCCCATGGCGTGATGCCGCCTGAGCAATTGCGCTCCGTGCCGGCCAGGGAAAGGTGGCTGCGCTCAAGGCGTTTAGACTTCAGATTGTAAAGAAGGGTTGTGTTGCCGCCGCCCAGCGGCCGCCCATCGAGGGTGCGGTCATAGATTTCCGATGGGTCGAGGTTCGACATGCCGGCATAATCGGCCCCGAACGGGCCTTCTTCCGGATCGTCGGCATTGACTTCATGGTTGCGCACAAGGAGGCAACGGTCACTGTCGCCATCAACGGGGAAACAGCCCATTCCGTCATGACTGGTCGGCACGAACAGGCCGTCGGACATGGTTTCACCCGTGGTGGAGAAGCGGGTGTAGGAGAACCCGTCTGGCAGGTTCAGCCAGCCGTCCGGGTCTGCGACAAGGCCTGGCGTTGCACTCGCTCCCGGTGCCGCAGCGCAGCCGGAAAGGGCTGAAAAGGCCGGCGCGGCGGCCGCCATGGCCGTGGCCGATCTCAGGAAGTTGCGGCGCGAAGCGATCATCGGTCTATCCCAGAGTACGTCTTTGGCAGAGACTATGTCATAGCTCCAGCGCGGCTAAGCCCTTAAACGCTAAGTTTTTGTGACGTCTTGTGCGGGTTCAGTGCACGCGGTGGGCGGCGTAGACCTCGCCATGTCCGGGTGCCTGGACAAGTATGACGCATCCACTGTCACAAACCGGGGATGTGGACACCGACCCGCCATAGGGCAGGTGCGACAGTTTCAGGAAGCCCGTGACCGGATGCACCATGTCCGTCTCATGGTCGCCATCGGTGCGGAACTGCACAAGATGCACATCGGTGCTGATCCCGGCAGGGACGGCCACCCTGTAGCCGCGCTCGGTTTGCGTGAAAACGATCAGCGAGGGCGGTGCGCCAGCCTGCGCCTGCTCTGTGCGGGTCGATTCGGCGACGGCGAGCCTGCGCGAGACCTGTTCGGGCCTGTTGCCCGGGCATTGTTCCGCGCCATTGTAGACGGTCTGGGGCGTGTAGGGCCCGCGCAGATGGAACATGTCTGCATAGGCGGCCTGGCGTTCCTTGGACATGTCCATCGCCATGGGGTCAGGCTCGCCGAGATAGTCCCAATAGTCCACCGACCAGGTCAGGATCAGCACGTCATCGCGCTGCTCTCGCACCTCATGCAGGGTCTGGTGGGCACGCGGGCAGGCCGGGCAGTTCTGTGAGGCGAACAGCTCCACAAGGATCGGCTGGGCCGAGACAGGCAGGGCGATGGCCACAAGGGCGGCAAGGCTAGACAGTGATCTGATCATGGCACGGATGTAAGAGACACCGGGATGACGGAGAAATCAAACGGCTGTGATGGGCTGCAATTGCGGCCCATCAGGCCATGTCGCGATATCCGGGCTGTCCTCGTCGAGCCGGTCAGGCCGCTTCATTGGCCAGGTTGCGCAGCACATAGTGGAGGATGCCACCATTGCGGTAATAGTCCATTTCGTTCTCGGTATCGATGCGCACAACCGTGTCGACCTCGAAACGCTCGCCATTGGCGCGTGTCACCTGGACCTTCAGGGTCTGGCGTGGCGTGAGACCGTCAATGCCCGAGATTGAAACCGTCTC
>CAZVES010000184.1:0-4414 GCA_964625835.1 uncultured Hyphomonadaceae bacterium
TCGCCCACGCCCGACAGGCCGAAGCCCTGGGCGCCGGCGAAATCCTTCTCACCAGCATGGACAAGGACGGAACCAAGTCCGGCTTTGACATCGCCATGCTCAAGGCGGTGACGGATGCGGTGAACATCCCGGTGATCGCGTCGGGCGGCGCAGGCTCAGCAGAAGACTTCGCACCGGCCATACTCGAAGGCGGCGCCAGCGCCGTGCTGGCCGCGTCAATCTTCCATTTCGGGGAGGTCAGCCTCGGCGAGGCGCGCGCCGCCCTGGCCCGCAGCGGTGCCCCGGTTCGCCCGAAAGCGAAGGTGCCAGCATGAGCGATTCAGCAACGCCCCTGGGTTCGCCGGCCGAGTTCTTCGCCGCGCTCGACCACCTGGCCCAGACCATCGACGCGCGCGCGGGCGGCGATCCTGAAACCTCTTACACGGCAAGACTGCTGGCCAAGGGCGCACCGGGATGCGCGAAGAAACTGGGCGAGGAGGCGGTGGAACTCGTCCTTGCCGTTGCCGCAGAGAACGAGGACGCCGTGGCCAGCGAGGCAGCCGACGTCCTCTACCACTTGATGGTTGCATTGCGCGCGCGCGGCGTGGCCCTTGATCAGGTCGGCGCACATCTGGCGGCCCGGCAGGGCATGTCCGGCCTGGACGAAAAAGCCTCCAGAACGGCAGGTGAGCCGGGTTAAAGCGGGGCTTTCCAGTATCCGCTGGCCTCGACGGCCAGGTTTGCCGCAGCATCGCCTGCACCGATTTTCTCGAGGCTGTCCAGGATCACCAGGAGGTCCGGCGTGGCAAGGCCCGTGGGATCGCCCAGCGTCAGCCCGAGGGTTGAGACCACCACCTCACCGGCCGCGTCGGCCTCTGCGGCGGCGCGGATCGCCAGCATTCGCCATTCATCTCCGCGCACACCCGCCTCGCGGCTGGCGTTGGCCATCAGCGCGCGCGCAGCAGGCGGGGGCGCCCTGCCGGCTGCTGTCCAGAGGCCGAACATCCTTGCAGCCCTGGCTTTCTGGTCGGGCTGTTCAGCCAGCTCGGCCAGTTCTGTGGCTACGGCTTTCTCATGCTCGGCGCCGCGGCGTTCTCCGGCCAGGATCATCGCGGCCCGCACGAAGGCCAGGTCGAAGGCGTCGGTTTCAGGCGCATTGCTGAGCTGCGTGGTGCGCAACCATGCGGCGGCGCCGTCAAGGTCGCCGACAGCAATCTTGGCCCGCGCAAACAGGGCCGCGTGACGGGCCGTGTTTTCATTTCGGCCCACACGGTCGATGTCGCGCTGGAACAGGCGTGCAGCGGCGGCAAAACGCGCCACGTTCCCAGATGAGGACCGGATCGCCATGGCGAGCCGACGTGCCCTATCCTCCCCGGACGAGGAGGTGTCCTCGAATGCGGCGACGGCCAGTTCGATCGCCCGCTGGGCTTCGAACCCTTCCGCACGCACGAGCGACGCGTAGAGCCGGCGGTGGGCCGGCCCGCTCAGGAGCCCCGCTTCAGCCGCAACACCCGCCGCGGGGATGCGGACCGAAAGCGGTAGCGCGCGTCGCCCGGCAATCGCTGCGGCCAAGTCTGGTCGCGATGTGGCGATGGCATTGGTGGCCGGCTCAAGGCCCAGCGCGCTGGACAGTGCCAGGTTCAGCCCGGTGTCGAAACGCGCCGGCAGGTCGCCGGGCTCTTCCAGGGAGGCGGCAAAAACCGCGTCGAAGAACCAGTCATCCTGCACGCCCTGGGCCTGGGCGAGTTCGACGGCAAGCTCGGCAGCCGGGATGTTCTTTTGCAGGACAGCGCAGACCGCGCGCAGTTTCGCCCAATAGGTGCCCTCGCGGGTCTCGGTCACCAGCTGGCGACAGGCGCTGGCCTCATTGCCGAGCGCCAGTTGCAGGTCGACCGAAAGCTCGGCCGCATTCAGCCCGCGCGGATTTTCTTCGAGGCGCGCGAGCAGGTCCGAGGCCGCATCGGCCTCGCCCAGTTCATAAAGGATGCGTGCGCGCTCGCCGAGCACTTCACTGGCGCGCTCACCCTCCGGGCGCGCGGCCGGTGACAACACGACACGGCGCAGGAGCGTGCGCTCGGCCGGCGTCAGCTGGCTGGTGCGCACCTGGCGCATGAGTGGCAGAAGGTCCTCCGTGCGCGAGGCCTTCCACATATTGGTCGGCATCGCAGGCTCACCCTCCTGCAGGTAGCCGCGACCGAACGGGTCGATGTCGGCGAGGCCACCCAACTCCAGCTCTTCCACCTGAGCGACACACGGAGAGGCCAAGGCCAGCGCCGCGAGCGCGGCGAGGGGGGACTTCAGTCTACAGAACATCTTCAACCTCGATACGAACTTCGCCGGGCTCAGGCCTGTCTGAGGTCGCCTGACCCGCAAGCCAGAATGCGGCACCGCCCAGCGCGATCAGCAAAACCACAAGGAAAAACAGAAACTTCTTCATGGCTCTCGCCCCGTTTTCTCGACTTCTGGCCAATTTCCGCGCTGATCGCGAAATCGACCTCTTCCATTGCCCGGCACCCTTGCTCCATATAGACCAGTAGAGTGACACGCGAAAAGACCATGGGCGCAGACGCAAATTCGCTAGACAATCCGGGCCGTAATAAGGCGGCCTATGCGCATCGCACGATTGCGCTGGTCGGCCTGATGGGCGCTGGCAAGTCGACCGTGGGCCGGCGGCTCGCCGACAAGCTTGGCCGCGAGTTCTATGACAGCGACGTGGAAATCGAGAAGGCGGCCGGACTTTCGATTGCCGACATCTTCTCGATTCATGGCGAGGCCGAGTTCCGCCGCGGCGAACGCAAAGTGCTCGCGCGCCTGCTGGAGGGGGAACCCCATGTCCTGGCGACGGGCGGCGGGGCCTATCTCGATCCGCAAACCCGGGCCCTGCTTCGCGAGAAAGCCATCACGGTGTGGCTGAATGCAGACCTCGAGACAATCTGGAAACGCGTGTCCAAGCGCAACACCCGGCCGCTACTGCGCGCACCGGACCCCAAGGGTGTGCTGACGAAGCTGTTTGAAGAGCGCGAACCGATCTACAGTCAGGCGGACCTGTCGGTCACCAGTGTCGACGGCCCCCACAGCCAGACCGTCAAGGCCATAGTGGAGGCGCTGGAGGGGTGGCAAGAAGATGGATGACGCACGAAGTCCGGCTCGGTCGGTGCACGTCCTGATTGGCGCGCGAAGCTATGAGATCACCATCGCACCGGGAGCGCTTGCCGGCCTGGGCGCGCGGTTGGCTCCAATGCTAAAGAGCCCCCGCGTCTTTGTCCTGACCGATGAAAACGTGGCCACCCATCACCTGAGAACGTTGCAGGCGCACCTGTCCTCAACTGGTTTTTCGACGTTGGACCGGGTCATTGCGTCCGGCGAGGCCTCCAAGAGCTGGGCTGAACTGGAGGCCACGCTGGACTGGCTCATCGAGGCCGGTGCCAATCGAGGCGACGTGCTGGTCGCGTACGGTGGCGGCGTCGTGGGTGACCTGGCCGGCCTCGCAGCCGCGCTGATGAAGCGGGGCATGGCCCTGGTGCAGGTGCCGACCACGCTGCTCGCACAGGTCGACAGTTCGGTGGGCGGCAAGACCGCGATCAACACCCGACAGGGCAAGAACCTTGTGGGGGCTTTCTACCAGCCGCGCCATGTTCTGATCGACACCGAGTTGCTGGCGACCTTGCCCGCTCGTGAGCGCGCGGCAGGATATGCAGAGATTGTGAAGTACGGCCTGCTCGGCGATGCTCGCTTCTTCGACTGGCTGGAGGTGCACGGGCAGGACGTGATGGCCCTCGAGCCTGGCGCACTCGGCGAGGCCATCGCGCGATCCTGCCAGGCCAAGGCAGACATTGTGGGCCAGGATGAGAGGGAAGGCGGCGTGCGCGCCCTCCTCAATCTTGGCCACACATTCGGCCACGCCCTGGAGGCGGAAAACGCCTATGGCCCTGACCTCCTGCATGGCGAGGCCGTCGCCTGCGGCATGGCGCTGGCCCTGCGATACTCCCAGCGACTGGGCCTCATGGCTGAGGGCGACACCGGCCGCGCCGAAGCGGTGCTGAACGCGGCCGGCCTGAAGACGCGTGTACCGGCACTGGCGGGTGGTCCCTATCCACCCGACAGGCTGGTTGCGCATATGCGCCAGGACAAGAAGGCCCGTGGTAACGCGGTGCCGCTGATCCTGGCGCGCGGCATCGGAAAAGCCTTTATCCTGCCCGATGCCGACTTAACTGACGTCAACCAATTCCTGAGAGAAGAAACGGGTTTTTGAGGGCCCACCCACATGATCATCGGAACGGCAATCGCCATCCTTTTCCTGCTCAGCCTCTCTGGTTTCTTTTCCGGATCCGAGACCTCCCTGACAGCCGCCTCACGCTCGCGCATGCACGCACTGGAGAAGGAGGGCGATCCGCGCGCGGCAGCGGTCAACAAGCTCCTGGAAGACAAGGAAAGC
>CAZVES010000185.1:0-4336 GCA_964625835.1 uncultured Hyphomonadaceae bacterium
GCCATGGATTGGCCGGGCTTTTTCGTGCCGGCACAGGTTTCGTCCATGCAGGCACCGGCCTGCCAGCCCTAGCTTTCCCTAGCGTAATCGGGCTCTCTTGCCGGATTGGCGACGATGGCAAAGGTGCTTGGGATCGGAGGGGTTTTCGTCCAGTGCGATGATCCGGGCGCGACGAAGGATTGGTACGCGCGTGTCCTCGGACTTGAGATCAACGACCATGGCAGTGTCATGTTCCACCATGGCGCCTCGCGCGAGGCGCTTGGCGATGGCGCGCTGACCGTCTGGTCGCCCTTTGGCAAGGATGACGACTATTTCGCGCCCTCAGGCGAGAACCATATGATCAATTTCATTGTCGACGACCTGACCGGCCTGCTGGCCCGCTGCGCCAGTGAGGGCGTCAGGGAGGTCAAGCCGCGAGAGGACCATCTCTATGGCAGCTTTGGCTGGATTGTGGACATTGACGGACGCAAGATCGATCTCTGGCAACCCAAGGCCCCCGAGGATGCGGCCGGCTGATGAAAACAGGCAAGGCGCGGGGTTGGACAATCCGTGCCGCTTACGGGGCAAGAGCTTCTCAGCTCGACAGCCGGGGCATCCGGAAGGGCAGCATGGCCTTGACAATCTGGCGGCGCAGACGGTCCCCGGCCAGACTTTCATAGACGCCGACACGGGGCGCGCCCAGCAGGGGCACCTCGATCACAGAGCGGGCATAGAAGGGCGTGTCCTCGAAGGTGCGCAGGTGGCGGGGCGCTGCGCCCAGGTCGGCGCGGGTGGGCCTCGGTATGCGCCAGATGGAGGTGTCCGGAAGGCGCGCTTCGGGTGGGGTCTCGAAACGCTCGACCGTGCCGTCGGGGCGGAACCTCAGGGCGAGATTGCGACCCTGCCCATACCTCGGATCGGTGTTGTAGAGCACCGCCGACTCACCGCCGCCAAGGTCATAGCGCGACCAGTTCCAATGGCGGAAGCCGTCCTCGAGGGGCTCTGCGCCCTGATTGGAGTCGAGGTATCCCTTGCCGCGCCATTTCAGTCCCGGATGGGTGAAGTCCACCGCCACATCCACATTGGGATTGACTGGCGCCCAGCGGTGGCGCGCGCCCTCGTCGAGGGTGAAAGCCTGACCCACGATCCCCTCAAGATCCACCGTGATGCGTCCGCGCAGGGGATGGGGAATCGGCGCACAGCGCTCGTGGACGTCAATGGTGAGTCGGGTGCCATCCCAGTTTAGCGCACTGTTGTGGACCGCAAACCTCTCCGGCGTGACCTCGACCTGGCTCCTGCCGCGCTCGGTCATCGCCCATCGCCCGGCGCGCGGCCGGTAAAGCGCCACGTTAATGGAGCAGTGGTTGAGCGGGTCGCGCCGGCCAGACCAGGCATAATAGGGCGAGAACACGCTGCCGATGAAGGCGATCATGGTCAGGCCATTGCGGCCATCCTCGCTCAGCGCGTCGAGATACCACCAGGCGTAGCCGCCAGGGGCGACGGCAAGGTTAAACCGCAATCGCTGAGAATCGCCAGCGCGGCCGCCTTGCCCGACAGGGCCGCCATCGGCGCGCCCGGCCCCGGATGCACGCTGCCCCCGGCCATGTAGAGGCCCTTCAGTTTCGAGCGGGCCGACGGCCTCTGGAAACTCGCTCGCCATCCATGGCTCGCCATCCCGTAAAGCGCCCCGCCCGTCGCCGGGAACATGGCGTTGAAGTCGCTCGGCGTGGTCGCGACTGCGCTTTCCAGTCCGTGCGTCAGCGTCAGGCCGCAGCGGCCGAGCAGCCCCAGCATTCGTTCCTGGCATTGGGCAATCTCCTCGGCTGAATAGGTATGGGTATCACCCCTGGGCGGGGCATTGATCAGGCAAAACAGGCGCTCCGCGCTATTGGGAGGCGACAGGCCCGGCGCGCGGTCGGGCGCGCAGATATAGGTGGTGGGGTCGGCTGGCACCTCTCCCCGGTCGAAGACGGCGTCGAACTCTGCGGCGTAGTCGCCCGAAAAGAAGACCGTGTGCATGTCCAGCGGCACGCCGTTGGGCTCTGCCACCATGGACCAGGTCATGGCCGACTGGGAGCGCTGCATGTCAGGCGGCAGGCTGAGCGCTGCGCTGCCGGCTGGGCCGAAATGGCCCTGGGCCAGCGCACCGGCATCGCCATTCATCACGATGATGTCGCAAGGCCGTGTCTCGCCACTGGCAAGGCGCAGGCCTTTCACATGGCCGCCCGCCTCGATCACCTCATCAACATGGGCGTCAAAATGAAACGCCACGCCATTTCGCTCGCCAACCCGGTGGAGCGCGTCGGCGATCGACTGCATCCCGCCATCCAGCGCCCAGACGCCTTCCTGTTCGACATGGGCGATCAGCATCAGCGTGGCAGGGGCGCGGAAGGGCGAGGCGCCGCAATAGGTGGCATAGCGCCCGAAAAGCTGTCGCAGGCGCGGGTCCTGGAAACTGCGCGAGAGGGCGCCCCAGAGTGTGGAGAAGGGAGACGTGTTGAGCAGCGCCATGGGCGACTGGCTGGCGATGAGTCCGGCAAAGCTCGGCCGCTGGGCGCGCAGGAAAGGCTCGCGCAATGTCTCGTACACGTCCCGGGTCTTGTTGCAGAAGGCGCGGTAATTGTCCGCCTCTCGGAGGCCTGCGAAATCGGCGATAGCGGCGGCGCTCTGCTCGCGGTCTGCGAAAAGGTCGAGGGTCGAGCCGTCGGTCCAGTGATGGCGGGCTATGACTTCCAGACGGTTGAGGCTGACCTCCTCTTCCAGTTCGGCACCGGCAAGGTCCATCACCTCCTGGAAGGCCCAGTCCATGGTGAAGACGGTGGGCCCTGAGTCGATCTTCGCCCCGCCAACATCGATCTGTCGCACCTTCCCGCCAGGCCTGGCCGCGCGTTCATAGACATCTACATCGAACCTTCTAGCGAGGATCGCCGCCGCAGACAGGCCGCCAATCCCTGCGCCAATGATCGCGATGCGTTGGCCATCTGCCATGGGCGATGTGTCCTTTCAAATTGACACCTTATTTGTCCATATGAATTGACAAATGTAAATGTCTTTGGGACTTTACACGCAAAGGAGACACCCATGGACGCTGATGCATTGATCGAGTGGGCGCTTGAAAGCGCTGTCTCCGAAAGTGAGAGCCCGCCCGGGCCGCCACTTCTGGCCAGCGCCATCCGCCATGCGGTGTTCCCCGGCGGCGCACGTGTGCGCCCGCATCTTTGCCTTGCGGTGGCAGCTGCCTGCAATGCAGGCAGCAAAGACGAACTCATGGTCAGCGCGGGCGCAGGCGCGGCGCTGGAGCTGCTTCATTGCGCTTCCCTTGTCCATGACGACCTGCCCTGCTTTGACGGGGCTGATACGCGCCGGGGCAAGCCGTCTGTCCATGTGGTGTTTGGCGAGCCCATCGCCCTGCTGGCCGGTGACGCCTTGATCGTCATGGCCTTCTCGACGCTGGCGCGCAGCACCGCCGGCTCGCCGGAAACCCTCGCCCGCCTCCTGCCCATTGTGGCCGCCGCCGTGGGTGCGCCCCATGGCATCGTCGCGGGGCAGGCCTGGGAAAGCGAGCCCGGCGTGGAGACGGACGCCTATCACAGGGCCAAGACCGGCGCGCTGTTCATCGGCGCGGCCCAGGCTGGCGCTGCTTCGGTCGGCGCTGATCCCACACCCTGGCGCAAGCTCGGAGAATATCTCGGCGATGCCTACCAGGTGGCCGATGACCTGCGCGACATGCTGATGGACGAGGAAGCCCTCGGCAAGCCGGCTGGCCAGGACGCCAAGTGCGCCAGGCCCAATGCGGCCAGCGATCTTGGCCCGCGCGGCGCCATGGCGAAGCTGAATGGCCTGATCGAAGCGGCCGCCGACAGTGTGCCCGATTGCGCTGGCGCCCCGATGCTGCGCGAGCTTGTCCACGCCCAGGCCTCGCGGCTCATCCCGGCGAGCCTGGCGCGCGCCCTGGCATGACGAGTACGCCCGTGGCGGTGCCCGCAAGCCTCGGCCTGAAGGCACGGCTTCGGCGCTGGCGCAATGCGCTCCTGTCCAGTCCGCGCTTCCAGGAAGCGGCGACGGCCAACCCCCTGACCCGGCCGAAGGCACGGGCAGAAGCCGCGCGGCTGTTCAACCTGTGCACCGGCTTTGTGCACTCGCAGGTGTTGCTCGCCTGCGTCCAGCTCGATCTCATCGCGAAGATTGCCACCCGCCCCATGGATGTTGGCGAAGTGGCCAGCGCAACGGGCTTGCCATTCGACGGGGCCGAGAGGCTGGTGAAGGCCGCCGCCTCGCTCGAACTGCTCTGCCTTCAGGATGACGGGCGCTATACCCTCGGCGACCTGGGCGCGTCCCTCATGGGCAATCCGTCGGT
>CAZVES010000186.1:0-4230 GCA_964625835.1 uncultured Hyphomonadaceae bacterium
TCAGACCGCCGAAACCGAGCTTCTGTTCGAGGGCACATTCGGCTTCTTTGCGCGAGCCATCTCTCCTGACGGCTCGAAAGCCGTCGTCGTCGAAACCGTCGGCGAGGACTCAGACAATCTCTACCTGATGGACATGGCCACGGGCGAGATGACCACGATTTCAGCGCCGGAGCCGAGGGCCAATCATGGCGATGGCGGCTTTGCCTGGAAGCCAGA
This sequence comes from uncultured Hyphomonadaceae bacterium, assembly GCA_964625835.1. Classification (GTDB taxonomy): domain Bacteria; phylum Pseudomonadota; class Alphaproteobacteria; order Caulobacterales; family Hyphomonadaceae; genus UBA5336. The sequence continues at coordinate 217 of CAZVES010000186.1, forward strand.
CAGCTCGGGTTTCTACTTTGCCAGCAATGTGGGACGCGACTTCTCCGCAGTGCATGAATACGACCTGGCATCCGGCGAGATGCGCGTTGCCTTTGAGACCGAACGCGATGCAGGCGGGGTGGAGTTGTGCGGACAGGGCGGGCGCTACCTCGCCTTCACCGAAAATGTGGACGGCTTCCACACGCTGCATGTGCGCGATATTGTTTCTGGCGATGCGATTGCGCCACCGCGCCTGCCGGAGGGCCTCTATGGCATCAGCTGCGGAACCTCGACCAACAGGATGGCGATCAACATCAATGGCTGGCGCACACCGGGCAACATCGTCACATGGGACTTAGGCCGCGCGGCCGTGTCGCGCACATTCGAAGCGACCCTAGCCGGACTGGACCCTGACCGTTTCGTCCGCCCACAGAGCATTCGCATCCCCGCACGCGACGGTGTTGAGGTGCAAGGCCTGCTCTACCTGCCCGATCCGGCCTCGCGCGCCGGCGATGGCCCGCCGCCGGTCCTGTTTGAAGTCCATGGCGGCCCGACCGCCCAGTCCATGGCAAGCTTCGACCCGATTGTTCAGTACCATGTGGATCGCGGGATTGCGGTGTTTGAACCAAACGTGCGCGGATCAACCGGCTTCGGGCGCGTCTACACCACACTCGATGACCAGGAGCGACGCCGCGACAGCGTCCGTGACCTGATCGACATGGCCGCCCATCTGCGCGCCGAGGGCCTGGTGGACATGGACCGTGCGGCCGTCTCTGGCGGGTCTTATGGCGGCTACATGGTGAACGCAGTCCTTGCTCTGTACCCCGACACATTTGCCGCCGGCGTCAGCCGCTATGGCGTGGCCGACTGGGTCACCGCGCTGCAGATCGCCTCACCCGGGCTGAAAGCCTCAGACCGCATCGAGTATGGCGACATCACCGAGCAACGCTGGATCAATTTCTACACGGAGAATTCGCCCATCCGCCTGGCCAATCAGATCCGCGTGCCCGTACTCTACTCCCACGGCGTCCAGGATCCGCGTATCGACATCTATGAGACCGAGGTGATGGTGAAGACTCTCAGGGCCAACGCCATCGAGGCACCCTACATTCGCATCGAGGATGAAGGCCATGGCTGGCGCAAGCTGGCCAACCGCCTGTTCTACTACCGCGCCCAGGCCGCGTTTCTGGAGGAAGAGCTCGCCCAGTGATCGCAACAAGCGACAGACCTATTCAAGGAAAGCCGCGAAGCGATTGATCGTCTCCTCACCCAGCGCCTCGCGCAAGGGGCCGAGGTGGCGCTCATAGCTGCGCCAGGCTCCAATAGACCCGTGATAGATGGGCTGGCGCACCTGTTCACTGCTGGCGGTGCGCACGGCCCGGTCCGTCCTGTGAAATTCCAGGCACTTTTCCTCAAACCCCACACCGACACCCTCCAGCAATCGTCGGACCTCGTCCTCCGGAGAGCGCACAAGGGCCTCATACTGGACGCGCAGGACACGGCCATCCAGCACGCGGTCCCAATGGTCCATGATCGAGAGATAGAGATTGTAGTAGGCTCCAATTGAGCCGAGATCGTAACTGAATGCCGAGCCCTGGGTGAAGTGCTGTTTGTAGATGCTGAGCCCGCAATCGAGCGGGTTGCGCCGCGCATCGATGATCACCGCATGGGGCAGGATCTTGTGGATCAGCCCGACATGCTCGAAATTGAACGGCATCTTGTCCGTGAACAGCTTCGTCTCGCTGTCACGAAAGAAGGCGCTCTGGCTGAGATAATCCCGCCCCAGCGCGCTGAGGTCTGCCTCTGGCAGGCGGCCAATCGCGCTGAGATAGTCGCCGCCGAAACGCTGCTGGCACAGGGCATGCGCGCGGCGTTTCACGCCCGGCAGGACCGGCAGTTCCATGGTGCCTTCAATCTGCGAATGACTGGCCAGGATCTGCTCGACAAGGGTCGAGCCGGAGCGTGGGAGACCCACAATGAAAACCGGGACAGGCGCGCCCGGGCCATGCCTGGCCTGGGCCCTGAGGGCCTCGCCCTGCATGGCCTGGATGAGACGCGCGCCGCCGGCCCGCGCGCCCTCATGATTGAAGCTGCCGGGATCGCACAGCGCGTTGGCGCGGTGGTAGGCCTCCATGGCGCCATCGATGTCGCCCGCGCATTCCCGCTGCCGGGCCAGGGCGAAGGCGGCAAGGCCACGCTGGTGCGCGTCGAGGCCCGGATCGGCGACGAGTTGGCTGATCGCGGCCCCATCCGCCTCTGTGAACCGATAAGTCTTGGTATCAGCCAGGCCCCACCAGCTGGCGCCATTGCGCGGGTTGTGGGAGAGGCTTTCGCGGAACGCCGCGAGGCTGTCATCCCGCCGGCCGAGAATTCTGAGGACCTGCCCGCGCACCAGCGCCACGTCGCTGAGCTTCATGGCATCTCCGCCACAGAGGCGCTCGGCGCGCGCGCACATTTCCAGCGCGGCCTCGTTCTGGCCATACCGCAAGAGGATGGATATCAGCCCCCAGACGGTCTCATAGGTCTCCTGCAGCGCGAACACCTCCCGCGCCGCCTCGACCGCCTCGCCATAGGCGCCGGCGCTTTCCAGCGCGCCGACCAGAAGCTGCCTGAGGACAAGGTTGGCCGGCCCATGCTGCAGGCCTTCACGCAGAACGGCCACGCGCTCTTCCTCACGCCCGCGCGCCTGGGCGACATGGGCGAGGGTGAACACAGCCCGGGGGTGGCCCGGGCAGGTCTTGAGCATCGCGCGCGCAACATCCTCCGCCCCCTGAAGATCGCCGCGCTGGATGTGTTGTTGCACGGACTGAAACTCGGCGAGGAGAGGATCGAACTGTTCGCACGCTTGGACCGCCTGGAGGGCCTGGCCATACCGTCCGTCCTCGAAGAAAAGCCGGCCAAGTTGCATCCAGCCGCTGAAATTGTGCGGCGCCTGCCTCAACCCGTTTTCGAGGCATCGGATGGCCGCGCCGCGGTCTCCAGCGGCGATGTGTTCATTGACCTGCCGGAACAGGGCGGCGTGGGCGTCGGGTTTGTCCATATTGGCCCTTTAACAAGAAATGCGGAGACTTTCGCCTCCGCATTCCCGTTTCACCCCTGTCCGCTGGCCTACTGGGTGTAGGTCAATCCGAAGAAGAAGAACCGGCCGCGCGGGCCCACAGGCCAGGCGGTCTGTGTCGAGTAGGGCTCCTCATCCGCGATATTGTTGACGCCGCCATAGAAGGTCAGCTGGTCGCTGAATTCATAGCTGGCATTGGCGTCAAGGATATAGACCTCGTCGAAGAAGCCGGCAGGCCCGAAGAGGTCCTCGTCCTCGATCTCGTCGGCGAATTGCTCACTCTGATAGGAGGTTTGCAGCGCTGCGCTGAACGGCCCCCTGTCAAAGCTGAGGGTCAGGTTGCCAGACCATTCGGGCACCTGGATTTCCCGGAGCTCCGGGTCCACATCGGCCGGATCAAGGGGATTGAAGAAGCGGTCGAGCTTTTCCTGGTTCGAGCCCACAATGCGGGCCCCAAACGTGTTCTCTCCCACATCGAAACTGTAGCTGGCTGCAAAGTCCCAGCCGCTGGCTTCGATCTTCGCGAAGTTGATCTCTCCCGTTTCCAGAGACGTCAACCCGCCATCGGCGCGGCGAACAAAGAGGTTGCAGAAATCAACATTCGGATAGTTCGCCGAGTCCAGGCATCCCTCAAGAATGTCACCAGACGCCGTGGCGGCGATGGCATCGTCAATGGTCACGTCCCAGTAATCGACCGTGAAGGAAAGTCCTTCAATGAAGCTTGGCTGGAACACGGCGCCAACGGTCAGAGTCTCAGCGGTTTCGACGTTCAGGTCCGGATTGCCGCCGGACACGCCGGCAAACCGCCCGGTCAGCGGGTTCTGCCAGATATAGTTTCCGCCCCCGTCCAGGATTTCACCCGCGGGAACCCCGGCGGCTTGTAGGTCAGCGATACAGTTCGCCAGGCGCTCGGGGCCGCCAGACCCGACATTGCCAGGATCGCAGGGGTCAGCCGTTGCTGAAACGGTGATGGGCAG
>CAZVES010000187.1:0-4099 GCA_964625835.1 uncultured Hyphomonadaceae bacterium
AGCACCGGAGGAGCCGCGATGGCGTTCGCAAACGTCTCTGAAACCGCACAGGAAGAGCGCGATGCGCCGCGCGGGCCTGCCCATCCGCCGGTGTTCGACTTCAGGCCGGGCGCCGATCTCTTCCACTGGGAGCCCTTCCTCAAGGGCCAGCCCTTCGCGGCGTTTGCCGAGATGAGCGAAGCCGCGCCGGTGTGCTGGCATCCTGGAGACCCCGAACCAAGCGCAGTCTTCTGGGCGCTGACACGCAAGGGTCAGCGGGCGCGGACCACGAACTCGGTGCGCCGGTTGGCGGCATTGGCTTGCGGCGTCTCGCCCTCCATCAGGGGGAAGGTCTCGCCGTAGCCGCGCGCGGTCAGCACGTCAGGGCGCACACCGCGATTGATCAGGTACTGGCGCACGGCGCGCGCGCGCTGCTCTGAGATGTTCTGGTTGAGCACAGCGTCGCCTGTCGTGTCGGTGTGGCCGGCCACCTCGATATTGAAGCGGGAACACAGGGTGGCCACGCCCGCAGCCGCGTTCAGCAACTGCGCGCTCTCTTCATTGACGTCGGCCCGGCCCACGGCAAAGGACACGTTGCGCCCATCCATGACCCGAGAGAACGCCGTCTGGCATTCGGCCGCCGACGCGGCAGAAGTGAGGCTTTCCAGGGCCGCGCCCACGGCTTCCTCGCCGCCTTCCACGGAAATTCCGTTCACGATCAGCACGTCGCGCCCCTGGGGCAGGTCCTTGATCGCGCGTTCGCCCGCATCATAGGCCCGGTCGGCTGCGTCCCGGGTCGGTGCCAGCCCCGTCAGTGTCACCACGCCTTCCTCGGCATTGCGCGCATTCAGCTGCATCCATGGGAAACCAAGATCTGGAAAGCTGGCCTCAATCCGCTCCGGCCAGGTCAGCTCGGGCTCGATCACGGTCTCGATGATGATCGGCTCTGGCGCCTCTGCGGTGGTGAAGCGACCGTTCTCGACCCGGTAGAGCGCGCCTTCCTCGATCGGGACGCACTCGACCCCGGCCTGCGCCTGGGTGTTGCCTGCCGCGGGCGGGGCGCTTGCCTGGGGCGCACAGGCGCTGATCGCTGCACCCAATGCCGTTGCCAGTGCCAGGCCTTGAACTCTCGAAACCATCCCGAACCTCTTCAAAGGACGCACTTTCAGCGCCTCTCCCAAATCAAGTCGCGTAGTTGCAATGGTTCGCCGCCGGAAGTCAAAACCCTTCACCAGATGCGCGAGGCTTAGCCCGTCCCCGCAGCAAACTCGAAATGCACCTCGTTTTTCCTGAACGGCCCGGGCACCCATGGGCCGCTGTAGAAATTGAAAGTTGGCGGTCCCAGCGGCTCAAGACCTCTCCCGGCCATCCACCCGGCCAGGCGCGCTGCGGCCTCACCCTGCTGGCGATCATTGCCGGAACCGCTGAAACGATAGGATGCAACCCGGCGCGCCGGGACTTCGGCAAGAATGACATCAGGATTGTTCGGTTTCGGCAGTGTTTCCATGGTCCATTGGGACGGCATGACAAAGCTTACCACGGTCTGGTTCGGTGACGCGGCGGTCTGGGTGACAGGCACCGTCATGTCGATCTTCTGGGAGACGGCCTGCTGGCTGACCGGCGCGGTCATGTCAATCCCCGCCGTGTTGGTGTTGTTGCCGAAAATATAGTCCGCCAGGGGGCGAAAGCCGATATTTACCGCCTCGCGTCCCGGCGCATTGACCACGACGCTGGCCACGATGACGGGCTCGTAGATGCGCACCTCGAACCGCCCATCGGTGACCTCCACCACATGGGCTGGCTCCTCATAGGCCGATGCGGTCATCGCGGCGGCCATGGCTGCAAACAGGGCGAAAAGAAATCGCATGGGAAATGTTCCCTCTCAGGATGGTGAAAAGCCGTAAAAATCAGAAGCCACCACGACACCGCCCTTCATCACGAAGTCGACGTCGGAAAGCTCCGCGATGTCGACCAGCGGATCGCTATCATAGGCCACGATATCGGCAAACTTGCCATCCTCCAGTGTGCCGATGTCGCCGTCCATTTCCAGGTGCTCGGACGCCACGACCGTTGCGGTGTGGATGGCCTCCTCCGGCGTGTATCCGGCTTCCACCATGAGAACGAATTCCTCTGCATTGCCGCCATGGACTGACACGCCCGTATCCGTGCCGAAGGCGACCCGGACACCGCCCTCACGCGCCGTGCGCAGCATGTCAAGCATCAGGGGGCCGACAATGGCCGCTTTGGCGCGCGACGGCTCTGGCAGCCAGGGCTCGTTCGTCCATCCCGTGACCGTCGCCCCGGCCAGGACTGTGGGAACGAGAGTGGCACTGCGTTCCCGGAACAGGGCCACCGTCTCCTCGTCAAGGTAGGTGCCATGCTCGATGGACTGCACGCCATTGCGCAGGGCGGCCTCGATCCCGCCCTTGCCATGGGCGTGGGCGGTCACCTTCCGACCCATGGTGGCGGCGGTCTCGACGATCGCGGCGATCTCGTCATCGAAGAGCTGTTGCTCAAGCCCTGCGGCCGTGTTGGAGAGAACGCCCCCGGTTGCAGTGATCTTGATGATGTCCGCGCCATTCTTGATCACCTGGCGCGTGGCACGGCGGCAATCATCGGCGCCATTGCAAGTGTTGCCGGAAAAGATCGCGGCGAGAGCCGGAGAGAATCCGTTGCCGTCGCCATGGCCACCCGTTGGCGTCACGGCGCGGCCCGACGCGCGAATGCGCGGACCGATGACATCGCCGCGCGCAACGGCATCGCGCAGGGAGAAGATTGCCTCGTCGACGCCGCCCACATCCTGGACGGTGGTGAACCCCGCTTCCAGTGTCAGGCGGGCATGGCGCGCCCCCCGCAGGGCATAGTCGGTCTCGGAAAACTCCAGCATCTGCAGGCGGCGACCCGGCCCATTTTCCGTGAGCAAATGCACGTGGGAATCGATCAGTCCCGGCAGGACATAGGCGTCCTTCAGATCGATCACCTGTGCACGCTCTGCCGGGCGCTGATAGCCGGGCGCGATGGAGGTGATACGCCCGTCCTCAACCGTGATGGTCTGGCGTGTCAGGTAGCCTTCGCCGGGAACCGCCAGAACATGTCCGGCATGGATCACGGCGTCCTGGGCGAGGGCCGGCGCGCTGATCCCGGCGGCCATCAGGGCCGTTGCGGCGGCCAGCTTGAGTGTCTTCAACATCTGATTTTCCTTTTCAACCCTCAGCCCGCCATGCCGGCTTCGCGGGCCTGGGACGCGGCAAACTCGGCCAGCGGGGCCACGCGCTCGGCCATGCTGGCGGCATGGGCGGAGTTCGCCGTGCCATCGCGCACGCGCCCGACAATGCCCTGGCAGATCGCGGCAAGCCGGAAGGCATTATAGGCAAAATAATAGTTCAGATCGGGCAGGCCGTCGCGCCCGGTATGCTGGCAGTACATCGCCGCGTATTCCTGCATGCTGGGTATGCCATAGGCCTCAAGGTCCTCGATATCGACAATGGCCCCGCGCGCGGGGTCACTGCTGGGCATCACCCAGTTCATCAGGTGGTAGCTGAAATCGGCGAGCGGATCGCCCAGCGTGCACAGTTCCCAGTCCAGCACCGCGATCACGCGCGGCTCGGTGGGGTGCAGGATCATGTTGTCGAGGCGATAGTCGCCATGGACGATGGTGGTCGTCTCGCCGGGGGGGATGTTTTCCGGCAGCCAGTCCATGAGTTGGTCCATGGCCGTGATCTTCTCGGTCTCGGAGGCACGGTACTGCTTCGACCAGCGGTGGACCTGGCGGGCCACATAGTCGCCCTCCTTGCCGAAGCCTTCCAGGCCCGCCGCGCGCCAGTCCACATTGTGCAGGTCGGCGAAGGTCTTGACCTTGGCCCCATAGATCGCCCGGCGCTCGGCCGGCTCCATGTCCGGCAGGGTGCCGTCCCAGAGGATGCGCCCGTCCACATTGTCCATGACATAGAACATGGTGCCGACCACGCCTTCATCCTCACACAGCGCATAGGGCCGCGCCACGGGATAGCCGAGCGGATACAGCGCGCTGATCACGCGGAACTCCCGGTCGACTGCATGGGCGCTGGGCAGCAGTTTGCCCGGAGGCTTGCGCCGCATGACATAGGCCTTTGAAGGGGTG
>CAZVES010000188.1:0-3864 GCA_964625835.1 uncultured Hyphomonadaceae bacterium
CCGCTGGCGTTCAACTCGTCCAGTGAGTCCACCACACACACCCGCCGTCCGCCGAGGGCGGGTTTCAGGGTGAGGAATTCAACAAGGCTTTCGCGCACGTCTTCGACAGAGATGAACAAGGGCAGCTTGCCCTTGTCGTTTGGCGTGCGAGACAACCAACGAAAATCGGGGTGGGCCCCTGCCATGATTTTCTGCACCACGGGGTCGCTCGTCTGGATATCGAGCGTGTCCGACGAAACCCGCTCGGCACCCAGCAAAACGGCTGCAAAACGCCTTGCGAGGACGGACTTGCCAATGCCACCGGGCCCCTCGACCAACCAGGCATGGTGCAACCGACCCGATTCCATTGCCGAGGTAATTTCACCCTCGCCGGCCTTGTGCCCAAAGAGAGGCCATGCCGCCTCGCTCATGCCTTTTCCAGCCTCGATTGCGTTCGGGCGATTGCGTCCAATGCCGCAACACACATCGCATCTGCAGACTGGCAAGCATCTAGAACGACCACCCTATGGGGGTTGTTCCCGGCAATCCCAAGGAAGGCGTCTCGAACCCTGTCATGGAAGGCGATGCCCCTGGCTTCAAAAACATCCACAGAGCCGCCGCGCTGCTCCCTGCGGGCCAGAAGATCACGCGGATCTGCGTCGAGGAGCAGCGTGAGGTCCGGCGCAAGGTCACCCAACACCAGTGATTGCAGTGTCATCAGCGCCTCAAGGCTGATCCCGCCCTGTGCCGACTGGTAGGCGATCGTGGAGTCGGCAAACCGGTCACAGATCACATGCTGTCCTTCACTCAGCTTGGGCACGATCAGCTGGTCCAGATGGTCGGCCCTGGCGGCATTCATCAACAGGGCCATCGCCAGAGGCGATAGCGGCCGATCGCCCGGCAACTCCAGCGCCAGGCTGCGCACCTTCTCGGCAAGTGGCGTGCCTCCGGGCTCGCGCGTGACGGTATGACCGACGCCACGCGCATCAAAGGCCTCCGACAAACGCCGTGCAAGGGTGGATTTTCCCGACCCCTCACCGCCTTCCAGTGTGATAAACAGAGCCTTCAGGAGCTGGCTCCCCCTGAAATCACCTTGCTCAGTCCATCAAGGACACGGCCGGCAAAGTCGGTCCTGTCGACATCTTCAACAGCCACAAGCGGCGTCCTCACAGGCTCACGACCAGGAAGCGTGATCATCAGGGTTGCAAGCTCATCGCCGGACGTGACCGGCGCCTCGATCGGACCGTCATACACGACCTCGACCTTGCCAAGGGCGAAATCCCGCTTGGCACCGCCCAGCGTAAAGGGTTCGGCCAGTTGGATCTCAACGGCTTGCGAAGTCCCGAGCCAGACAGGAAGCTCTGGCAAGGCGAGCTCTCCGGGCTTGAAATACCTTGTTTCAAAGGCAGAAAAGGCAAGACGCATGAGACGCTCCGCTTCCCTGGCGCGATCGGCTTCGCTCGCCATGCCGTTGAGAACGATGATGCGCCTTTCCCCGTCTCGAAGGGCGGACGCGGTGAGCCCGTAGCCGGACACTTCAAGGTGGCCCGTCTTCAGGCCATCGACGCCGTCCATGCGTCCGAGCAACGGATTTCGATTGGGCTGGCGAATGCCGCGCCATTCATAGGATTCGTCTGCATAGAGCGCATAGAAGTCCGGGTGTTCGAAAATGGTGCTGCGCGCAAGCTTCGCAAGATCAATGGCCGATATGCGATGGCCTTCATCATCAAGGCCCGTGGCGTTGCGGAATGTGGCGCTTTGCAACCCCATCCGTTCGGCCAACACCGTCATTTCCCGGGCAAACGCTTCCTCGGTTCCGGAAATACCTTCGGCGAGCACGATGCAGGCATCATTCCCGGACAGGACGATCACCCCGCGCAGGAGTTCCTCCACTGTCGGCTGGTCGCCAATGGCCAGCCCCATAGTTGACCCTCCCGAGGCCCAGCCGCCCTTGCGCCAGGCATTCTCTGAAACGGTGAAACGGTCCGTTAGGTCAATCTCACCGGTTTCCACGCGCTCGAATACGAGGTGCGCCGTCATCATCTTGGTCATGGAAGCCGGGATCATCAGCTCAGTGCCATTCTTTTCCCAGAGGACCTCACCGGTCGCATGGTCCATGATGACCGCATGGCTGGCCTCGCTGTCAAAACCCTGGGCGTTTGCAACCGGCATAATCAGGAAGCCGAATGCGAAAAGAAACCCAATAAGGTTGCGGACCATGGTTTGCGCTCCGGAGTGGTCTTCAAAACGACAAGAGGAGGAATGGTTTCCCATACCTCCTCTATAGAAAAAGCGCCGGTTTTATGGCGGCGTCAACCGCTCCCGGGCATCGAATTACGGCCTGCGTACGACAAGTCCGCTTGCAACACCGCGATAGTGCAGGTCCTGGCGGATGATCTCAGCCTCGCCCTTCTCGCGGTAGGGACCGACCAGCACGCGGAAAAAGTCTGCTCCATTGAGACGAACCGGCACGACCTCAACAAAAAGCGAGGCATCAAGGGAGGCACTCAGTCGCTGGGCATTTGCGATGTTCGAGAATGAACCGACCTGGATGAAGTATCCCGTCGCGCTCGCCGGGTACTGCCGATCCGACTGGAGGGGCCGGTGTGGCGTGGCAACAGCCCGGCGGGCAGGCGCTGCCACCTTGATCTCGGGAAGGCTGAACTCATCCACGGTGTCTGATCCCACGGTCTGGACCGCTGGCATGGGCTCCACAGGTGCCGGGCCCAGATAGCGCACTTGCACGTTAGATGTTCCTGCCGGGCCAAAGCCCAGCAGGTCGCCCGCCCGCTGGGAAAGGTCGATGATGCGCCCTTCCTCGAATGGCCCCCGGTCGTTGACCCGGACGACGATCTCTCGACCATTGCCCGAATTGGTCACCTGGACGAGGCTGGGAATGGGCAGGCTCGGATGGGCCGCGGAAAGCCGGCCTGCGTCGTAGATCTCCCCGTTTGCCGTCTGTGTGCCGTCGAAACCGGACTCATAAAGACCGGCGAGGCCCGTTTCCTGAAACTGGGCCACATTGGCCGGGCGCACCGGCGTCCCCGGCCGGGAGTAAGCGTTTGCGGCGGGCGATGGAGCCTGGCCGCGATGGGGTGGAAGGGCTGCCTGCGCTGCGATGCGCTCTGCCGTGGCACGGGCATCGAAACCGCCCGGAGTGATGGCCGGATCAAGAGCGGCAGGCTCGCGAGCGGCCATGGGCGGCTCAACCGAGGCGTACTGACGAGCCTCCTGGGCCGAGATGGCCGATGTTGAGGAGGAAAACGCCATGGGCGCATCGCCATCGACCGGACGAATGCCGTTCTGCGAGTAGACGAGGTCGGGCTGGTCAGGATAGCGGAACTCGATACGGGGACGGTCTGATGATGCGGAGCGTGCCGGTTGCGCCGAAACGGTCGTGCCACCCTGCCCTGCACCGACCGATGGCTGGGGTGCGTCAGGGGTCTTGTAGACAATCGGAGCGCCGGACTGGGCAAAAGACAGCCCTGCGCAAAAGGTTGCCGATGCGGATGCTGCAAGAAACCTCGCAAGGCTCGACCCGGTCCTGTTCATCATTTTGTCCCTCATTCTGTGGTTCGGGATGCGAACTGGCAGCCCGTCATTCGAACGCCTTCTTGGCGCTGCGACGGTGTATCTACCAAAGTTTGGCTTACAGCCGGTGAGCTGCGCCTTGTTACTCAAGACCATTCCAGCAACGGATTGTTCATCTATTGATAGCGCCAATCTGGGCCGGAAAATGGCAGCGCGGCTTGCCAGCGTGAAAGCATGCTGGTTTAAGCCGCGCTTGCCCTCTGTGGAGGAGTGGCAGAGTGGTTGAATGCGGCGGTCTTGAAAACCGTTGAGCGTGCAAGCGTTCCGGGGGTTCGAATCCCTCCTCCTCCGCCA
>CAZVES010000189.1:0-3806 GCA_964625835.1 uncultured Hyphomonadaceae bacterium
GGACAGGACATTTTGGTTGGGACGGGCGTCGCATTCACGGAGGGGCCGGCAGGGGTCAGTGCTCGCAGGGGCCGAGGCGTTCGCCCACCAACTCGGCATCGATCTTCATTTCCCGTCCATCGGCACTTCGCCCAGTCAGGGTCATGTGCGCCAGCGTCTGGCTGCCGCCCGCCAGGGTCTTTGCTGTCATCGTGCCATAGAGTGTGGCGTCCGTTCGCTGGCACACCAGGACGAAGCTGATCCCGTCCTTAATCGTCGTGATGTCAGAGGCTTCACAGCCCGGGCCCGCCAGGCGACCCGCATCGAGAACATGCGATACATCGGACACGCAGGACTGGCTGGCACGAACCTTGGGCTCCGGCGTCGGGGAAGCCTGGCCGGGGGCCACGAAACTGATCTGAACTGTGGATTGCGACTTCCAGAGGCCAGGGGTCACCGGAAGCCCGTCCCCATGGGCAAGGCCGGATGCACACGCGAGGGCCGTAAGGTAAACGGGAAAGCGCCTCAATTTCATTGACTTTCCCCTGCGCTATGGTTTGCCTGCGCCGCTCTTCGCGACAAACAGCCCCTCTCACGGGGCGACTTTAGACGCGCAGGAACTCGCCCACACGGGGATTCTCCCGATCCGCGAAACGCGCTCTCCCATGGGGCGAGGAGGATATCTCGCCCATGCCCCGTCGCGCCGCCGCAGCCTCATCTGTCGATGACGGAAAGGAAATGCTGCTTTTCGGCTCCAGTGAGCTCCGTCTCTTTGCGGATGGCAGACGCCACAGCCTCGCGATCGGCCTTGCGATCGATGCAGATCGCCTTGTCGCCCTCCCGGCTGGTCACCACGGCCACGCCGACATCACCGAGGTCTTCATGGTCGCAGGCTTCGTGCAGGTCTTCGATTGACTGCGTGCTGCGTTCGATGAGGGTTCGAACTCGGGCGACTCTATGATGGCCTCCACCTCCGCTTCAACCCTTGCGATTTCCGCCTCGAACCGTTCCATGTCGATTTCGAAGTTCACCTCGAAACTGTCCTCCAGGTTTGCGGTCCATTCCTCGATCGTTTCCTAAAAGGCCGCGGCGCACCTTTGCCGGCGAGACGCGCCAGCAAGGTCTTCACCGTCTCGCGCGACCAATCCTGCGTCACCTCAAGGGCCTGGTGTATCTCCGCATCAGACAGTCCCGGACGGGCCCAAACCACGCACATCACCTGTACTTCAGCATCTATGACCTGCATGGAGTCACCTTCCTGCATCATGACTACGCCTTTAGTCGTACGGACGTCTTCAAGCGTAGTCAGTCGCTTCAGGGCGCCAATCCGAAATTTCAGGAAAGCGCCTGGCCCTTGTCAGCCTGTCGCGGTTTGCCCAATTATGGGGCATAGCTGGCGAGGGAGACCGCCATGAGCCAAAATCCCGATACGGGTGCGCGACCACCGGCCTGGACACGCCTGAACTTCGAAGCGGCAGCCGCGGCAGCCGAAGAGCCGACACTGGCGAGCTACGTCAATGCGGCTATTCTCAGCCATGACAGCCTTTGCCAGGCCTTGTCGTATCACCTTGCAGAGAAGCTTTCAGGCGCGGAGATGGGAGCGCTGCAGGTGCGCCGCATTTTCGAGCGCGCCTATGAAGGCCAGCCTGACCTGGTCGATGCAGCGGAGTCCGATATGTGGGCGATCATGGACCGCGACCCGGCCTGCCGGGGCCTGCTGCAACCTTTCCTCTTCTTCAAGGGCTTTCTGGCGCTGCAGACACATCGGATCGCACACCGCCTCTGGGGCCAGGGACGCGAAACGCTTGCCTTTCACTTCCAGTCCCGCGCCAGCGAATTGTTCGGCGTGGACATCCATCCGGCTGCACGTATCGGTAAGGGCATCATGTTCGACCATGCCAGCGCCATCACGATCGGCGAGACAGCGGTCGTGGGCGACGACTGCTCCCTCCTGCACGGCGTGACACTTGGCGGCACGGGCAAGGAAGTGGGCGACCGGCACCCGAAAATCGGGCGCGGCGTGCTCCTGTCCGTCGGCGCGAAGGTGCTTGGCAACATAACGATCGGCGATGAAGCCAAGGTGGCTGCGGGATCGGTTGTACTCAAGGACGTGCCGCCGCGTTGCACCGTTGCAGGCGTGCCGGCCAAAATGGTTGGTGGTCCCTGCTGTGAGCCGGCCCGGAACATGGACCAGGGCATTCCGGGGAAATAACCCCGCCAGGCAAGGCTGATCTGCCGTCAGATCTGGAAATCCCGAGCTTGCCGGCACCGATGGAATGCGAGCGACACACGCCCGGACACCCGTCACGCCATAGGTGAGAGCACGCAAAGCCTGCAGCCGTGAAGGTGATAGGGTGCTCGCTCAATCGAAACGGTCCTGGCGAGCTTGTCGGCTTCGAGATGATCGAAGTGGGCCTCGTAGCCATCATCCCAGACATCCTCGTGCACCGTCGCCACCACAAACCCGGTTGGTTTCGTCACACGGACCAGTTCATTGAAGCCCTGCGGACCGACATGGGCATGTGTGAATGTACCCACGCAGGTCACTGCATCATAGACATCCGTCTCGTAGTCGAGGGGACCGGTCATGTCGGCGACCTGCAAATCACGGTAGACATCCTTTTCACGGGCGACATCCAGCATTTCGGGTGAAAGGTCCATACCGTCGACCGCCCGGAAGCCACGTTTCGCCATCTCGGCCCCAGCCAGACCGGTTCCGCAACCGGCGTCGAGGATCACAGCACTTGAATCCACCAGCGTTTCGAGCTTTTCGGCCACGATGCTCGGCGCGACATAGCCCATGTCTTCAACAGTGTCCTTTTCATAGCTCTCAGCCCAGTCACTGTAGGCGCTTCGGCACTCTTCCGTGCCGCCTTTCAGCGCGTAGATGCGTTCCAGGATTGGGTTTTTGGACTTCGCTCCCATGCAATGCTCTCCCTTCGACGATCCCGACGGTTTCATGAACCTTGCAAATACATTCCCTAACGTCAAATAGGCCTGACCCATCGGGCTTTCTGCGTTCATCTGCACCTCGTTCACAAGGGTTGCCGTCACGCACTGGCCAGTTGGCCCCTTCCCACCCTCGCCTTCATCTGCTAGGTGCGCGCCAAGCCGGAAATCATATAAAGGAACTTTGATATGGCCGATTATGCCGTTGCGGACATTTCGCTTGCCGAGTTTGGCCGCAAGGAGATCGCGATTGCCGAGACCGAGATGCCAGGCCTGATGGCCGCGCGCGAGGAATTCGGTGCATCCAAGCCTCTCAAGGGGGCGCGCATTGCCGGTTCCCTGCACATGACCATCCAGACCGCTGTGCTGATCCAGACACTGGAGGCCCTCGGAGCAGAGGTGCGCTGGGCTAGCTGCAACATCTATTCGACCCAGGACCACGCTGCCGCCGCAATCGCCGATGCGGGCACGCCGGTGTTTGCCCACAAGGGCGAGACGCTGGAAGAGTACTGGCAGTTTGCCGACCGGATCTTCGAAGGCCCGGATGGCTGGACGCCAAACCTGATCCTCGACGATGGCGGCGACGCCACGCTCTACCTCGTGCTGGGCGAGAAGGCCGAAGCCGACCCGTCCCTGCTCGACAATCCCGGCAGCGAAGAAGAGGTCGAGCTGTTCAAGCAGATCAAAAAGCGCATCGCCCAATCCCCGGGCTGGTTCGCGAAGACGAAGGCCGGCATCAAAGGCGTTTCGGAAGAGACCACCACGGGCGTCCTGCGGCTTTACCAGATGGAAAAGAAGGGCGAGCTCGCCTTCCCGGCCATCAACGTCAATGACAGCGTCACCAAGTCGAAATTCGACAACAAGTATGGCTGCAAGGA